>DASQHA010000244.1:0-82697 GCA_035632335.1 Terriglobales bacterium
TCAATCGAACGCCATCAGTCCAGACCGAATCCGGGAGGTGCTTGGCGCGGTCGAACTCCGCGCGAGATTTCGGCCGTGGCCGGAGTACCCTTTGCGAGACTGGTGGAGCCGAATGCTGTCGATCTAGCGCTACTGAGACTCCTGATCAGTAGCATCCTCCCAAATCCCCAATATTTCTTGATCTTGGTCGCACGTGTGTGCGACCTGTGTGCACGTTTCTGAGCCGGAGGTATTCTATGGCTCGGAAAGCAGGGCAACTCATTTCACGCGGGCCGCACACGTGGCTCGTTCGCGTTTCCCTCGGCCGCGACCCGGAAAGCGGAACGCGAAAGTACCACAACAAGACCATTCGAGGCTCATTCCGCGAAGCACAAACTTACCTGAGCGGAAAGCTGCAAGAACGCGAGATTGGACGCCTTCCCCGTGCGGCGGCGATCAGTCTTAACCAATACTTGGATCAGTGGCTCATAACGGCGGCCAAGCCGAGGTTGCGGCAGAAAAGCTACACGGATTACGAGGCGCTGCTGCGACTGCATATCCGTCCCGTCCTCGGGACAAGGCCGCTAGGCGCAATCGTCCAATTCGACATCCAGAGCATCTACGCTCGAATGTTTGAGCGTGGGTTGTCCGCGCGAACCATTGAATACACCAACGCGGTGCTCCAGTCCGCGTTCCGACAGGCTGTGCGCTGGAAGATGCTGGTTGAGGACCCCTGCGTTGGCGTGGACCTGCCGCGCATGAAACGGCGGGAGATGGAGGCGCTCAGCGTTGAGGAGTGCAGACGATTTCTCGGGGCCGCACGAGAAACGGAATGGTTCGCGTTGTACGCGCTGGCGCTGACCACCGGAATGAGGCCCAGCGAGTACCTGGGGCTCAAATGGAGCGATATCGATTGGCAGCGCGGCGCAGCGAGTGTATGTCGAACCATCCAGCATTCGAAGGCTGGCTGGCTTTTCGACGACACAAAGCGAAAGCGCAGTCGCCGGGTAGTCAAGCTTCAGGACTTCGTGCTAAAGGCTTTGACGGGTCTTCGGAACCATCAACCCATCGCGACTGACACTGGACGCCAATTGGAGCACGACCTGATCTTCCGTTCCGGCTCCGGATCGCCGTTGAGGCAACGGAATGTGAAGCGCGATTTCCGCAAGCTTCTGGAGGACGTGGGCATACGGCCGATCCGGCTCTACGATTTGCGCCACACCGCAGCCACCTTGGCTGTGGCCGCTGGCGTCTCGGTTAAAGTCATCTCCGATCAGCTCGGGCACGCGAGCATTTCGTTCACGCTGGAACGCTACTCCCACGTGCTTCCGAGCATTCAGGACGAGGCAGCTGCCAGAGTCGAGCGCATGCTAATGGGATCCTTACCGGAAGCATCGACTCATGTCCTCTGTGTGCCGGCTGAGCATCCGGTGCCCTGATTGGCGTTGATTGTGCAAAAGGGAAACGTCGAAGATACATTGCGCGCCTGAGATCCAATACGATTCATCTGCCGGGCAAGCAGATGCGCCTTCCTCTTACGAAGAGGTGGAGGCCGCGCAGCTGCCTACTCGGCAGGCGTGCTTGGCGGTTCGTATGCTGCCACAACGCGTTTTGTCGCCAGTTAGACGAACAGCCATCCCAAGGCAAAACATACATTGATACCGGAGCAGAGAGTGGCCTGTTATCGGATGAATGCGCGCTGGTAGGTTCTGCCCACCTCGCTCCACAGCCACGATCGCGTGGATCGATATAGCTCCTTACTGAGTTGTACCTGCGCTGTTCTGGCGGCGATAAATTGCTTTAGCACTTGGACGATTGCTCGGGAGTCGAACGACTGGGCCAGCCAAACGGCATTGCCTAGTTCGCGCGCCTTAGCTTTGGCGTATTCGAACGGTGTGCAGATCGTTGGGCGCCCTGATGCTAGAACGAGTGGAATCGTGCCGCTTGATGATTGATCGGGATCTTGGTATGCGAAGACTCCGGCGTGTGCACTTTGGATAACGGCCAGTTGTTGGTCGCGCGTCAGGAATGCCCGTCGCAGGCGAACTTCTTTTGTAAGGTCGAGGGTTGTGACGAGGTGTTGCAGACTGGATAGGTAGGTATCTTGACCCGCAAACTGTAGTTGTGGCGATCCTACCATCGTGAAATGAAATGGAATTCCTTCATTTCTGAGCATGGCGAACGCTTGGAGGGTCTCTTCGATGCCTTTGTTCGGCCGAAAAAATCCAATGGCACAGAATCGCCAGGGGTGCCTTCCGGTCGGCGGTACTGGAGGCACGTAGTGGATGTTTGGGACCCCGTGCGGAACAACCGCGATGGCGTCGCGTGGGAGCTGGAGCGCCATGCAAAGGGTGTCTCTCGATGCAGGGCTGAGCACAAAGGTCGTGGCGCTGTGCTCCACGAGGCGTCGCAAGAGTGCTGTTTGAATCGCGGGGCGGGCTGCTGGTTCGAAGGTGGTATGAAGCGTACTGACAATAGGTTTACCTACATGATTGAGGAAGTCCAGGAGGTGCTCGCCATGCAGGCCTCCCCAGATGCCGAACTCGTGCTGCAGGTTAATAACGTCAACTGCAGAGCGCGAAACGGCTTGCGCCAGTGTCCGCACCGAAAGATAGTTGTTTACGTTGGCGTGGTTTGTCGCGCCGCGCGTGACGTTCTTGCCATAGTGAAGCGCATACGTCTCGTGCTGGGCTTGCGGGAGAGCCTTGACGAGGTCGCTGGCGTAGAAGGCGATACCACATTTCATGGCAGGGAAGGTGGAGACGTGTGCGATTCTCATTGGCACGTCACCGAGAGCGTGTTATCAGACGGAGGTTGGTAATATCGCATTGGAAGCGGTGCTCGTCTCCCCAGGCTAGGAGCGCAATGTTGGGAATGCCATCAATGGGAAAGCGTATGGCGAAAAGTTGTTCGTCGTTTAGGTGGAAGGTGATGAGCTCTTCGGGCGTGATCGTAATTGTGAAGCTTGCGGCGGTTATGCCGGCGGTGTTGTGGATAGTCGTGTTCTCATGTGCCCAGGAGCTAGCTCGATAGGAGGTCCAGAACCATTCAGGGCGCTCAACGTTTTTTGCTACATGGAAGACAATGTTTTGTCCTGGGGTTTGGATGCTCCCGGCGCTGTAGACCGGTTCGCGGGCGTCGAAGTATTTGAAGCCGAAGCGAAAGTACGGAGAGCTGGTTTTTAGGGCGCCTGTAATGGATATCTCCTGGGCGCGGTAGGGCGCAAGGGGGATGATAAACTCTGACGCTCGTTGTGGGCCTAGTCCGTCTTTCAGGATCAACTCGGGAATCTCAAGCGCGATGCTCTCGGGCTGTGAGTCGGGCGCTGGGGACGGGTGACGGGACTGAATGTTCTTGCGTAGCGCATCGTAGGCGTTTCGAATGCTCATCCGTACGAGGTGTCGAAATTCGTCGTGGTCGCCATAGTACTGGTAGAGTACGCCTAGTCGGCTTGCTTTGGCCTGGAAAGCTTTAATCAGGAAGAGTTGCTGGGGGTCGATGTCGTGGATTCTCGTGGGCCTGTTGCTGAAGAAGAGGAGGATCTGCACATTGCCACCTTGGAGGTTCGCTTGGATGGCCCTGTCGAACTCTTCTTCGGTACCAGAATTGGCCCGCGGGGTACGTGTGCCGAATCGTGATCCAATGATACACAAGAGAATGTCTATGTCAACGAGCTGCCTATTGATCACCGATTGTCCGTAGTACGCATTGCCGGCAGCGATGCCGTGCGGCCACGCGGTCACGGTGAGGAGGGGTTCTCCTTCTTGCTCGGACTCCTGACTCAATGTGTTAATTTCGCTATTCGCGATCTCCTTTTCCGTATCCAAGCCACCTGGTGACGAGATGAAGACATGGAAAGGCGCTTTTGTGGGAGTCATCACGGTATCAGTATTATTCACCGCAATATCGTTGTTATTGAGGCAACAGGAGCGAGTTTCTGAGAGGTTATCTTATCACGCTCCTGCGAAACGCGAGGGCGAATGATGGGTACGTCGTCCCGACGCTGCTCGGCACGTGATTTCGTTTATGCTCGGTGAGTTAGGAACACGCTATCGTCTATAGGGATACCGCCGAACCAAATCCTCTGCGCTTTGGTTAGCAGATCTCTGCTCAAAGTAGCCACCTGCCCGGCAAGCAGGTGCGCGTTGCCAACAGTACCGGGGGACGGGGGCGGCCGCCTTATTCGGCAGCCGATCTGTTCCTCAACTCGTCCCCAGCTTCGGTTGCGAACTTCTGGACGATCAGATGTGCGCGCAGGCGTGCGCAATTAAGCGAACTCTTGCCGCCAAAGCGAGATCCCGCCTCACATGCCGGGCGTTATGAAGCGCATCAGGTTCATGGTTGGCACACCAGATACGGGAAAGCGCCCACTTCAGAACACGCGGAGAAATAGGACATTAGGAGCCAATAGAGCTGCACGAAATGCGGAGTTGGCGCCTCTCCACGGCTCACGGCAGCAAACGTCTGCTCAAGTTGGCCACGGCTTAGGGATGATGTGACGATAAAGACACGACGGATTGTGTCCGGCGACAACAGCGCGCCGCCGATCTGTTCAGTGATTGTTGCGGCATCACCCCGAAGGACACGCCGTATCAAAGTCTCTGCTCCTTCGTTTGTGTAAACGGCTTCCCATTTTGCCAGCTTGGGGCCAAGTTCATCAGGTGACAGATTTATGCGGCCGAGGTTCTTGATCGCCTGGCTAACGACAATATGCAACGCGGAAGCGCCAAGTGTCACTCCGTGATGCTTGGCGTGATAGAAGCTGATCGTTTTGGGCTGGGAACTTCCGTCGATGCCGATGAAGTCGGCCCACTCATCGCCAAGATCGTCGCAAATCAGCAGTTCATCTCGGCCGGCAATGGTGTCGACGACAACCCGAAACACTGAGTCCATATCAAAGACTCGGTGGTCCAACGAGAAGGTTCCCTTTTCACTTGTAGCGGCGCTCAGCCGAGGATCAGTTCGTATATATGAAAGAAACTGTTGCCCATCAGCGATGGAGTCGTCCCTGTACAGTGTCCCATCCAAGTAGGCGATTGCAACGTTATTAAACAAGATGGTGAAGAGATCGTTTTGGTCGATGTACCGTTTTAGTGGGACGCCACAGTCTTCTCCTCCGACAACGGGATTGACGGGCTCAATGTAAAGCCCTTCAATCTCAGGTATTACGAAGCTGCGTAGCGAGATCCGCGTCTTCCCAATGACGATGGTGCCGATCTGGAGATGATTGTTCGGCTGGACAATCCTGAGTTCTCCTCTGACCGTCCTCACCGGGAAAGCCTGATTGAGGGCGGACAAAACAGCATTAACTTCAAGCTGATCCAAGATCACAGCGTCGCCGCCAGTATGGCGAACGAGTCGCATCGGCTCAGATTCAAAAAGTATCTCCGTGAGCCTGGGCACGTCCACGGCGATGAAGGTGGGCGACACGTTCGCGGGCATAGAATCCAAATTCACGGGCCGGGCAAACGTCCGGATGAATGTGGATGCCGGGACGTTTTCCTGAGTCAGCATGTCGATGACAAGCACAGCCCAGTGAACTAGTTCCTCGTACCCAACTCGATCTGATCGTAACGAAATCCGGCCTGAACTGGGCGTTGCGGTATAGTGATCTTCGCCTCGACGGACGCGATACCCCTGCGGCACAAATCGGCTGGCCCCGGATGGTCCAACAACGGTCTTGAGGTTGTCTGCTTCGAGCGTCTTGTTGCGGAGAGCATATTTTGATGTCGCCATATTTCGCAGGCGAATTTGCTCAAAGGTCACGTCGGCGCTTGCGATGGCAGCCTCCACTCTGTCGTCGCCTACGCGCTGAAAGTATTCGGTCTTGAAGTCGGAAGGTAGATCGAGGTTCGATTTGAAGAGGGCTGCGTGTTCCCGATACTCCACGAGTACTAGAAAGCCACAAATGCGTTCCTTAGTATGGCCGGGCGGCAGATCAAGAAATGCTGGTTCACGATCATAGAAGAATGATATTGCTGACCAAGCTGCATGCCCGAGCGTCTCCTTTACATGGTGGAAGACATTGTTTGTTGGCGCCTCCGAACTCTGGCGAATGGAGCGGAATAGTTCGATAACTGCCGCCTTTGGCAGTCGCTTTTGCTTCTTATAAAAGTTGCCCGACTTCGCTGCACGCAGCCAATTTATCATGGCATCCTTCGATCTGCGGAAACGACAGGGAATTCATTCCGGACCCGAAGAGCGCCTGCGCGTCGCCGGGCTTCAGCCTTCTCGAATTGCTCGAAAGCTTGCTGGTCTTCACGCCCTCTTCCGCGGCGGCACTGGAACGCGAACTGTTGTCTAAACAGGACTACGTAACAATGTTTCGGCTACAGAAATGAGCATATCAAATATTGCCGCGCGTCGGGTCAGTACCTCGATCGGATGCGTTCCTCAAGCCATCTGGCCAGCCGTCCACGCGTCTGGCGGTCCAAGATAGTCGTTTCTTCCGGGTCGGCAAAGTCCGGAATCCGGTCCATGTTTCGCTTGACGTCGTACCATTTCGCTGGTGTCCCGGTCATCAGTTCTGCATGTCCTTCGGGATCGGCAACTCCGTCGAAAATATATCGAAAACTCAGATCCTCATACTTCGTTAGAATCTTCGGATCACGGTCCTTCTGAAAAAAGGCCGAGGGAATCAGATGGTCCGCATGGAAGTAGCCAGCGTAATGATCAGGTGAGTCTTTGGCGAATTCTGACGTGGCGCGCAACGGGCTCGGATCGGATGGCTGTCTTGGAACTAGGAAGGTCGCAGGACAATGAGCGTATTTGCTTTTGCCGTCGGAAGGGTCCTTACGTGCATTCGCAATCGTGCGCATTGCTTGTTCCAAGGCAGAGGCGCAGGTGGTCGCATCGAGGTGTACCTTCTTCGTTCGCGCGTACACGAAGTGCCCAAGGGCGTTCGAAGTAATCATAACGCCACCTGGCGTGCGGTGATCATGCCACCAGCGGCCGTCGCCTTGGGCGCAGAAAATATTCGGGAGCGTGGAGAACTTCAATACCGAATTATCTGGCCGACGCAGAAAGACGTACTCTCTCTCTGTGTGATACGTGTCGTCAGGGACCCGCACCTGCATGTAGAGTTCAACAAATCTGCGGCAAATCTCCTTTAGCGCGGCGTTCGGTTCTCTCGTAGTCAAGTGCCTACTGGTCAAGAGAATGACAAAAGACGAGACCAAGCCCTCAAGGGCGAGGCGCTTAAACACCTGCCGGTGATCTTGCAATGTATCGATAACGTCGGGGTCGCCCCGTTGCATGCGCAGGAGCTCATACTCCTCCAGAAGGCAGATGTACACATTCTTATTCGTGGCCGCTGTCTTGCCGAAGACGCATGGTTGGTTCCTTTCTAGCCAAACACGGTAAGCCTTGATCTTGGCCTGTCGATCGTATTTTGGGTTGAAAAGAACCGCGTGGACGGCCTCCATGTCCGGGGAGAAAGGCCGCCTGGAACGCATCGAGTCTACTGGACCGTGAAATCGGCTATTGAGAAGGAGCTCGGCCAATTGTGTTTGTGAGGGCGGCATAAAAGGTGTCGGTGGTTCCGTACATTCTAACGAGTTTCACGCGCGGAAGACGGCGGTGCCTGAGGGGTCCTCACTTAACCAAATCCCCGAAAGATCGAAAGGCAAACTTGAATCGACGCGATTCGAGCACCTCTTTCGCCTGGTCAGCATCGCTCACGGTTAGAATTCCCGCACGAATCCACAGCAAGTAGAGTCCGGCGGTATTGAGGATTCTTCCTTCCCCCAGTCGATTTCGCGCTTCGCGCAAGAAGACTCTCCTTTCATCGCAGGCAACCATCCATCCCCGACAAGCGGCGAGTGCGATGCAGGCGGACTCGCCAGAACCCAGGATCTGTAGCAGGTCTGCATAGAGACTGAGCTCTGCGGGTGCGCTAATCGATTCGCGCTTGAGAACACGTTCCGAAAGCGCAACTTCTACAATGTTCTTCTGATCGGGCTGCGTCACTTCAGAGATAACTTCATCTGGAACTACGAACTCAAACCCTTCAAGTTTGCAGAGAAACGACAGATGCCGAGTATGACTCAGATTAATGAGAATACTGGTATCTGTGATGACAATTGAGGCGGGGTTGGGTGCCACGGATTCATGCCGATGGGATCAGCACCTCGGTGTGATCGTCGTGATCCAGACCTAGACCTTCGACAACCCTCTCGACCTCGTCACCCTCGACACCAAGCTTGCCCGCGATTTCGAGAAGTTTCCGGCGACTGATCTTCTCGCGTCGATAAGCCTCAAGGGCAAGGACGAGGTAACGCCGGTGGAAAGCACTGACCGTCTCGTCCCTAGAAAGTTCTGGCAAACCGAGTAGATCAGCCAGCTGTTTGCTTAGCCCCTCTAGATCGAGTTGCTTCATTGCTTCAAATTGCTTGTCGGTGACCAGTTTCAAGTTCAACAGCCTGTAGAGAGCCGAAAGCAAGCTAACCCCGAAGTAGTGGGCCAACTTCACAACATCGTAGATTTGGAGGTCCTGGCTCCCGCCCGCAGTGCGACTGTCTATGGGCACGACACCACTTTCATCGAAGATGTCCGCATGAAGTCGGCTTGCGCTACCCTTTCCGATGGTTCCGACAAATTGCCGGACTCCTTCCTCGGGCATCAGAAAATTGGCGGCGAACACATTTGCGCGGACCTCCAGAAGGTCGGTGCGTTCCGATTCGCGGCTTACATGACCCATCTGCGCTCGATCAAGCAGAAGATGAGCATATTCATGGCACCAAGAGAATCTTTGCCTCACGGCGGGATGATCACGATTCACCACTACGAACAGACCCACATTCTGATGACTGATCATAAGGCCTGAAATGCCTGGAGGCATTGCGACCAGACCGGTACGAATCCCCTGAGCTTCCAAAAGCACAGGAAGATCCCCGAGAGGAGCTGAGCCTAGGCCCAGACGGCGGCGCTCTTCTAGGGCCGCTTGCGTGCCACTCTGAATCGCATCCCACTTTGATCCCAGAGAGACCGATGGGTACGCAGCAACGCTGTTGGTGCTTCGACTGATATCGAGTAGTGTTTCAAGGTCTCGAAGTTGATGGCCAAGTGCAATACAATCTCGAAGAGCAGCCTTCACACCGTCTCCGGCATCATCGTCGGCCCGCAAGAGCACCGACGCCAAGCTTTCCACATCGAATGAATCAGCCAGGAATTCACGGATGTCGCGCGCATAGAGATAGGAAAAGTTTGCCAGTTCTAAGCCCGAAACGGATCGATTGCCAAGTTCGATCTGCGCGATCGTTGGCCGAACCATGCCCATTTCCTGAGCAACGTCTTCTTGCGTCAAACCACAGGATTCCCTTGCTCGTTTGAGGCGAAGTCCGAGTTCTGCTTGATCAATCATCGCAATGACCTCTCAGCATATCAATGGAAGGCACCGGGGCGTTCCGAAGTCGAGCACAACATGAGAAAGATACCCGGCACCGAAGCCGGCCAAGACTCCGGACAGCAAACGAAGGGCCCATTCGGCGATTGTATGCCAGACAACAGCCAGCGGATCCGTGGCAATGGATTGACGCTGCATATGATCGTCAGCGATCCTGCGAAGGTTCTGCTGCCAAGCGTCGAGGTTTTGCTGCCAATAAATCGCCACACCGGCAACAGGAAGAGCCCCATGGCCCACTGCTCGATGGCCCGGGTGACAGGGCGGATCTATCCAGTCGGGGGCGAGGCCCCCGACAAACCCTCCAAGACCACCTCCTATGACTTCCAGTGATCCAGGTAAACCATTTATATCCTTAGCCTTGTAGGCGGCGTATCCTGCTCCTACAGGAGTCGAAACGGCGACATGGATGGGGCGGTTTGGCATAGCTTCTCCTTGTTCAAAAGATAACATAATCAGTCAGAAATTGGAAGTAGTGATATAATCGAGGTAGGAGTTTCACCTTAGAATGCTACTCGCTGAGCCCCAAACAACACTTCCGTCCACTCGAACCCAGTGGCTGGATCGCCACCTGAATCGCGTCTGCGTCCTATTAGAGCTCACGGCGACGCAGTACCACGATGCCGAAGGAAAGTATCAGTCTGTCGGGAAATGGCTATCGGCGGAAGGCAGTTCGCTCGCGATCTTTGCCCCCGAGATCTATCCGCAGGGGTCGATGTTTCTGGGGACTACTGTGCGCCCTTGGGGCCGGATGGAATACGATCTGGATCTGGTCTGCCAGCTGCACTGGTGCGCCAATCAGCCACCTCTTACCGTCTACGACTGGGTATACGGTCGGATGAATGCGAATGAAACCTACGCCGAGATGTTGGAGAAACTCAAGCGTTGTTTGCGGCTCAACTACGCCGGGGCGTTCCACATGGATATCTTGCCGGCATGTCCGAACGATCAGGTCGGAAACGGGTCGATCATTGTGCCGGATTGCAAACTTGAATGCTGGATGCACAGCCATCCTAAGGGCTTCGCAGCTTGGTTTTTCGAAAAGTGCAGACTTCGGGACGAACTAGCCGAACGCATGCTTAAAGGCTCTGTGGAGCCATTACCGTCTCCGGTCCCCTCAGAGTACAAATTCCCGTTGCAGCGCATCGTCCAACTCATGAAGAGACACCGGGACGTCTACTTCCGTGGCGGCCACGATATTGCACGATCCGTGATTCTTACCACCCTGGCCGGTCAGTTCTACCAAGGTCAACGATCACTGAGCCTCGCTCTCGAGAGCGTACTCGATGGGATCCATGCCGAACTTGAACGCCATCCCACCGTCCCTCGCATCCCGAACCCCGTGCACGCTGTGGAGAACTTCGCGGACACATGGGATCAGGAAAAATACGATCGGTTCAAGGCCTACATTCAGAACTTCCGCCAGGGGCTAAAGGCTTTGCTTTATCCGAGCCTTTCCGAGGAACGCATCGGCATAGAGAAGGCCGCGGGCCGCCTCGGAGAGCTACTAGGGGCCGAAAAGGTTACGGAGGCAATCCGCATCGAAGCCAAAGAAATGAATGACTACCGGGGGAACGGAGGACTTGCAATTGGTTCAAGCGGAATTCTTACAGGGATATCACAAGCCCGGTCAATTGGGGTTCCAAGGAACCAGTTTTTCGGTCGATGACCAAGATCAAGACGCTCGGGATTCGTGAACAAGCAGCGTGGGTGCGAACATGCTACCCGGCATTTCGCTGCGACATCTGTGGCGGCCTCCTAGTTTGCCGTGGTCAACTGCAACCGAGTCCTGTGAGCCGAATTTACGAGGTGCAGGTCCAGTACAGAGTTGGAACGTGGCCGAGGGTGTTCGTACCTGGTGGTCAACTCCAACCTCTGGAACCGGGCGGACGTATTCCACACACCTATGGCGCCGATCGACCCTGCCTCTTCTATCCGGATCGACAATCGTGGCGATCGGACATGAGATTGTCGCACTCGATCATCCCATGGTTAGCGCTGTGGCTCATGTTCTACGAAATGTGGCGAGCGACCGGCGAATGGTATGGAGGAGGAATCTCACACGGCGATATCGGAGAACTCGAACCAGCCGCCTAGCTCGAGGATTCTTACGGTAGGTCAAGAGCGTGGACAAATCCACCGAGCACCTGATTTTGATCGTAGATGCGAAGTTTCAAATCGGCCTTCGGCATCACAACTCTTCCGAAGTCGACCGCCAGTGCCACCGGCATCGCGGGGAACACGTGCAAAGTGGCTTGTTCACCATGGGACGCCTTTATTTGATCCAACAGCTGCCTGACCTTCTCGCGGAATAGGCGAGCCTGTCCACGTCCTTTCAGGAAGTCATTGTTCGGCTCTGGACTTGCGAGCCGCCAGATGCTCGCGTTAGGCAGGGCCGCATGAACACGATCATTGTTGATTGTGGCGCTCAGAGAGAATACTAGCGCTGGCGGTCCAATGGTATCGCTCGGGGAAGTAACTTCGAAGTCAAATTCAGCGGGATCGGATTGCCACCGCCAGTCCGCCGGCTCGCGATGCAGTTGGTAGGCTTCGGCCGCTGGAATATCGCTAAGAAGGTAGCCCAGCAGCATCAAGAGCGGCTGCGGCGCCAAGCCAAAGAGCGACAGGTGATGGACGTCTCCTTGCGCCAGACGCGGCTTCACCTGCTGCGACACAAGGGATCTCAACTGAGCAGACTCGCCGAGCCAATAGGCTACATCTCGATCCGTCATCGCGCTATTGGTGACACCAAGAGCAATGGGCCGAGACTCGGCCGGATATCGTTCAGGCAGCATCGCTAGTGCCGCTTTGCTCATGGTTAAGTGCGTATTGTGGAGTCCGACGTTTGCGCCATACAACACCACATGGCTTCGCCTCTCCGGACCAAGTGCTGTAACCAGTTCAACTCGCTGTTCGTGGCGTTCCTTCATTGCCCGGAGCAAATCTGCTGAGTGCCCGTCCACCTCGGCGATGTCGATCAGTCGGTGGTGCACGTCACACAGCAACATCAAGTTTGATAGTTCCGTTTTCAGTTGTTCCGAGAGGACTGCGTCACCGCGAGGGCCGGTTGGTTTATCGGCGATGATGTGGGCGATGTACGCCGAATTGAACTCGGCCTGGGTCAACGAGTCCAACCACAGGGGGGCATTGCACCCTTCGTATTGGCAGCGACCGCCGGCCTTTCCCCAGAGTCTGATCTTTATGGTTTCCGGGATGTAACTCACCGACATTACTGATTGGTTTCGGGCTCCTGATGAGCTCTAGGGATTAGTAAGGGCAACACCTAGATTCTATTGCATTGAGTGCCGGCTCACCTGCCCTACAGCAGACCGACAGATCCTTTGCTGGCGGAATACCTTCATCGATAGCTCGCCAGACACTCGCACGCCTTGGTGACTATTCGCGAGCCGACGGTGGGCGTGAACTAATGTCAACTCTTCTCCAGTCTTTTCTGCGCGTCGCGGGTCAGGGTTGGCACAGTGTATAGGTACATGAGCACGGCGCGGCATAGAGATTCAAGCAAGGGCGCATCTTTCGGGTCCAAGTCGCCGTAGTTACCGTGTGCGCCGAAGTTTCGCAGCTTCCGCAATCCGTGAGCAACATCTCTAAGGGGCGATGGGAGCTTTCCCGAACCGACAAGGTGCTCGATGCGCTTATTGAGATCGCTACCCTCCGCCTTCTGATCGATACAGATGGCATCCAGGACACGCCCTAACAGCACCGCGAATGCATTCTGGTTAATTCTGCGCACGCGCAGCGCCGCATCCCACTCCGACTGGATACCTAGAGGGAGGCCCATCGGGGATTCGCCATCGCAGGGGTAAAGCGTCCTGTCGTAGTCTCGATCGATGTATTCGGGGTCCATCCCGCTGTGCACGGAAACCTGATACACAGTGATGTCATTGCATACGCAGCAGCGCAGGATCTGGTAGATGTGGCCCGCCTCCCAATGCAGCGGAAACATCGCATCCTTGTTGTCTTCGAAATCTTCGACCAGACTTTTTTCCGCGAGGACGTCCATCCGCCCTTTGTTGCCGCAATGTCTGCATTCGACGGGGAAATGCGTCGTGTCCATCTTGCGATTATCGGTCACTTCGGCGGTGTTAATACTGAAGGGCCGATTCCCGATTATTGCCGTCCATGAACTTGTCTGGTCTGATGCAGGCCGCTAGGCCAAAATGTGGCCGTTCAACTCTCCGCCACTCTCGTTGAGAACCGCTCTCCATGCTTTCTTCGCTGGGATAACGAAATCCGCGATCGGCGCTCTGCTCATGGGGTTGTGTGCCAACTCGAAATCAGAACCGAGCTGCGTGCGGTGGTACATCGGGTCCGCGAAAGATCCCAGAATCGCCGAAATTCCTCGCGATCTCCTCTCGAGAAAGGGCATGGTCGCCACGTTTGCCCCGCTTGCCTTTACGATGCTGAATCTCGGTTCGTTTTGCTGCCCGACTATCTCGCCCGTCCGTCTGTCCAGAAGCAATTGGTAAGCGCCGAGGGGATAGACGGCCTTCAGGAAGCGGGGCGCGTCTCTTTCCGCCTGCGTCCATTTGTACGACAAAGCCGCGCCATTGATTGCGATCACGAAGGCGTCATTCTTGTGGATAATGCCTTCTCGCAAATATCCGCGATATTTCCTATACTTCTCCGCGATGGCGTTGGTATAGCGAAGCACAAGCTTTTCTTCGGGAATTTTGCCCGAGCCGTCCGGGTTCGGCTCGACTACCGTGTCCGGGAGCCCAGGGACGCCGTTGGTCGCCACCACGGCTTCAACCCATACACGGTTTCCTTCATGCTCAAGAAGGATATCTGGGCCTGGCTTGGGACACGACAGGACCGCGCCTCGCTGGGCAGCATATTCCTGCAACGCGCAGGTGAGGTACATTTCCCAGAAACGGGCATGGAAATCGCGGCGGACCTCCGTCAGGAAGTGGGGATCGGCGAATCCGCGGAAGTGGTCCCAAAGGCTTTCAACAAACTCTCGGGCCGGTACGATCCATTCTTCTCGCATGTCGCGCAGGTTCACATAGGCGCGATCGCTCGCATCGCCGAGAGAGAACAAGCGGTCGCACATACTCTTAGGTTACGCCGCAAATTCCCTGTCACGATGATGACGGTCATGCCATCGTTTATAGCGAAAGAGCGCAAAGCGGGATGCCGTTAGGGCGCGTGGTCGTCCTCGTGGTCATCCGGCGGCGGCCCGATGCGTTGCTGCGTCCTGATGTAAGCGTTCCCTCGCTCTTTGATGAAACACCAGCGCTGGAAAAGACGGTTGTTGAATGTCTCCGCATCCTTGCAGTTGTTAGCAAGGTTGGCGAACTCCTGAATGTCGAGCACATGGAATAGCGCCCGACGGAACTCGTTCTCGCTGGCCGTGGCCACCTCAACCGCAACGGCCTTCCAATCGACGAACGTATACATTTCGGACAGAACCACAATCGCGTGCGCGGGTGAGCTATCTCGGCCCGGTAGCGTCAGCGGCGTACTTTCTTCATGCGGGAAGATATCGCAGCCGTTACGGATGTTGGTGAGGGCACCAGCCAACTGTCCCATACCCTTCCTAATGTCTTTCGTCACATTAGCGGCGCGCGTATCTGAGCTTTGATCCTTGGCCGAGAGGACAGCCAATGCTTTCGCTTGTACAACGCAGATGAAGTCCTTGCTGAATCCGAGCACGTCGGTAAGCTCTCGCCGATTCTTCCCGTCCTGAACCTCCGGCGACAGGTAACCGTTTCCGGGGTAAATCGAATCCATGATGACGTTAATATGGCGCTCCAGCTTCTTTCCTTCGTCCCGATCGCCGATCACGAACGGACCGCTTGCGGAGGTCGGAGTTACTTCGAATAGCTCCCTTGGTTTCCAGATATCGAGCGCAAGCGGAAGTGTTGCGGTCATCTTCACGTATTCAATAACGGGGTCATCTTTGGGTTTGTGGATGTGGTGCTGAAATCTGTCGAGGGCAAGATTCAGTATTTGCCGGAGGTCTTCGAGTTTTACCAGGGTGGTTGCGGGATAAGTAAGAAGCCAGTGGTCCGACGCACGCAGGGCGTCTGCCGCCAGAGCCGCGGGTCCGCTCTCCAATTTGCACCATGCACTCAGAACAGGATGGTTCAGCTCGTTCATGCAATGAAGGGTTGTGGAGGTTGATGCGAGTATCTGGACAAGCAGCGCAGCGTCTTTGGGCGACGAATTGCACATCGACGCCTTAAACGGATTCTCGCGTTCGTCATCGATGCGGATGCCCAAACACAAAATCGTGAGCGATTCCGCTTGTATCGCGCTGATGAGGAGTGTACACGCCGCTCCGCGGTATAGGGCTTTTATAGCTGTCTCCGGCGCTTTGCATACGATAGCGATTCGGCCGTCGCCAAGCTTCTCAATATACACTCCGACCCCCGCTCTGGTGAGTGCTTCGCTCAGCTTGATTGAAGGGATGAACGACATCGTCTTCGCGTCCGGTGCTCTGCTTAGGATATCGGAGAGTCGTTGTCAGCCATGAGTATTCTCTCCACCTCAACTTTGAGTGATTAACTCGGCTAAAGGCGAAAACGATAGCGGCGAGCACGGAGCCACGGCGTAAATTCAACAAAAGGCCAGCATCGATAATCTGGGCGACGCAAAATAGAGGTTAGGCCATATCAACCCCATCTCATGGCACCTCGAGCACTATTCGACAAGTCGTTTTTGCAAGCGATCAACATAGATGAGTCCGTTCTTTTCGACAACTTCTTCTACTCAGTCATCGCCCCGATTTTCTACGTGGAGACTCTGGCGGATCTGGTGAAGTCTCCGCGGCCGGGACGAACTGCCGAGCAAGAGGTCAGCTCTCTAGCAGACAAGACGCCAGAAGTACACTCGGCACCCACGGTTTACCATCGCTCGCTGGGCATCATGAGCCTGCTCGGGGGTAGCGTTCCGATGAACGGAAAGATGCTGATGGCTGGTCGGACGATCCGGTCCGGAAAATTGCTTTCGGTACTGCAGGACGCTCCGAAGGAGGCCGAGGCCTACGAGCGGTGGCGGGACGGGGAGTTCCTCGAGGTTGAGCGCCGTTTTGCGAGGTCGTGGCGAGAAGCCCTGAACGGAATTGATTTGCTCGCTTTAGCTGGAGCGATGCGGTCCTTCGGGGTTACGCCACAGAATTGCAGGTCTCTGGAGGAGGCCAAAGCGATGGCAGATGGCCTGGTGGCGAACACAGACGTTCCTGCCCTCATAAAGCTCGCCGTGATCATGCTGGGAGGGGACCGGACGCTTGAGGAATTAGCTTTGGCGCGGTGGAGGGAATCTGGGCAGAAATCTTTTCCAGAAACGGCACCCTACGCGGCCTATCTAGTGACGGTGGAGGTTTTCTTTCAGATTGCCCTAGCCGCCGACCAAATCGGCGCGAATCGCAAATCGAACCGCACGGATGTGGCCTACCTGTTCTATCTGCCGTTCTGCAACATATTAGTATCTTCGGACCGCCTGCATGAACGATGTGCCCCGCATTTCCTTCGGAGAGATCAGCGGTTTGTGTGGGGGCCTGACCTGAAAGAGGACCTCAAGAGGTTGGCGGCACGATATAAAGAGCTGTCTGAGGATGATCAGAAAAGAGGGCTGGTCAGCTTTGCTTCGACGCCCCCTCGAGACGATGAGGATGGTCTGATAGCAAAGCTGTGGGACATGCAAGGGCGTGATTGGCGGAAGGAACGTGAGCCTCTTCCTCCGCAGCTCATTAAGGCACTGGAAGAGGTCATGGCAAAGGCGTCCGTCGGGCAACCCGCAAGCTCAGACGAGATTGAGGGCGACATCTCGAATGTCGGCATGGTCAGTATGAACCGGACGGTGCGGCTGAAAAAAGGTTCCTTCTGGCAAGGGCCGGCGGATGCAAAAACGGTTGAGTAGTGGCGGGCTTGGTACGAGGTTTATGCCTCAGACGTTCGCGACCTTCCGCAGCGCCACCGGGTTCATGCAATAGCGCAAGCCGCTGGGAGCCGGGCAACCATATACTGGCGGAATGATGCCTGACGAGGAGAATATCGGGGCCTTCCTAGCTGAGATCCGGTTTGATTCTTACACCTTCCGGGATCTTCCTGAATCGGACAGGCAAGCCCTCCAAGAAATACTGGAGGCGTCGCCGATTCTCTCAAAAGCCAGAATCAACGATAGGCCACGCGATGAGGAGCTGGATGAAGCTTACCTTGCGAGGTATGGCAGGTCAAGGCCGAAGGGTGGTCTTCATAGCGGCTTAGGTGAGGCTGTATATCTTTACCTTGCGGGCGTCGCCGTGTTGGCGAGCAAGAAAGCCATCGAAAAGGTCGTTGAGGAGCTTACCAAGCGGGTGTTTGAGTGGCTTGATGAGCGTTACAAAAGGCGGAAGGAAGTGGGCCTTGCGGAAGTGACGCTATATGGCCCTGACGGGCAGCAAATCAACCGTCAGGCAATCGTCTATGACGGCAGATTGCGCAAGCGATAGACTGACCACTCGACTGCTCGCGGACGGCAGACCGCAGGCAGTCTATGGGGTGCCGTCGCCGAACAGGCGGGCGCCCAGATCAGCAAAGAAGCTCCGAAACGCGTCTTCTATTTCATCCCGCGGCTCGGGCTTGTCGTCAAGAAAGGGGATGTTCTTTCTGCGGAGCGGGACGAGCTGATCATGTCCGCCTCCTGCGCTTCGGACGTGGGCGCGATAATAGTCGTCAAGCACGGTGGCGAATCCGTAGCTCGCGATGTCCGGCAACAAGTCTTCGAAATGCTCGACGTCAGCCAGGATCAGCGGCGCGACTTTCGGAGATTTCTTCCTGAAGACAGACCGATCGAAGTGATCATTCAGGTATCCCGACATGCCGGGACACAACATCGAATACTCCAGGCAAGTCATCAGGGGGAAGACGATGCTCCATTTACGCATGGGCAACCCGGTCACCGACTCGCCCTGAAGCAGGCGCTCGATGCTCCGACGAAGCTGGGCGATGCCCTTGCGGCCGTCGTCGTCACCTGTGACGAACTTCTTCTTCACTTCTGGTTCGAGCTCATCAAGCCGACCGCTGAGTTTTGCATCGGCCCTGAGAACGCTGCTCTTGTACTCGCAGAAGACCAGTGCCGAACCGTCGACGAAGAGCCCGTCGCAGACTTCATCTCCGTTCGCGAATCGCGGGCTCTGAATGTAAGCATTGGCGGGAAAGCCAGCGTGGCGAATGCGGTCGTGCAAGTACCCTTCAAACGCGAGCCCGTATGCTCCCCCGAGCTTTGCCTTGGTCCCCTTGTCGGCGGCCCCGAACAGAGTCCAGTAGAGTCCGCGCCCGGTCTTGTCCATCAAGCTCGCGACGTCGCAGCAATAATAACGCTCGCTGTCCACTTCCCGAACGACCGGCCACGATTGGAATATGGTGGTGTCGGCGAGGGGACGCTTGCCCTGGGTTGGCAAGAAAGCCGCGAGTTCCTCGGCGGTGCGAGCCACAGTGGTCAAGAACGCCGTCAATTCAGCATCGGTCAGCTTCATGTTGCCGAACCGATTCTTGTCAACGAAAAACATGGGATCGTCGGCTATGAGCGACGCAGCCGTGATCATCCGGTATGGCGTCGCGATCAACAGGCACAATTCGACGAACTGGCGCGGCGCGAGACCAGTGGTGCTCCTGAACTCCGCTTCCAGGTCCACCAGTCCGGGCTGGTTCGCCAGCAGTTCGCGATTGCGCTCGAACATCTGCAGGCTGCGTATCAGGTCCGCACGGAAATCATAATGCGCCATGGCATTGTGATTGGCGAGTTGGTGGACGAGCAGATCGGCCACCCCAGTGATGGGCTCCGAACTGGCGGCAAGTTCATTCATCATGAGGCAGCAGGCGAGGATTTGCGCCGCTTGCGGAGGATCTTCAATTCCGCGGGCGGCGGGGTTGTCGCAGGCGCTCAGCGCGAGCCGCGCCGTCGCCAGCAAGCCGAGGCGCGTGAAGAACAACCGGCGCGGCTTTCCAGGCATCGAGTGCACATCCGCCCTAGCCGCATTCTTGAACACGTCGCGCGCCAAGCCATTGTCCTTTTCATAATCTGGCCGGAACCATAGGCGTAACGACGCGCTGAGCTTGGCGAGAACGATGAGCACGGATTCGCGCCGGTATTGCGCGAGGATCGTCCGCGCGCCCTCGATCGTCGGCGGGCGACTGAAGATCTCGGAAAAAGAGACGACGACGCCCATTTCAAGGCTTGGTGGTCTCGGCATCGCCCATTCATTATCCGGTACAAGAGAAGCCTTCTGGATCGGGAGTTCCTGCAGGAGAATCTAAGTGCCGTTTCATGCGATGTCCCCGTTTCGACGGAGCATCTGCCGAAGGGTCCGCCGCATTTTTGATGGAGCACACTTGCCGCACACAAATCCCATTCATCGCACCGCAAGCGTAAGAAAACGCTGGACCGGTAGCAGCATTTGCTCTGATCAAAGCGAATCAGTGGCCAGTATCCCACGGGCAAGGCCGAAATGCGCTCCTGTCTACAAGATCAACGACCGGGGCTGGGAGTGCAAGGGGTCCTGCTCGAATCCGCAGGCTCGGCTGCATGCTTCCGTCTATTCGACTATCGAGGTAATCACGGTAAAAGCTATTGAGTGGCCTTGGCTTGATCGAGCTGAGGCCCAGCATGTGTAATGGGGATAATCGTCAGAAGTCAGTCCCGCTGGTGGCCCTTAAACTTTCTGGCAAACTCCTGCCTCCTGAGAACCCTCTTCTCCGCAGCTTGCTAGCCTAGTTGGGCAGATCTCTAATCATGACATTTTGAAACTGCACATTTCCCGTATGGCACTGCAACCCGATGTGGCCCTCTTGCAGGCGCGGGTTGTTGGCCGGGACTGCGTAATTCGTAACCGGTTGGCCATTGAGCGTGACCTTGATGGTGGCCGCGGTCGCCTCGATTTCAAACGTGTTCCACTGGCCAGCAGAGTTGGACGCGATTTTCGAGGAAGGTGCCAGACCATAAACGGCACCCGTCTGGTGTAACGGACTGAAGTTCTGACCGGTGTCCACGTTGAAACCCATGTCATCGATCTGTATCTCGTAGCCTTTGTCGGACGCCAGCTTCCAATCGTTTGCAGGGTCGCTTGCATTCAGGGCCGGGAAACGGAGCAAAACGCCGGAGTTGTCGGCTCGACCGCCGGGAATGTTGGTCGTCGGATTGAACGAGAGCCAATCGACCTTGAGGACAAAATTCCGGAATACCTCGCGCGTGTACCAGAGCAGACCTAGACCGTTCGGTCTCGCTTCTAGGATCGAACCGAAAATCGTCAGAAAATCACCGCCACCAGACATTTGCCAGCCCTGACGGGATCCAGTGAACAAGGGCTTGAAGGCAGCACTCGGGGGAGGCGTCCGGCTGGTTACGATGGTATCCGCCGTTCGGCGGCCGAGTGTGGTGGCCGTGAGGGACGGGTTTGCCGAGCCGATAACGGGAAACAGCGCGGGACCGGCCACGTAGGCGTTTGCCACATGGTGAAACCTGCCAAACGAATCGGTTACCGACTGACCGGGCGAACCCATCCACAGGGTTCCTGCCTCGTGGTGAGTCGTACCGATTCCGTTCCGACTTACGTTGATGTTTTGGATGTCTGCGGGGTTTCCGGCCACGGCCTTAGCGAGGGCGACAGCGGCATTTTCCATCTCCTGCCAGGCCGTCATGTCGGCGTCCGACGGTTCGAGGTTCACCCAGGCGCGGGGACGATTGGTACGCGGGTCGGTCTGCCAGGCGAGGTTGACCCAACTCTTCTTCGTGTCCCCGGGTTGTGCGCTTGGATGGCCGATCATCTGACCGATGACCCGGAAGGTGATGGGAATCCATGCTGGATCCTGGTTGGCCCGGATGCTGTCCAGCAAGTCCAGGTCCGGAACCGAAGTAAAGAGGTTAGCGTCCGAGGCGGGTCCGGCGCTGGCGGTCACCTGAATGTGGTACTCGTGCCCGTCGCTGGTGGCGCCGCGAACCAGCAGGGCGGCGATTTCCAGATCATTCGGCTGGGCGGGCAGTCCGGGGATCGCCGTGCGGCGGATCCGCGCAGTGATGTCGCTCCGCAGGTGAGCCATCAGATTGGCCCCCATACGTCTTGTACCCATGGCCGGGGCGGGCAGGGAGTCCAGTGCGAGACGGGTAGACTCGACGGTACTGGCAGCCATTACAACCGTGCACTCAGTGGATAGCAGCGGCGGGCGGAGGAACTGCTGCTTACCGTTGACCAGCAGCTCTATTTCGGTGATTCGGTTGCCCGAGGTTTTTAAGCTTACGACTTGGGTCCGCGGCAGCAACATCAAGCGCCGCCAAGCATCAATGTTGTTCCGCCAGCGCCGCCCGATGTCTTCCCGTATAGCATCAAACAGCAGATACGCGCTGCTGTACTTGTCGAACGGGAATAGGCCCGACTGCGGGGCTGCACCCTGCACAGCGAGCGGGGCGGCAAGTGGGTCATCCGCGGCCGTCTCACCAGCTCCCCGGACCAACTGACCGGCCCCGATGACGCTCTCGAACCGAGATCTCAACTGCTGAAAGAGCGGCCCGGAAATGTAGTCAGTAGTCGGCTGGACTCCCATTTCGGTTTCGACCGCCCTGTAGTTCGCGAGCAAATACGCGGCGGTATCGGCCGGCCATGCGGCTTGGTCAGCTGGCCGTGGACCAAGGTCGGCATCGGTCAGGCGCGGTGACCATCCGCCCCAAAACAGCGATCTTCCCCCGAGACAGTAGGCCAGCCCTGGGAACGCTTGATTGCTGTGCCAGGGATGCCCCCAAACTAGATTTTGCGTCCCCGGATCCTGTGCGTTTGCGGCGACCACGCTCTCTTGCGGTCCGCCCAGACCCAGGCGGGGCATGTTCTGTACGTGCGTGGGAAGGAGGAACGACCCAGCCTCGACCACCAGCACTCGAAGGCCGAGGTTCTCGCCGCGGCGGTAGAGTTTGTCGGCGATGTATCCACCGAACATGCCGGCCCCTATGACGACAATGTCAAACGGATCGCCGCCGTTGTTACTCACCTCGGGCCAGGTGCTGCACACCCACCGGCCCAGTACGTCGTGGGAAAACGAGGTTTGCTGGACATCTACCAAAGCCTGGGGATCCGGGTTAAGGGTTGGAAGCATGAAAGTCTCCTGAACTTGATTTCGTCTGTCCGTCAATACATTCTTTAACATTCTTTCATGGCGGTGCTGTGAATGCCGCCGCCCATTTTGGTTGGGAAAAGCGGCCTCTCTTCCGTCAACTTCTAGACCACCCCGGAGCATCACGTTCAACTGTGCCCACAGTCGTCTCGTAGCCCGTTCAGGTAGTCCTAAGATTGATAGTTAACAATGGTGTGTTATGAGACTACCCTCATGGTCCCGCCGCAGCGTCCCGCTCAGGCTCGAGTCCGAGCCCGATATCCGCCCGGCGCCGGGACAGCGGCGATGAAAACTTCTCTCTTGCTTATGATTGCCCTTTGCGCCGCGTGGGCCTGTTCCGCAGAAGTCATCAGCTTTGACAACGCGCAGGTTGGCCCGATGGGCCCCGGCTGGACGGTGGCTATGACTCATTCTGGAGGTGCGCCCCAGTGGGAGGTGCGAAGTGACGATTCGGCACCTAGCCAGCCAAATGTGCTGGCGCAGACTTCGACTGACCGCACCGCTGGACGCTTCCCTCTGGCCATCTGGGAGCGAACCCTTGTCAGAAATGGCACACTCACCGTCAAATTCAAGGCCGTATCCGGGAGCGTCAATCAAGCAGCCGGCCTCGTTTGGCGCTATCACGATCCTGCCAATTACTATGTCGTGCGCGCCGACGCACTTGAAGACAATATCGTAATGTATAAGGTCCAAAGCGGCGTGCGGATCTCTCTGGCTCCCAAGGGAAGGGTCTCGCGGAACTACGGAATCAAGTATCAGGTGCCGAAGACGTGGACCACCCTGACCGTCACTTTCCATGGCGACCTCTTCACGGTGAGCATTGATGGCCAAAAACTGCTTGAAGTGGAAGATTCGACATTCATCGGAGCCGGTAAGACCGGACTCTGGACCAAGGCCGATAGTGTCATCTACTTCGACGATTTTCAGGTTGTTGACGAAGGAAGCAAGTAGTTGGTAGTCGCACGTTCTGAACATTCAGCCGGTCGGCGAAGAGGCTGATACCTCAACCGTCGGCCGGATAGTCACAGTGACGTTGTGTTGTCTTCAGCCTCAGTGCCTACCTGGCCGGGCTATCTGGGCAATGGCAGCTACAACAGAGCCGTCTCCGAGTACTTTGCCAACGGTGTATTGATCGGAGCCGGCGGGATTATTGGCATCCAGTCATAGCCGAATTCGTTCGTGGCGTTGCGTAACATCTGGATCAATTGATCTTCTCCTCAGGGGGTCGGAGCGCTATGAATCCTCGATACAGCGACAGGTCGTAGACGATCTTCAGAGTTCCCGCGACGAAGAATGGCAAGCTGATCAGCGAAGGGCGCGCGAACATAAACCCGACAAACACTGGCGCGATAGAAGCACCGATGGTTCGGGCGACGCCCGTTACGCCAGCCGCGGCTGACCGTTCTTCGGGGTGAACAACGGCCATGGTGTATGACTGTCTGGTCGGCACGTCCATTTGGCTGATACTGAATCGTAGCAGCAGAACGAAGATTGCTAGCGGGAGAGTCGGCATCAGGGGAACGGCAATGAGCAGGACATTTGAAGGAAGATGTGTGAAAACCATCGTCTTCACCAGACCAAACCGTGTTGCGAGCCGGGAGGCCAATAATGCGGACACTCCCGCAAATACATTTGCCCCAAAGAAGATCGCCCCAAGGGTCGCAGGATTGACACCAAACCGGAGGTAAAACCAGTAGGCCGCGAAGCTCTGAGCCACAAAGCCACCTGCGAACGAGTCCAGGGCGAACAGGGCAGATAGCCTCAGCACCACGTCGCGTGAGCGAGCAACGCCAAAGGAAGCTTTCCCAGCAGCGTGAGAGGGGAATTCTCCAGCCGCTCTTACTTCCACGGCAGTTGAAAGGCGCGTGAAGAAGAGCGCCAGCAGGATGCCTACCACGGCGTAAAGAATGACCACAGTGCGGTAGCTTGCGGCGGGCGTCATTGCGGTTCGTCGCAGCATGCTGGGAAGAAGTCCGCCACAAAACGAACCGATGGCGGTGGCAAAGGAGCCTGCCAACGTGTACCAGGCGAACACTGTGGTCCTGGTCCGGTTGGACACCACACGAGAGAGCGCGGCCTGTTCAATCGATAGGAATGGTCCCACTTCGTTGCCACTCGGGCTGATCACTCCAATCGTCCCCGCAATCGTCAACGCCAAGAGGCTGGAAGTGGAGGCGAAGGTCAGACCAGCGCCAGCCATGAGGACAGCGCCAATGATCAGCATGCGCCGGCGTCCGATCCGGTCCGCCCAGGTCGTCAGAAAGAGGGAGACGAAAGTATCGCCGACGAGCGTCAGAGTGAGAAGCATCCCCGTTTGGGACTCGCTCAACCCAAGGCTGGTCAGATAGAGGACCAACACGACGGATAATGCGCCGTAAGCGAACAAGCGCGTGAATCGCGTGACGAACAACAGCCATCCGTCACGCGTCAGGTGCTTGAGCGGATTGTCCTTCAAGGCGCCAGCCAGCATCCGAGCTCGCTAGTACATAACATTCCAGATAATCTGCAGCCTGGTGTTCAAGAGATCATCGTTGTGCGAGACGCGATTCTTGAACTGGTAGTCCAAGCCGATTCTGGATTTCTCTCCAAGGTATCGGAAGTACCCCAAATTGACAGCGCGGAGGTTCTGGCCAGACACCAGATCCCGATTGAACTGGTCGTAGCGCCAATAGACTTGATCTTGATGCGCAAGACGGAAGCTGGAGAAAACGGAGCCGCCCGCGGAGTGGGCCCCTGGACTGAAGCGAGGGGCGAACTCCGGCTCCAGACCGAGAAGCGTGGAGGGCATGTTGCCGGCGACGAACTCGGCGCGGACACCAAGTCGTTTCCAGGCCCATTGAACATCGACACCGTAAAGATTCTCCCGGTTGTTGCCACGCGTACCCTCCGGCAGGAGCTGCCGTCCTAGCTGCGCCGACGCGCCGATCGCCAGGGGTAGCCGATCGAAGACCTTGCGAACCCTTAGATCGTAGTTCAGTTGCCGGTTGTTGTCGGTAAAGAAGCGATTCCCGTTGAAAGCTCCGGCGAAGAGCTGAGTGCCATGCCAGAAGCCGCCCAAGCGATCCAGTTTTGTGGTCACCATCAACCCGCGGTCCCTTTGGCCCGGAAACAAATAGCCAGCAAAAATGCCGCGCTCCGGCGATTCCCGAACGCTCGACGACTGCTGGATATCGAACCCAAACGGCTTGACGAACTGGCCAGTGCGGATGGTGACAGCATCGTTAGCATAGTATTCAACAAAGGCATCATTGACCAATTCGACAGCGGCTCCTGCGGGGGCAGGATGGTACTGAATCTCAAATCCCATCCCGATCTTGTCGGAAATCCGCCCGGACCACCGCGATTCCATCCGTGTCAAAACAAAGTTCGAGGGCGCGCTCTGCTGAGTGCCTCCCGAGATCGGGAGCGCCTGGAACCGCGACTGAATGAACAACTCTGGACGGGCCGCCAGGCCCGATTCCCGCTCGTCCTGGGCGAGGTCAGGGCGCAGGATTTGCTCCCGGAAGGCAGTGGCGGCATCCTCGACTGGCGCCGGCGGAGCGGGGAGCACGGAGATTGATGCAGTTGAGGTCGTACCGGGTTGCCGCAGCATTTGCACTTCAGACGTTAACCCTTCGATCGTTTTCTGAAGAGCCGCAACGCTGTTCCTGGCTTCGGCAAGCTTTCGTTCGAGGTCGGCGATGCGTTCGTCTCGATCCTGCCCGCTCACGGCTAACGGAAGGATACCAACGGCAAGAAGAAGCACCAGAATTCGATTCATGTTGCAACTCGCTTGTTGCACTCGGCAAATAGCGCATCGTAAACAATGAATTCTTGCGCGAGGATGTCGCGATCGGCTAGGCCAAGCGCACTGAAACCGTGCGCGATCCAGCGAAGACCTTCGCCCGCGGGGTGCGGGTTACTCGGGTGGGAGTCGGCTGCGCGAACGATCTGCGCCAGAAGCGCGAGAGCCAAGTCTGTCAGCTCGTACTTTCTCAGGATCGCGTCGAATGAAACTTCTTCGCCGTGATGTCCGAGTTCACAGCCGGGAACATCATAGACAATCCCATCCTGAATGCTTGCCCAGTCGGTGTCGTGGGGAAGAAAAATGAATTCCGCATCCGGATCGACGAACTTCTTGATGAGCCAGGGGCAGGCTACTCGATCAACCTTGACTCTTTCTCTGGTGATCCACTTCATACTGAGACCTCCTTGCCCTCTCGCAGCAGAAGTGCTCTGGTTCCGATTCTCCTCACCTCTTCCGTGCTATGCGTGACATAGACGAGTGTGAATGCGAGTTGAGAATGCAAATCCAGGAGATGGCCGCAGAGCTCGTCTTTCAAGTCGTCATCGAGGTTGGAAAGGGGCTCGTCCATCAGGAGCGCCAGTGGTTGCGCAACCAAGGCTCGGGCGATGGCGACCCGTTGCTGCTGACCTCCGGACAGACGTGCCGGATACGTCCCACTGAACTCATCGAGCCGAACGTGTGTCAGCACTTCGCCGATCCGCTGCTTGCGAACGCCCGCAATGAGGCCCTGTGTTTTCAAAGCAAATTCGAGGTTCTGATAGACGGTTAGATGCGGCCATAGTGCAAGGTCCTGGAAAACCATTCCCAATCTCCTAGACTCCGGGCCGACGTGGATCTTCCCTTTACTCGCAACTTCCTGGCCGCCGATTCGAATCGCGCCTTCGTCGGGAGCGAGAAAGCCCGCCAATAAGCGAAGAACTGTCGTCTTCCCACAACCCGATGGGCCGTGGATCGTGATTCTCTCTCCTTCTTCGATTTGGAACGAAAGATGAGAGACAACAGTGCGGTCGCCATACCTCTTCGAGACTTCCTGAAATTCGATTGCGCTCATACCGGCTTGCTCCAAACACGCCACGCCACTCCCAGCGCGCCGAGCGGCAAGAGAGCTAGTAAGACGGCGAGCACACAGAGAGCCGCAATCAGTTCCGGCGAACCGTTGGCCATCAAAGTCATGGTGCGGGCGGTGAGCGTATCGCGACCGGGAGGCGCCACCAGAAGAGGAAGGGCGACGTCTCGTAGACAGAAGACAAAAGTGACAGCCCACGCCGCCACCAGCACTGGCCGCACGACAGGCGCTAGAATCCCGAACACCCGGCGGAACCACCCCACCCCGGCTACTTCCGCAGCTTCCTCCAGAGAAGGAGACACTTGGGAAAAACCAGCCACAACAATGCGGACGCTAAGTGCAGCGTACTGCGCGACAAAACCGATAAGGAGAATCGCCGGCGTCGCATAGATCCAGTTCGTGGATGCATGATTCCACAATGCGATCAGTCCGATGGCGATGACCGTCCCTGGAAGCGTGAACAAGAAAAGGGTGAGCGTGTCCAGCCACCACCAGCCCGGTAGAGAGCGCCTGTGTACCACATAAGCGAGGAAGAATCCGAGCACGCAAAGCACACTGGCCGAAACACCTGCGTAGAGGACACTCCGCATCGCACTGCCCCCAGCCCGCTGGACAGCGTCGCTGAGCGCGTTGATCGACGAGCCACGCCAGAGGACGCCGCCGAGAGGCATCCCGACCAGGATGACCGCCAGCGCGATCACCGCGAGAAGCACAAGCGGCTTTTTTCGCCCCAAAGGAATTCGTTCAAAGGCTGGTTGACCTCCCCACCGAAACGAATATGTCTTTCGATGAAGAACGCTCTCGATGGCGAGCAGTCCCGCAAATACCACTGCGATCATAGGCATTGCCGCCGCAGTTGCGGCGCCGAAGTTGTAGAAGGCCGACGACTGCGTGAAACTTGCGACCGGGAACACACTGAGACGCAGAAACGCGGGCGCGCCAAACTCTCCCATGCTCAAGAGGAAGACCAAGACCAGCGACAGCACGATGCCTGGCATGATGAGAGGTATCGTGATCCGCCTGATCACGTCAGGCCAGCCACACGATATTCGTCCGGCTTCTTCAAGACTGGGATTCAGGCCTTGCAAATAGGTGATCGTGAGCAGCAGTACGATCGGCAGGAAGGCCGACGCGAGCACCAGCACAGCGCCGGGCAGCCCGAACAGCCACCGCGAAGTCGTTTCGCCGGCCGCCAGCCCGATCCAGCGAGTCAAGATTCCCCCACGACCGAGGATCTCGAACCAGCCCACGGCGAGGATGTAAGGCGGAAAGAGCAAAGGCAAAGAGAAAATCACTGCAAGAGAGCTGCTCAACGGGAGATCTGTCCTCGCCACGAGGATGCCCAGCGCCACTCCGGCCAGCCCGGCAACGGCCGTCGTCAAGGTGGCAAGCAACAGGCTGTTGCGAAACAAGACCCAGGTCCGCGCGTTGCCGAGCACTTCCACGTAGTTCCTTACGCTAAAGCCGCCGTCCACCCACAAGCTGGAACCAATCATCAAGCAGAGCGGGAGCAAGCCGACGACGCCGAAGACCAAGGCGGCTGCGACAAGCGTGGTCCGTTTTGCGTTCAGTAGCCCACCCATTGTTTGAGAATTGGCTGAATGGCTTGGAGCTTGGTGCCGAGATCTGCGTAATTGACCCTCATCGTCTTGATCTGCTCAATCGGCTTGATCTCTTTCGGCGTTGCCACGCCGGGGTGCAATGGGATTTGGGCACAGTCCGCAAACGCCAGCTTGCGTTCGGTCTCCTTCGAGACCAGGTACTCGATCAGCTTTTTCCCGTTATCCGCGTTCGGCCCGCCACGAATCAGAGCGACAGCGTTCGGGAGGATCAATACCCCTACTTCACCTTCGCCCTGGTCGGGATAAACGATTTCCAGGGGCTTGCCATGGCGGAGGCGGTCGACAGCATCATCACTATCGACGAGCGCAAACTCGAACTCACCCGAAGCGACGAAATCGGCACTCTCCCCATTGCTTCCCGCAAGCTTCACCTTGTTTGCCTTCAGTCCGTCCAAAAACTGCTTGCCCTTTTGGTCGCCCCACACCGAGAACAAGGCGGCCATCTGAGCAGTTGTAGTCCCGAACAACGGATTGGCGATGACGCCTTTGCCCTTTGTTTTGGGATCCCCATAGTCGAGTACGCTGGTGGGTTTGTTGCTGGCACTTTTGTTAACCACCAACAAACGCGCGCGCGCGGAGAAGCCAGTCCAGTAACCTTGTGGGTCCTTGAACTGATCTGGGATCTGCTCAGCACTCGCCGGACGGAACGGTGCCGAAATCCCCTGCTGGCGGAGGACATCCGCGCGGACTGGCTCGTTCGCCCAGTAGACATCGGCCTGAGGGTTGTTCTTCTCGGCCAACAAGCGGTTCATGACCCCCGTGCTCTTGGCCTCTTCGGTATCGAATACCGCGTTGACCTTGATGCCCGTCTCGCGTTCGAAGTCCCTCAGGATCGGTTCAGAGAAGACCTGGTCTTCGCTGACGTAGACGGTAACCGTGTTTGTCCGGGTGGTGCTGCACCCCGCCAGCGCCAATCCGGCGGCCACCAGCCAAACCACCCGGCTCACTGTGCGACCCGCCATGGTGAGAACTGCGGCCAAGTCTTTAGTGCATCCGTGGCCCATTGGACGGTCTTATCCGTGTGACACGAATTGCAAGAATTCGGGACCTTTAGCGTTTCCGTCGCGGAAGGCGGAATGAATTTGAACGTATGGCTCCGAATATTGATGTCAGCGATCTGCAGCTCGATCTTCGGCATGTGGCACGCCACACAGTCGTTGCCGGCGGAGCCAGCCTGGTGATGAGTGTGTTGTTCGATAGTCGCGGCGCGAGGCCCATTCGGTGAGTTCGGCCCGTGGCATTGGAGGCACATGACGCTTGCGGGTTTCAAAAGTAAGGCGTTGTTTTCAGTCCCATGCACATCGTGACAATTGAAGCACTTCACCCCGTGCGTGTACATGACGCTGGTAACGAAGTCATTGCCTTGCATGCGATTCTTGTGTGCTGTTCCATCCGCGAAATGCGTGAACGTCGTCTCGCCCAGGTTGTGCGGTTCCAATTTCCAGAAGTTCTTGAGATCCAGGCCCACATGGAATCCCACCGGCCAGTCGTACTGCTTCCCCTCGATCGGGTTTGTGAGTGGCCGGCCTTGAGAGTGGCATTGAATGCAGACGTTGTTGGCCTGAACATAATCCAAACGCGCAGGATTCACAATGTTGGCCCGTGACGGCCGCCGCACATGTTCGCTTCCGGGGCCATGGCACTTCTCGCAGCCCACATTCCATTCCGTGACGGTCTTCGTTTGGATGTTGTAGTTCACGGCATGGCAGCCGTCACAGAGTGGGCCAGTCGGGCGTGCAGAGACTTCCTGTGGGTAGAGTTTGCTCCACCAATCCGACACAGTCGTTATGTTGTATGCACGCCAGACTTGGTGACTCACATCCCACTGCGCGCCCAGAGGGAAGTAGTCATCACCGACCTTCTGAAAGTATCGCTGCTTCCATTTGGTCCCATACACTTGTGCAATGTCCTCGAGCTTAAAGGTCAGCAGCGGGTCGGCCTTGGTGAGATCAGGGAGGATAACCTCCGGGTGAGCCGTCGGATCGGTCACGACGTTCGCCATCCGCGTCTTGGTCCAGCGTTCGTACTTCTCGGAATGGCAAGTCTTGCAGGCGGTTGAGCCTACGTATGTGGCGGACAGCCCTTGAGGTGGGCTCACTGGCTGCGCGTAGAGAGTCGTCGACAACGCAGCCACACTGGCGCTGCAAAGGAATTTTCGAATTATGCTCATGGTAACGCTCCTAGATGTTTTGCCAACTACAACCTGGTTTTCGTCTTTCGCAACTGGTTCCCGGCGGAGCCGTCCGTCGCGAAGGATCACCCTGCGGAACGGCGTCGCAGGAGGTAAGGGCGTGGCGACGGAAGTAGCGAAGCGAACCCTTGCCGCCGAGCACCGTTCTGCGAACAGACGCCCGACTGACGGACGGCGCAGTGGGAACCAGATGTCTGGATTGCAGCTTTCCACGTTTGCAGGTACCTGCGACTGGTTTTGCAGGCACCTGGGACTGCGCGGAAGCCGCCAATCCAAGCGCAAGTGTCAAAACAAAAGATTGCCAAGTTCTCATCGGCTAGCCCGTCGCGCCACCTCCATGGGTAGCGATGTGCGATTCATGGTGGTTTGGTCTTCGGTGAACTTCGGGTCGTTGTAGCGATTCAGGTCATAGATGAGAGTCGCGTGGATCGTGTACGTTCCGGGCTTTAGAACAGGCTCCCATACGACGATCCGCTCTTCGCCTGCACGGATTGAGCTCTCATGCGGACCCTGAGCATCCGCCTGCGTAGCCGCGACCGCATCCTTGCGCGTTTTGTCTTCATCGAGGAACTTGCGATCGTCTGGCCGGTCGCCATACCAGGGGGCGAAAAGCCACTCCTGCCTCGCGACGACCGCACCCTTGGCGTTGACTGCTTCGGTCCGGAGATAGAGGCCCCGGCGGTTTGAGCCGGTAGGCACCGAATGGCCAGATCCTATGTTGACGAGATGGAATTCCAGGCTTGATTTTCCCTTCTCCGGCTGCAGCAGCACCAGGCTGAGCGCGGCGCCGAGCCGCTGCGGGGAGTGGCCACCCGTCCATAGATGTCGAGAAACTGCTCGCACGGGCACATCAAATTCTTCAGCCGCCTTACGAAGAGTTCGCGGCATGTGGCAATCCTGGCACTGTTGACTCCCCAGGCCCGGATTGTGGAAGTCTTCTCGCCATTCCAGGAAGGTCTGGGTTTGCTTGCCCACGACGCGCTTCCCAAGGCTGTGGCAGTAAGCGCACATCGCAGCACTCTGCATATTCGGATCGGCTACAGTCGAGTGAGGAGCATCGACTTTATAGGGTCCACGTATTTTCCCTTCTTGCGTTAGGTGACAACTGGCGCAGGTTAGTCCAACTGCCTCCTGGCCCTTTGGACGGGCAGCAGGCTTCACAGTCTCTGGATTATCGATCGGCGGTATGGCGAAGGGCTCGGGGTAATGGCATACGTCACAGGAACGGCCTTCTTCTTCGACATCACGGGCATGAATTGGGAATGGATCCACGCCGGCGACGGCGTGGGCAGTTGCGCCAGATGCCACGTTGGCAGGCAGAACCAAGCGGCTCTCCTTCACAGACTGATCGATCATGCCCTTGAATTTCAAGTCCGCTCCAAAACCCCAAGCGAACTCGCGGTAGATCGCTTGATGGCAAGCCCCACAGTTCTCCGATGGTGTCGCCGTGCCCAATGGGAACTCAGAAAACGTCTGGGCGGACTTTTCCGGCACTGTGATCGCGGGGCCCGCATTGGCCGTATTCGGCCGCTGTCCACGTACGGGCGCCGAAATCGCGGCCGCGACGATCAAAGCAACAATACGCAGTTTACTGCTCATAGCTTTGTCCCTGAGGGCGAAATCGCACCGACCTCGATATCGAGCACATATCGAAGCGCCCTGGCCAGTTCGAGAGCTGTTGCTTGGCCCCAAAACCGAACAAATACGAACTGCGGTTGTTCGCCAAATGTGTGATTACGAATCGAGGCGATGTTGATACCCTTCGCTCGAAGGGCCGTGAGAACCTTCTTTAGGTCATCCGCGGTTTCAACAAATTCGCCTTGGGCTACGGCGCGATCATTGGTGCCCGCGAATGAAACCCATGTGCTCATACCCATCTCTCGCCCGACCTGCTCCCCGTGGAGCACTGCCCTCTTTCCGATTGCAGCCTGATACACACCTCCGACTACAGTGCCTTTCATCGAAAGGACGGTATCCAATGGCCCGGCATCGATTGCGCTCGATATCGGTACAGCAGGAAGCGCGGACTTCGGTCGAGATGTGGTTCTCCGGACGCGTCGAACCTCATCGAGTCCTTTGCGAAATGCGCCGGCAAGGTTCTGAAACGTGCCGACCCCTGTGACCTCAAGGACTTGAACACGAGGCCCATCGAAGACAGGTGATGGGGCCAAGCCTGTTACTTCCAACCCGGCATCGAGCACTACGGCGAGTACAGCGTTTGCTTCATCGTCGAGCAGAAGGAATTGGCCGGTGAGAACCGCCTCGTGATGGATTGCCGACGTAAGAGCTACCCACGAATTCAGGCTTAGATTTGGAGACAGCGTTCGATCGTCGGTGACGATCGTGGCTTCCTCTCTCGGGAAAATTACCTTGTAAACACCCTCGCCAGACACATACGAGCCTTTACCGCCGGTGATGCGGTCAATCGAGGTGCGAACCTGCTGAGGAACTTCGGCCGTTGCCACCGTCGAGAATACAACAGCCACGGTGCTGAACAACAGACTGGTAAAGATACGATGCATAACTACCTCTTTGAACGACTTCTGAAGCGACCATTACTTTGCAGCCGCCTTGGGTTGCACACGAGTGCCGGCGCGTAGTTCGTCGGTGCCGCGCCTGGCAACCAGGTCTCCACCCTTCAGACTTCCAAACACCTCAACCAACGGCCCGACGGCGGGTCCTCGTGCAACCGGCACCCATTCCACTACTCCGTCCTTCACCCGAATGACGAACGTTTGTTCGGTGGTAGTCACAATGCTCGTGGGCGGAACCAGAAGAGACGGCTTAGGATTCCGAACGGGCCACCGAACCTCGGGGTACATGCCGGGCGCCAGTCTCAAGCCAGGGTTATTCACGTCAAGTTCCACAGCCATGGTCCTGGTCTTGTCATCGAGGGAATGTGAAATGCGGGAGATTACGCCACGGAACGTCTCGCCTGGAAACGCCGGCAAAGTAAAGGGAACCTGAGCTCCATTCATGATGGCGCCAACAACAGCCTCCGGCACAGCCACCACCAGCCGAAGACGGGAGGTTTGATGCAGTCTTAGCAATGGAGTCGAGCCGGAACCAGAACCCGGGCCAACGAGGGCGCCAGGGTGGGCATCCCGCTCCACGATGACCCCATCAAATGGAGCCGTAATTGTGAGGTACTGCTCAAGATCTTTCAGCGACCGAATCGACGCTTGGGCAGCCTTGAGAGTGCCGTCATAGGAATTCACGCTCGCCCGAGCCGCCTCTACGGCTTTTTCCGCGACCATGAGGTCGTTACCCGCTACCACTCCGGGGGTTGCCGAAGCCGCTTTCAGACTATCGTATGTACTCTCAAACGAAGCCAGCTTAGCTTCCGCCTCGGCTCTTTGCAGCTGGATTGACTGAGCCTTGGACTCAGCCTCCACTATTTGCGTTTGCATCTCCGGCGCCTCGAGTGTCGCCAGCGTCTCCCCTTCTTTCACAACGCTGCCTCGGTCCACGTTGATTTTCTTCACGAAGCCGGTCACTTTGGCGTGAATGGGAACAGTCAGATACGGTAGAATCTCTCCCGGCAAGCGTATTTCCCGTTCAATCATCTTCGCTTGTACGGGGACCACCTCCACGGGCGCTTGCGCCAGAAGAGATGTCAGGAACAATAAAGGAATTAGTATTCTATGTGCGTTCATAGTACCTGCTGGTTGGATCTTGGGGATCTAGGGAGGCTGTGCTCGTTGACGCCCACCCTTGGAGAATTGCATACACGGCCGGAAGCACCGTCAAAGTCGCGAATGTTGCCACGAGCAGGCCGCCGATGACTGCCTTTCCGAGAGGCGCTGCCTGAGCTCTTTCACCCGTGGCGATCGCCATAGGGATCATCCCGGCAGTCATGGCTGTGGCTGTCATCAGAATCGCGCGAAGGCGGCTGCGCCCTCCTTCGACGGCGGCTTCTCGCGCCGACGCGCCTCCGGTGCGGGCATGCTCGGCGAAGGAGACCAGCAAGATCGCGTTTGCTACCGAGATGCCGATCGCCATAATCGCACCCATGAACGACTGAATGTTGAGAGTCGTCCCTGTAAGTTGCAACATGAGGAGCACTCCGCAGATAACCGCTGGCACGGTCGAAACGACTGCAATCGACAACCGAAAAGACTGGAAGTTAGCGGCGAGAAGCAGGAAAATCACGCCGACGGCCAGCAACAAACCCGTACGCAGGCCCGAGAAGGTCTCCTGAAACGCAGGAATCTGCCCACGGTTGATAACGACTACTCCACGCGGGGGAGTTCCAGCCCGCTTGATGGCGGCTTGAACCTCCTCGGAAACCTGCCCCAGCGCTTTGCCGTGGATGTTGGCGGTTAAGCTGACCAGCCGCTGCATGTTGTAACGGTCCACTTCCCCCGGTACGGTCCCAAATTCGACCTTGGCCAGATCGCTGACCAGAGGCCGGGAGATTCCGCTGCGAAGCGATTCCTCCGTCATGAGAGGCAGTTCTTCCACATCCCTGAGTGAGGTCATTTTGGATTGTGGAACTTCCACCTGAATCTGGAATCCGTTGCCGCTGCGTGGATCGCGCCAAAAGTTCAGGTTGGTGTACCGGCTGGAAGAGGTAGCGGCTACCATCGACCTTCCCACGTCTGCCATTGCGATTCCGAATTGTCCGGCGCGATCCCGGTCGATGGTGACTTCGAGGCTCGGGTAGTCCAAGGGTTGGGCATACTGGAGGTCCCGAAGAGAGGGAAGCTTTGCTAGCTCGACGCGGATCTTCTCGGCAAATCCCCGGTCATCCGCAAGGCTCGGACTCTGGACAGCGACCTCAATCGGTGTTGCGGACCCAAAACTCAATACCTGGCTGATGATGTCACCCGGCTCAAAAGAAAAGGTGACCCCTGGCAGGGCCTCTGCCAGCTTTTGGCGCAATTGTTCCTTCGTCGCCTCGCTTATAGAAGGCGCACTGGGCTTCAAAGCCACTCCTATCACAGCTTCATGCTGCCCACTGGTGAACAAGTAAATGGTGTTGATCGGATAGTTGGATGACGGCGTGCCAACGAAGGCCGCGGTAATGTCCACGTTCTCCGGCCCAACGTACTGTTTAATGACGTCCAACGCCTTCAGTTCGAGGACCTCGGTCCTTTCCATCCTGGTGCCGGTGGGTGCTCGCATGCGAACCTGCAACTGCCGGCTTTGACTAGCTGGGAAGATTTCGGTGCCCATCCGGGGAAGCAATGTGTAGATAAGAAATCCCGCGGCGGCCAGGTACCCGGCTACCAGCGGCCAACGGAGCTTCAGAACGAACGTGAGGTAGCGGCCATAGAAGGAGCGCAGCTTCGCAAAGAGGCCTTCCTCTTCGCTCCGATGGCTGGTCTGCTTCATCATCCAGGTCGAGAGAACCGGCACCAAGGTGCTCGAGAGGACGTACGAGGAAAGCATCGAAAAACCGACAGCGAGAGAGAGCGGCACAAACAGTTGCCGTCCCACTCCAGTCATAAAGAAAGACGGTATGAACACAGCCAGGACGCAGAGCATCGCGAGAAAACGGGGGATGATCGTCTTTCGGCAGGCTTCTACCACTGCTTTTGCGCGGGGGACGCCCTCGGACATGTGCGTGTGGATATTCTCAATTTCGACCGTCGCTTCATCCACCAGTACGCCAACGGCAAGTGCGAGGCCACCCAAGGTCATAATGTTGATGGTCTGACCCGAAATCCACATCCACACAACCGCCGCGAGCAATGAAACCGGGATGGTCGCGACGACGATGAGAGCGCTTCTCCAGTCTCGTAGAAAAATCAGCACCATCAAGCCCGTCAGAAGAGCTCCCAGCAGTCCTTCGTTAACCAGGTTTCGAAGAGCATTGACGACGTAGCTGGATTGGTCAAAGATCAACTCGATCTTGACGTCCTCCGGCGCGACGGCTTGCATCGCCGGAAGAGCTTGCCGGACATTCCGGATCACGTCCAGGGTGGAAGCGTCGGCCCGCTTTGTCACAGGGATGTAAACCGTCCGCTTGCCGTCTACCTGTGCATAACCGGTGACCACGTCATTGCTGTCCGCGATTGTTCCGATGTCGCGCAGGTACACCGTGGGGCCCGATCCCAATCGTACTGGCTGATCCAGCATTTCATTGATATTTGCGCCTAACGCGGCGTTGGTATGCGATATGCGGATCAAATCTCCAGTTCGGACGTTTCCGGATGGCAAGACAGTGGAGGCACTTCCAATGGATGCAACTACCTCCTCCGGCGATAGCCGATACTGCCTCAACCTTTCGGGATCAACTCGCACGACGATGGTTCTCTGGTTGCCGCCAAATGGGGGCGGCGCCGACACGCCAGGGAGCGTCGCAAAGATGGGCCGAACCCGGTTCAGCGCGATATCCTGCATCTCCGCCACAGTGCGAGTTGGGCTCGAAAAAACCAGCTGAGCCACCGGGACGCTGCCCGCGTCGAACCTTGTGACAAACGGAGGGACGGCTCCAGGGGGCATGAAGGCTCGGGCACGATTTACATACCCAACCACCTCCGCCATCGCTTGGTTCATGTCCATATCCTGATGGAAGACGAGCTTCATCAGTGCAATACCCTGAATGTTCTTAGACTCGACGTGCTCGAGGCCCGTAATGTATAGGAAGTGATATTCGTAGTAATAGGTGAGATAACCTTCCATTTGAGAAGGATCCATTCCGCCATAGGGCTGCGCCACGTAAATTGCGGGCGCTCCCAGTTGCGGGAAAATGTCGACCTTCATCCCGCGGATGGCCAGCCAGGAGGCAAGGGCGACCGTCAGGACGGCCACCAAAATCGTGATCGGCCGTCGCATTGCGGTGTGTACAAGCCACATAGTTCAAATCCTCTCTCTTACTTGAGTGTCTGCTGCACAAACGGCTGCACGTCGCCGGCAGCGACGGCAGCTCGCAGCAGAGCACGCCATACGCCTAGCTTCGCCAAAGCATCGTCGATCTCCGCTTGCGTCAAGATACGATCTGCTTCAGCGACTTCCACGATATTGCCAAGCCCGGTCCGGTACCGGGCGGTTGCTTGCTGTTCCGTCACGCGAGCCGATTCAAGCTCTATGGGGGTGTTCTGAGACACCCGTTGCGCTCCGACCAGGGTGGCCCGCGCACTTTCCACTTGGCCGGTCACGTCTTGAAGAATCTGGTCGTAGCGAGCCACCTCGGTACGCTCGTTGTGCGTTTCTATCTGTTTGCGTACCCGGATCGAGGCGATGTCGAAGATCGGAAACGTAACGGTCATTCCGAGACCCCAGTTCTGAATGTTCGGCCCAAGTCCGCTCACGGGGTTCCCGGTATCGCCATTGGGCTGAATACCGGTGCCGCGTGCGTAAATGGTTCCCTGCAGGTAGAAGCGCGGGAAATACGACCGGTCGAGAGCCTTCTCTCGCGATTTGACTTCTTCAATCGCTAGATTCTGTGCGACTGCCACAGGGTGATTGGAGGCGGTTAAGGCCGCGATCTGTTGGTCGCTCGGCAGATTCAGAAGTGGACCCGATTCAATGTTGATGGTTTGAGGCGGGACTCCCAGCACTTGCCCTAGCGCCGCGCGGCCAACCTCGACAGCCGCCTCGGCCTGAATGAGCTGAGTCTGCGCCAGTGCAAGTTCCGCTCGAGTCCGGGAGGCGTCGGCCCCGGGACGCAATTGGTTCTTGACCAGCGTTTCAACGGTCTGATTCAGGACTGTTGCGCGATCGACACCAGCCCTCGCGGCAGTCACAGTCTGCTGGGCGGCAAGGATGGTAAGAAACGCGTCTGCGGCCGCTGCCGCGACTTGCAGCTTGGTGACATTGACTTGGGCGTTCAGTTGTTCCCGAACGGAGGTCGCGGCCTTCACGTTTGCTTGCCGCAAACCGAAGTCGAAGGGTTCCCATGTAACCGTGCCGCCGATCGCCGTCCCCCACACATTTCCGAGCCCATTGGTGCCTAGAACAGGCCCGGATATGGAAGGGAGGACCGGCTGAGGAAGAAGCATCCCGAAGACGTTGTTGTGGGTCGCACGGTTCACTTGGGCAAGGGCGTCCGCTCTGGGGAGATAGGCGGTGCGGGCCAAGTTGATTCCTTCCGCTGCAGCCGACACCTGCTCGAGGGAGCTTCGAATAGCGGGATATTTCTGGACCGCCGCATCCACGGCCTGCCCTAACGTCAGCGGGGGCGTCTGCGCCGCGGTAAAATCCATAATCAAGAACGCAGACATTACCACTCCGGTTACGATCCTCACGCTGTGTTTTTCTCCTCGATCATGAGCTTGACCTCTTTGTTTCTAAAACTTTCAATGATGTAGCACCAGGCCCACGACTGCTGCCATGAGAATCAGCGCCGGTTCAGGAACCTTCTTGAACGTGATCAATACGGTCAGAACGATGAGCGCTATCGCCACCGTGGCAAGGTCGACAAGCGCTCGCTTGGCGAGAATTACGGCTGCCCCAGCGATGGCGCCGACTGCCGCGGCAGTCACGCCCTGAACGAATGCCTTGACCTGCCGGTTACTCGCGAACCGCCGATAATAAGGAGCGGCCAAAATGACGATGAGAAACGGAGGAGCGAAGACAGCGACGGCTGCGGCTGTCCCTCCAAGGAATCCGGCCACGAGGTAGCCAATGAACGCCGCGGTGATGACCACTGGTCCCGGAGTGATCATGGCCACGGCCACGGCGTCCAAGAACTGCTGTTCCGTGAGCCAGTGGAACTGGCTCACGACCCCGCCGTAGAGAAATGGCACGATGGCCAAGCCACTGCCAAACACAAACGCTCCCGCCTTCAAGAAGAAAAAAGAGAGGCTCCACAGCAGGCCCGCCGAGGCCGTCCCCTTCGCGCCGGTGATCAGAAAACCGAAGCCGCCTGCGACTGATGGGGCAACGGGCTTCGATAGGAATGTAGGTGTCGCCTTGACGAGAACAGATACCACGCCACACAAGACGAACAGCCACACAATCTCCGAACCTGTCCATACAGTCGTGACCGCGACGCTTGCGAAAACAAGCCAGAGGAATAGATCTTTGCCCAGGGTCTTTCGAGAGAGCCGGAACGCGCTTTGGCCGATGATCGCAATCACTGCAGCGCCGATGCCGTAGAACATTCCCTGAATCCAGGAGAGCTGGCCGAAGTGCACGTAAGTGGCGGCCAGGGCCACTGCCATCAAGAACGAGGGCAGGATGAATGCCGCGCTTACGACGGCCGCGCCGAAACGCCCTGCGCGCACCCACCCCAAGTACATCGCCAACTGGGCTGCCAAAGGTCCAGGAGAAAGCTGTGAAAAAGCCAAACCCTCAACATAGTCCTGTCGTGAGACCCAGCCTCGCTCTTCGACCAGATCTTTCTCCATCCGCGCAGCAAGCACGATAGGGCCGCCAAAACCGAATGTTCCCAATCGAACAAAATACTGCAGGAAGTCACGCAACGAACATGGAACGGCAGCCCTCTCCGTCGAAAGAGCAGAGCTCATCGTTGCCGTCGTTTGGTTTGCTCTGTTTTCCATTCAAAGAAATTTCGGCACAGGGGTGTCCCACCGTGTGAATCGGCGGAACCCAATGAGTCCGCCGATCAGCACAACGGGTCTACTGCACGGACTTAACGAACAGCATTTTCGTTCCGCCCTTCGTCACAAGTGTTCCTGTCACGGTGACCTGTTCGCTCATCTTGTTGAGCAGTAGATCGCGAGCGGGTTGATGATCCTGGAGCCCCGCCGTGAGATAGATGTCTCCTTTCGCGTCGACGATGCCAATCGGGTTTCCAGCCTTGGCACACATCGTGGCGCAAGCCTTGTGGGTTGGTCCATGATCGCCGCCTTCCATGAAGCACCACATGTCGACGGCTTCGCCTTTTACAGTCACGGTCGGTCCCTTCGGTTCTGCTAGCCCAATGAGTGCGGTCAAGAGGACCATCGCCACACTCAGACCAAGAGTCTGTCGCTTCATATATAGTTCTCCTTTAGTTCTAGTTCTCGCTTTTTGAGACCCATTCGATCGATTCGCAGCGGGCTAATGGGATGCTTTGCCCTTGCCCAACTCGTTCAGCGCGGCTTTGAATCCAGTGGCAAGCTTCTCGGCCGGACCTGTTCCCCAGTAGTGCAGGAAATAAATGGCCGGCTGAGTGCCTGTCATGTGGTGGTGGATCGCAACCACGTTTAGGCCGTTCGCGCGCAGTGCCTTTAGAACAGGAGTGACTTCGTTGGACAGCATGGCAACATCGCCGGCGACCTCCGCGTTCGCATCGCTGCCGTAAAACGCGGCCCAGGTGTTCAGGCCCATTCGCGAATTAATCAGAGCGCCCATTTCCTTGAGTTTCAGATCGTCTCGACCGACCGTGATCTTGTACACTGCTCCGTTCTGCTCACCGTCGTGGCCGGCGATCTTAGCGAGTTTTGCCGTGTCCATTTGTCCGGCTGTGACGTTAGAGGCCGCGCCGGTTATCGAGCTTTGATGCTGTGCCGGGCCCTTGCCAATCAGGTCCACGGCGGGCTTGGCCATTTTCGCCAGATCGGCGGCCTTCCCGTGACCGTGCACATGCATGTAGAAGATGCGCGGGCTTTCAAAGAAAAAGTGATTGTGGACGGCCGTTACCTCGAGTCCGTTATCGAGCAGCGCGGACATGACTGGATTCACCTCGTCTTCTTGAAGCACAAGGTCGCCCATCATTACGTCCATTCCACCGTCGCCCTTGGTCATCGCCAGCCATCCTCCAAAGCCGAAGGGTGTCGGGGTTGCGATGCCATCGATGGTGACCTTCAGGTCGTTCCGAGGGATATTGAGCTTTAGGACTCCGTCTTTGAAGTCCCCTGTTTTGCCGAGGGTTTTCATCGCGGCATCGTACTCCGGCGGCATCTGCTGCGCATAGGCCGCAAACATCGTCATCGAGCCCGCCATGAGCGCCATGGCTCCCAGCCGGCGTACGGTTCGGTTCAATCGTGTATTCATCGGTTTTACTCCTTCTTGAGTTTTGCTGTTTATGCCAATCATGACTCCACAACTTCCTTTTCGGGCATCGAGCTCGTGCCCGGTGCCCGACTGACGTCAATGGCGGGCAACGTAATCCGGAAAGTGCTGCCCCGATCCGTCTCCGAGAAAAGCTCAATACTCCCTCCATGAGCTTCTACTGCCCAGCGCGCAATCGAGAGTCCGAGTCCCGAACCGCCAGCATCCCGCGATCGAGCTTTATCCACACGGTAAAATCGATCGAACACCTTGTCGCGATGCTCGGGCGGAATCCCCGGACCACTGTCGATGACGTCGAGGAAGCAACGATCGCTTTGTCTCTCCACTCGCACTCTGACTGAACCGCCCACGGGTGAGTACTTGACGGCGTTGTCGATAACATTCATCACTGCATGCCGGAGGATCAAACGGTCTGCCAGCACTACGGCGGAATCGTCTCCCTCGACAGTCAAATGCTGGGCTTTTTCGTCGGCCAGATCCTCAAGCAAAGCGGCGGCGTCTCTTGCCAAGTCCCGCAGTCGCAGTGGAGAACACTCTAGTTGAACGTGACCTGCATCCGCACGCGAGATAGTCAATAGATTCTCAACCATTGAAGTCAGCCTGTTTGCCTCCTCGAGCATGCTGCCAATGATCTCGCGGTAGTGTTGCGCATCCCCGTCCTTTTGCATACCGACCCAACCGACGCTGCGAATTGCGGTCAGAGGTGTTCTGAGTTCGTGCGAAGCGTCTGCCGTGAATCGCCGAAGCCTCTCGAAAGACTGCTCCAGCCTGGCGAGCGTATTATTGAAGATTCGCGCCAGGTGACCCAGTTCGTCATCAGGGTTTTCAACCGGTAGGCGCTCGTTCAGGCGCTCAGCGGTGATCTCTTCGGCTCTCGCCGCCATCGCGCCCAGGGGAGCTAAGAAGCGCTTGGCAAGCCCAAATGCAACAAACCCGGCGATGACGAGAACGATGGGGAAGGCCGCCAGAACGGCCCATGCCGATTCCCGGATATCGTTCCACAGACGTTCCTCGCTCGAAGCAAGGCGGATCAAAACAGGGTGAGATTCGACGAAATCAACACGGCTCGCCAGCCGAATTCTTGTCCCGTCCGGCAAGGCCGAGGATCGAGGTGAGTAGCCGTATGCGCCCTCGCCCGGGGTTGGCATTCCATCCAGTTGCGCGCCAGCGAGGCTATGATTGCGATACAAAAGCGCACCGTCTAACTCGCGAATTTCAAGGTAGGGTTCCGCTGTCCGGTCGGGGTCAGTGTGATCGCTAGCTTGCCCGACTTCGAGCTTCCCATCGGGACCGAAGCTCAGCCCTTGTTCTACGCTCTCGATCTGGTCCGCCAGCTCGCGGTCCAACTCGCGCCTCAAATTAAAAAACAAGAAGCCCGCCGCCGCCGCAATGAACAGCGCCAATATACCCCCGAGGAGCACAAGATACCAGAGCGTGAGGCGGGTTCTGACGTGCTTTGGCCGAAGGCGCATCATTCAGCACCGTCCTTGAGAACAAAGCCAACTCCTCGCACCGTGTGAAGCAGCTTGGTCTGGAACGGATCGTCCAATTTGCGCCTCAGCCTCGCAATGTTTACGTCGATGACGTTGTCGAGCGGCGTGTGTCGAGGGCCTTCCTTCCAGACATCATGGGCGATCATTTCGCGTGAGATCACGCGCCCCTGATTCCGCACAAGGTATGCGAGCAAGTCGAACTCGCGGGCGGTCAGATCCAGCGTTTGTTGAATGCGCGTAGCCGTGCGCGTCGTCACGTCCATTTCGAGATCCGCGATCTTCATCCGGACCGGTGCATCCAGGCGCCCCCGGCGGAGAAGCGCGCGAACGCGCGCAAGCAATTCGGGAAACTCGAACGGCTTGACGAGGTAGTCGTCCGCGCCGGTATCCAGACCCAACACCCGATCATTAACGGAGTCCCTCGCCGTCAGCAGCAGGACTGGTAGCTGCGAGTTCGCCTTGCGAATAGCCCCCAAGATCTCGAACCCGTCCCGGCCTGGAAGCATCACGTCCAGAATCACGAGATCGAAAATCTGGGCATTGAACAGAAAAAAGCCTTCCTCGCCTGTGTGGGCCAGCGTCACCTGGTACTGTTCCGCTTCTAGTCCCTCGCGCAATGCATTGGCCACTTTTCTTTCGTCTTCGACGACCAGAATGCGCACACGCGTTCCTCCCCTTCTTTATAGCTCTGTCTGCTGTTCAGGGCACCTTACGTTTTCCTGACGTTTCATCTGACGCGTTTGTCAGAGACTTCTTCACCCACCAGATTAGAGTCAATGATTGCAGGGTATTGCATCCTGCCGGCAGCCGCACCATCACGGTCTCGGGAGACTCTCACAAGTTGACATGCGAGCAGCCCGCTCCTAAGCTAGCTCTATTCGTAATCGCACGCCGACAATGAAGTCTAGTAGAAATGATCCAGCCGCAGACCGGGATCTGTACTCGGGGCTGATTCGCCTTCATGTCTTGCACCATGCCGTGGAGGAATCCATTTTCGGCCTCGGCATGATCGAAGAACTCGCTCGCCACGGTTATAAAATCAGCCCAGGAAGTTTATACCCCCTATTGCGGAACGGCTCGGCATACGCGCTTCCGTCCGGCTTTGCTTCGGTAGGAAGCGTCTTGATTACGGTCATCGTTTTCAAATCCACCACGCCGATCTTGTTGTCGCCGGAGTCCGAGGTGTACACTTTCTTGAGTTTTGGCACATACTCGACGCCCTCGACGCCAGGCACGCCCGGGATCGCTTTGACTAACTTGTTCGTACGGACATCGATTACGTAGAGGATTCCGGCCGCAAGGTGCGCGGAGAGCAAGTAGTGGTCCTCGTAATCCATCGTCAGATAGTCGAAGCGTTTTCCTGCGGGCCCCGGAAGATCGAAAGCCGCGACCTGCTTGAGCGTCTGACCAAACGTGGACCCGACGCAGGCAACTAGTGTAGTGTCCAACAAATAGCTAGACAGGTACCGCGAATTGTTTTACGCTGGTGCATGAGCGATTCTTGTGCTCTTTCTGTTTCCGATCAGCAGAAGTTAGAGCAGTGGGTTGCCGCGCATGGCACCCCGCAGCAAGTGGCGTTGCGCTGCCGAATCGTTCTGGCGAGCGCGGCGGGCGAGTCCGATGTCTCCGTTTCCAGGCGGCTCACGGTGAACCGCAACACGGTGATTTTGTGGCGCAAGCGTTTTGTCGCCGAGGGGTTGGACGGCTTGTGGGACATCGCTGCCGGTCGGGGACGAAAGCCCAAGTATTCCATCGACAAGATTGCCGCCATCGTGGAAGCGACGCTGCAGACCAAACCAGCCGGGATGACGCACTGGAGTTGCCGCACCATGGCGGAGAGCCAAGGCGTCGGCAAATCCACCGTGAACAATATTTGGCGCGCTCACAAGCTACAGCCCCATCGCACGAAAACATTCAAGCTGTCGCGTGATCCGAAGTTTCTGGAAAAGATGACCGATGTGGTGGGTCTGTACTTGAATCCGCCGCAACAGGCGTTGGTGCTGTGCGTGGACGAGAAGAGCCAGATTCAGGCCTTGGATCGCACCCAGCCGGGCAAACCCTTAAGAAGGGCCGCTGCGGCACGATGACTCACGACTATAAACGCCACGGTACCACCACCCTGTTCGCCGCTCTGGAAACACTGGAAGGCAAGGTGGTCGGGGAATGCTATTCCAGACACCGGCATCAGGAGTTCCTGCGATTCCTGCGCCGCATCGAAGCCGAGTTCCCCGGGGACGTCCCGTTACATCTGATCATGGACAACTACGGTACGCACAAGCATGCCAAAGTGAAAACCTGGCTGAAGCGTCACCCGCGTTTCGTGCTGCATTTCGTCCCCACCAGTTCCAGCTGGATGAATCTGGTCGAGCGATGGTTTGGCCACTTGGACAACAAGGCCATTCGCCGGGGCGTCTTCCTCAGCGTCGCCGACCTGCAGGCTTCCATCCAAGCATTCCTACTGGCCTGGAATGAACACCCCAAACCCTTCGTTTGGACCGCGACCGTCGACTCTATCCAAGAAAAACTCACCCGCTGCCGACGCACACTGGAGCAGGTCCAGCCCGGTTGCACCAGTCCTAACTCTAGAAAACGAAAAAACACTGTATAGTTATTTTGCAGACACTACACTAGCACGATCGTTGGAACGATGGATGTCTTCATAGCTCTACAATAGCCCTCCTCCCTGAATATTGCCTGACTTTGATCACGAAATCTCGACGCGCGGACCGTCCGGTTCGCGTTGGCCGCTATTGACCAACTGCCGAAGTTCTGACAGGAGTTCTTGCTCCGCTAGCTGTCGGACGATATGCGAGCAAAGAGCTGCCCACAATTGTAATTCTGACTTCCTGAGTGACTACGGCAGCGCGAACACGTACAGCGCATGGCCCTGCGTGCCCGGTTCGATTTCCGGAGCCACGTAGCTCGGCACCTGGCGCGGGCTGCCGCCGCCCTGGCCCGTCGTCACCACGATGTACTGCTTGCCGTCCACGCTGAACGACAGCGGGAACCCTTGCACGGAAGTGATCAGGCGCGTCTTCCACAGCACGTTGCCGTTGCGGACATCAACCGCTTTGAATTCGCGGTTAAGGTCGCCGACGAAGGCCAGGTTTCCGGCGGTGGTTAGCGCGCTGGTCAGGAACGGAGCGCGCTGTTCCAGCTTCCACTTCTCCTGCAAGGTGCGGACGTCGTAGGCCGCCAGCTTGCCAATATTACCGTTTGAACCGGGCATCTCCCAGAAGCGCCGCAGTGCGCCGCCGCCGTTGCCGCCGCCCGCGACTTTTTCAACTTCCTGTGGGAAGAGATCGAGGCAGGTCTGGCTCAGCGGAGCGACGATGGTGTTGGTGGGCCGGTGGTAACTCATCGAAGGCCAGTTTTTACCGCCCTCGGTGGAGGGGCATCCCGTGTACCAGTTGCCGAACTGCTGCTCGACCAGATCATTGCGATAGTGCGGCTCGCCCGTTACCGGATCGAAAGAATCGTAGACGTTCTGGAACACCATCTCCTTATGGCCGATGTGCTTGCCGCTGGTGCGGTCCAGCTTCCACAAGATGCCCGTCTTGCCGGCGCTGAACACGTATTTCTGCCCGCCGTCGTCCACCAAGATGCGCTCGAACACTTCGTCCAGATCCAGCGTTTCGCCGGGCGCATGCGAGTAGTACCACTTCAGCTTGCCCGTATCTCCGTCCAGAGCGACGGTCGAGTTGGCGAACAGCGTCGATCCATTGCCCGTGCCGCGGCTGATGCGGAACCATGGTTTGGACTGCGCCACGCCCCAGAAAGTGGTGTTCATGTCCGGATCGTAGCTCCCCGTGATCCAGGTCTCGGCGCCCGCGCGGAAGATATCCTGCAATCCGCCCCAAGTGTCGCCCCCAGGCTCGCCGGTCTTCGCGACGGTGATGAAGCGCCAAATCTGGCGGCCGGTGTTGGTGTCATAAGCGCTGATGAAACACTTCTCATCGCGATACACTTGGCATCCGCCGAGACCCTGCACCACGCGGTTGTTACCAATAGCAAGGGGGCCGCTGGATGTGCTGTAGTTTCCGCCGCTGCGATCGCCGATGGTGGTGTCCCACAGATCCTTACCGGTACGCGCATCGAACGCCCGGATGTGCGCGTCCGAGGTCGCAAGGATAATCTTATCCTGATAGATTGAGATGCCGCGCATGGCGGCGGCTCCGGCGTTGGCGCCGTAGTTGTTCTCCCAGATCAGGTCGCCAGTCTTAGCGTCCAGCGCCTGCAAAATGTTGCCGGTGTTGTTCAGATACAGGATGCCGTCGTGCACGAGTGGCGCCGGCTGATTGGTGCCGCCGTTATTCATCGACCAGCTCCACACCAGTTGCAGGCTCTTCACGTTATCAGCGGTGATCTGGTTCAGTGGGCTGAAATTGTGCGCGGAATAGTTGCCGCGAATCATCAGCCAGTCGTTGGCCGGAGGATTGCGCAGCATCGCGTCGGTGACGTTGTGGTAATTCTTCACTTCGCCGGCGTGCGTGATTCCTTTGGCCTTCGCGGCAGCCGCCTGCTTGCCCTGCCCGCCGGCCGGAGCGCCTTTGCCCTTAGCCTGCGCGCCGCCCCCAGGAGCCGCCTGCTGGCCTGTGGCGAACGTGCCAATCGCGGTGGTGTTATTCGCGGTCAGTGCCTGCGCGCCGGCCGTGCCGCCGTTGTAACTCAGAACGTAAGCTGTAATGTTGAGGTAGGCTGCCTCGCCCAGGCTCGCGGGCCGTTCGGGCGGCATCGAGGTCGAAATGAAACTGAAGAGCTGCCCTGCGGTGCGCGCACTCCAACTCGACATGAAGGGCGTCCCGGCCAGCGCGGAGGCATCGCCGCTGCCACTCAAGTTCGGCATGTGACACGAGGCGCACGCGGTCTCATATGCGGAGCGTCCGGCGTCGGCCTGTGCCGCGGTGAACGGAGCGGCGGGACGCTGCTGCGCGGGCAGCTGCATCGTCACGATCGCGGCTCCGCTGATGGCCAGAGCGGCAGCGGCCACAAACATCTTTCTGTTCTTCACCGTGATTCTCCTTAAGGCAACAGCCAGCCCCATAAGTGACCTTCGGGACCCTTTTCACTGTCAATCTGAATATAGAGCTTTCCGGCCTTCAAGCTGTCGATTTGAGATGCGCTCAGGTCGACGGCCCCGCTGATGGTTCCGTCGGCGGCTTTGGTGACGGTTAGGTCGCCGACGGCTTTTCCGCGTATGCCGCGCATCTTGCTTTCATACAGGCGGGCAGTGGTGGCCGGAGTCAGCATGCCTTCAAACCTTCCGCTGATGGTCACCCGGGTGCCCGCTAACTGCGCGGTGGCCGTGCCTGTACCGACGATGATCGGTACCATTTTGGCGTCTACAGGGACCTTGGACAGGCGACCCTTGAACGTGTTGCCGCCTTGGGCAAATCCCGGCATCCCGATCCATCCCAGCGCGCAGCCCAGGACGATGGCCACCAAGTATCGCGCGAACCGCATACACACCTCCCAATCGCGGCTCAGCTTAACACAGTCAGATGGCCGTTTGACAGTAGGTGGGGGCTAACCTTGGCTCGTTGCTCCGCACGGTTACGGCTTAATCGCGCCGGAGGGCGACTTCTTGGTTCGACCAGTTTTGTAGCCCTTTGTCTTCCAATCTTCCAGTGCACAGAAGGTAGTAGCTTTGTACCCGTTCTGTTGAAACAGTTCCGCGGCACGTGAACTTCGATTGCCGTGATCGCACGCGAATACGATCTGAACATCTTTAGAAATATCCTTCATGCGCGCCTCAAGTTCGGACATCGGGATATTGATAGCGCCTGGAATGGATCCCGACTTCACTTCGTCTGCATTGCGCACGTCGATGACCAAAACCTTTTCTCGTTTGTCCAATTTGTGCTTGAGCGTGTCGACATCAGTTTCCACGGCGGTCTGAGAACGTTGTGCCGCCAGTGTCAGAGTCATGGCGGTCATGCCCATCATGAGGGCGACGAGCCTTCCCACCGTTTTACGCGTCATAGGCGATCCTCCTTCACTGAACTTCCGTTGTGTGTTTCTGACGATAGTATACATACGCTAAGCCGCCTCCCATAAGCGCACTCCCCTTGGACCGCAAAGCGCATCCTCTCCATCAGCTTAGGTCTGGCCCTGACTCCGAGCGGGCGGCGTAACGGTGCGCAGGCCTGTCGCCTCGAATACATCGCGCACCCGTCGCCGGGCGCTGGACAGTCTCTGCTTAAGGGCATTTGCGTTAACGGAGTAAACGTTTTCGAGCTCCTTCAACGAAAGTCCCTCCACGTACTTGAGCATCAGAAGAACTTGATCCTGTTCTGAAAGCGCCCCGAGTAGCGAGTCGACAAACGCCTTCACGTCCCTCTGCCTTTGCTCCTCGATCGAAACCCGGCTACTGGCCGCTGCGTCTGCCATCAGGATCTCGTGCTCGCTTAGGTCCGATATTCGGGGCCAGCGCCGCCCGCGTTGCTTTCGCAAATAGTCGTAGGAAAGATTGACCGTCAACCGGTACAACCACGACTCAAACACGTCCGAGACCCGAAGTTGGTCAAGCGAATCGTACAGCCGAAGGTACACTTCCTGCGCTACGTCCTCGGCCTCGTCGGGTCGCCTTATCACCTGAACGATCGTTCCTAAGATCCGTTTTCGATAAGCTATGATCACGTGGGCGAACGCAGCGCCATCACCAGCTTGTGCCTTCTGAATCTGCTCGAATTCAACCAGCATGTGATTCCAAGGGGCCACGCTGCCCACACCGACAGTCGTGTCCGAGCTCGATTGCGTAACTAGTGGTGGTTCGCATCTAGAAGCTAAGCCGAAAAGAGACTTGGAGTCTCCTGGTTGGCTGGGCGGCGATCGGTTTGCCGAAGAAGGGAGAGTTAAGATCCCCGACATAGTTCACGTAATTCACGCGGTTCAGGACATTGAAGGCGTCGATTCCAAGCGTGACCGTCGGTCCTTTGTCCTTCTTGGAAGGGGAGAGAAAGAAGTCGCGCGACCAGCGGAGATCCAGATCTGCGTAGCCAGGGCCCTGCAAACTGTTGCGACGCACACCAGGAGGCCGGTCGTTCGCCAGCCCGTCGTGATTGTCATCCCGCCCCGACGTCTCGGTGTAGGGTTGACCAGAATACAAGGACAACGAGACTCCCAGCTTGAAGTATCTTCCGGGCGTCACAGTTCCTAACAGGCTGAAACGGTTTCGTTGGTTGAAATCGGCTCGCGACCATTCGCCTGAGAGGTCGTAATTGTTGGCAGGGAAACTGTTGATGCCGCTGGCGCGCCCCCCGCCAGCCGTGGTTCCGCCGACGTTATTGTACGCGCGGCCGAGAGTGTACTGCACCATGCCCGTGAAATATCGCGTTACGTTGCCGCGTAATCCAATCTCCAGGGAGTGGCTCTCCAGATCGCCGGCTGATTCAATCTGCCGCCAGACGCTGAGACTGGAGTCTGGACGCGCGGTATATGGCGGCGGCGGCGCGTTCACGTCGCGCGACCGAAACAGGTGAACCCCGCGCAGGCCGGTGTAGCTCACCGTGAGAATGGTCGATTTACCCACTTGCCGCTCTACGCTGGCGCCGTATTGCAAGCTGTAAGGGATCTGTACGGTGGGATCGAGCCGGACTACGCTGGTGGGCCCGACTGCGAGGGGATCGGGGAAGATCGGATTGTTGATCAGGTACTGGCGCAGACGGTTGCCGTCGTAGCGGATCAGATCGAAGATAGGTCCTGGTCCAGTCCGGTCGTAGAAGAACCCTGCGCCGCTGCGGATGACCGTCTTTTTGGCTTTGCCCGGCGCGTAGGCGAGGGAGAACCGCGGAGAGAAGTTGTTGTTGTCGTGGAAATAGTTCTGCCAATCGTAGCGCACCCCAGCCGAGATCTGGAGATTCGGAAACACGCGGAATTCATCCTGAAAGAACCCTCCCAAGACTTTCTCGACGAACACGACGTGCCCATTTCCGGACTGCCTTAGTAGCGAAAACGGATGGTTCTGCTGATAATCTTGCAGTGTCGAAAAAGTATAGGTGCCGGCCGTATTGGTGTTGTCGTCCAGTCCCCTGCGGCTGATATCTGGAACATTGATTCCGGTCCGGATTGTGTGTTTGGCCCCGGACCACACCAGGATTTCATTGAGAGCGATGTGATTCTCTGTCTGCAGCCGGTCGCCCTGAGCGCCTCCACCTGTGAACGCGCCGAGTACCACGATTTTGGGACCGGGATTAATGCTCGTGGTGGGCGTGTGCTGCCTAGCGACCAGCAACCGGAATTGGTTCGCGAGCCTCTTCGTGAGCAGACCGTTATGGTTGAAATAAATGATGTCTTCCCGGTCTTCAAAATTAGTGCCAGCCTCGGGAAGAGTGAAGCCGCCCACTCCCTGGTTCTGGATGGTCCGATCGGTATACACACCTCGGATCGAGATGAGATGGTTGCCGCTGATCTGATAGTTCATGCCGCCCGTAAGTTCCGTGTTCCGCTGAGGCGTGGCGACCGTCTGCCGAATTTCTCCGGAGGGTCCCAGCGCAAAGACAGTGGCCTGCGCGTCCTCCTCCTCTCGATTTGCCGAGATTAAGAAGGACGTTTTTTTGCCCTTGCCCAGAGGACCGGTAAGGTTGCCCTCAAAGATGCGACGCTGCTCCGGAGGGCGCGTGAGTGCAAAGGGATCGCGCGCATTCAAACGGTAGTCTCGGAAGAGAAAGTTGAAGGTGCCGTGGAATTCCGCCGATCCAGGTTTGGTGATAATCTCGATTCGGCCCCGGCCGGGCCTGGAGTACTCCGCCGAATAGGGATCCTGGTTGATCTTGACCTCTTGAATGGCCGATGCGGAAATCCCCGCTCGGGATGCCTCGACGCCGTCCACCACTAAGGTGACGCCGGTCGTTCCCATGGAGCTCGAATCGAGGAAGCGGGACATGGTTGCGATGTAGTCCTGGTCGAAGATCGGCAAGTTATCGAGGGCCGAACGGTTCAGTGTGACGGTATCCAGGTTCGCCGACGTAGCCGTGCTCACCTGTAATTCGTCGCCGCCGACTGTAATCTCCTGACGCACATCCGCAATGGCGAGCAGAACCGTAAGTGGACGCGGCGCTTGCGTTCCCACCTGAACTCGGGCGATGGATGGTTTGAAGCCCTGGTGCTCTATCCGGACGTCGTAGTTTCCAGGCGGCACTCCTTCAAATCGAAACGCCCCCCGCGAGTCCGCGACCGTGACTTGCATCTCCGCGCCGTCCGCTCGCTTGAGCGTGACTTTGGCTTCTAAAACTCCCGCCCGCTGGGGGTCCAATACCGTGCCCGTGACCGCGAAACCGGACCCATCCTGAGCCCGTAGGACCATTGGAAAGACGGTGCTCAGGAGCAAAAGCCGTGTCAGCGCTCGTGTCATACGGGGAATTCCCAGGAGTTAGAAGGTGAACCGCACTTGCATTTCCAGGCGCCGGTTGTTGGCGTTTTCCGAGAAACCACCGCCGCCACCACCAGCCATTTGATTCGCTTGACCGAACAGCGGTGAGGTGACGTTCCCGATGATCGGCCCCGGATTCGTGTGGTTCAAGAGGTTGCGCACCGACAGGGAGATCGACATGTTATAACGGCGGCTGGTGGTCGGACCGCCTCCGAAGCCGCCGCCGCCCTGGCCGCCGCCACCCGAGCCTCCTCCGCTGCGGCCACCTCCGCCACGCTCCGGTCCGAATCCGAAGGTCTTCGCAAGCCGCATATTCACAGAAATCTGACCTGGGCCGCGTCCGTAATTGCGAGACAAGATCGTCTCCCCCGGTGCCGGATTCGGATCGAGCAACCCGTACTTGGTCGGGATCAGTCCGGGCCGACTCGGATCGGTGGCGATTCCGGGACGGGCGTTGAACAAAGTCGTGCCGTAGAGATCACTCCCCGTGGTGATATCGAACGGCGATCCGGACTGAATGTTCAGCAGCGGGCTGAACCGAATACCCCACTTCGTGTCGATCGATCCATTGAGGCTGACGGTGTGGTGGACGTCGCTCGACGCGGGACCATACTCGCCGGAATAATTGTACGGATTCGCCGGATAGGTACCGAGTCCGTCCGTGTTGCTCCTCGCGTGGTTCCAGGTGTAGGTGCCAGTCAAGGAGACGTCTCTATTCACCCTGGCGTTCACATTGACTGACACTTGATTCTGGTTGTACAGCCCCGAAGATGTCATCAGGAACAGCGGGTTCGAATTCCCGAGTGGAAACACGCCGCTCCCCCGGATGCTGGGATCGTAGGTGCCCGGTAGCGGGGCGTTGATATCCAACGAGCGCGGCACATGGAGCCCGCGCGAACCGGTGTATGTTACCGCCAAAGTGCTGCCCCGTGGAAGCTGGCGTTCGACCGTGAATGCCGCTTGGTAGGTATAGGGCGCTCGCAAATCCGACTCGACCTCACGCGTCACCTGCGTCGTCTGAAACGCGCCGAGCGTGGATATTGTCGGAATCGTTGAGAAGAAATCCGGATTCGTGACCACATATTGCTGCTGGATGATGCCATTGAAGCGTCTTGCCGTGAGCGTGTTATTCAAGCCAAAGCGGTCATAGAACATTCCGAATCCGGCCCGAAAGACCGTCTTCGGTTGCTGCTTGGCGCTGCCTCCGGGCGCCCAGGCGAGGCCGATGCGCGGGGCCCAATCGCCCCAGTCATGAATATTGGTCTGCGTTTCGTATCGCAGGCCCAGACTCATCGTAAAATTCGGGCGCAACTTCCAGTCGTCTCCAAAAAACAGACTGACGTCGGTCTGATTGCCCGAGATCTCTGGTATGCCCGAGTTGATGCTGAACTGGGTGGCTCCGCCGCCCAAAGCCCGGATTTGCGTCGGCGTGTAGCCGAGCTGTTGAAATAACAGCGTCCGGCGGTATCGCTCAATCGACTGGATTCCGATGAATACCGGCTGGCCGGAAGGGTCCAATACTAGCTGGTTGTTGGCATCCAACATCGGAGCCTGACCGCCGCCAAACGTGAAAGTTCCGTTGTAATTCTGGGGTGAAGTGCTGTCGATCGACTGTGTCCGCGTACGCACGCCAAACTTCATCACGTGGCCGCCGTGGATCATGGTCGTATAGTTCTGCAGCTCATAGTTGTTCTGTGTGTTGAAGGCATGTCCTGTCTGCGCGCCGCCTCCGTTGAACGATCCCAGGACCTGGATGGTGGGACTCTGCAGGTTAGGGATGGTTTCGCTGGCGTTTCGGCTGTACTGAAAACGGGTTTCATTGATGGTAGTTCCAAACACCGCGGTCTCGGTTGCCTGCAGCGTCTGGTTGGTGCTTGGCGTATGGTAGGCCCGTGAGAGCAGGTCGAAACTACCGATCCCGGCGTCTTGGATGTCACTACGCGAGTACTGATAGCTGACCGTTAGTGTGTTATTGGCATTGAGTTGATAATCGGCGCGTGGCCGCACCTGGGTGCGCCGCTGCAGCGCGGCTGGTACGGCCGTGAAAGGCGTCGCGACGAGACTCACAGGATCGAGTATGATCGCATTCACGATGGAGCCGTTATCGATGGACTCGCGTGAGACATCCAGAGTGAACGATGCGCGGCGATTCAGGGAACCGCTCAAATTGCTTCGAAATTCATTGAGCTGCAAGGGCGCCTTTTGAGCCGCGTAAGGGTTCCGGGAATTCCAGAAGTCGCCCATGTAGTTGTAAGAGACCGAACCGCGCAGTTTGTCCGTGCCCGGTTTGGTAAGAATCTCGATGCGCCCCAAGCCGATCTTGTCATATTCTGGCGAAAACGGATTCTGGTTAATACGAACTTCACGGATCGATTCTTTCGGTGGAAGCTCCCCACCGCTGAATCCATCGACGAAGATCTGACCACCGTTCGGTCCCGCCGAGGGACCGGCGAGCGCTTGGAGGTCCGCTTGAAGATCAGCCGGATCGTCGGAGAGCGCATCCAGGGCGGCGCCCTTAATGATCACCGCGCTGGCGTTGCCGGCGGCATCTGTACTCACCGCGGGGGCATCGCTGTCCGCCACTGTTATCTGCTGGGTTGTTACGGCGATCCTCAACTGGAGGTTGAGCGTCCCGAACCCCGAGCCGAGGGCGATCTTGGCTGGCTGAAGCATCCCCAGGTTGGGCGCCGAGGCCTGCACGCTGTAATCGCCGAGGCGGAGTCCGGTGATCACATAGGAGCCGTCTTTGCCGGTGGTCGCGGATCTGGTGCCGCCCGGCCCGTTTACCGCTACATTCGCGGACGGAATTACTGCCCCTGTTTCATCAGTGACGACGCCGCGCAGTGTTGACGTCTGCCCCATGAGCGAAGCGGAAAGAACAAAGAAGAGTGAAAGAGAGAGTTTCATTGATGTTCGTAGAAGGCGTCGTCTGGCGTGCCTCCGTTACAGAATACAGGCGGGACCTTAATATCCTCTGAACCGTCGGAAGAATTCTGTGGCCGGGGATTGTATTTGAACTTGAAGTGCCGCTGACCCTTACCGCTTCAAGGCATGCCTGCTCAGCGCTTTCCAGGCGCACGGTCAACTGGTTCGTAGATGATCATCCGTGCGACGGGCTGGCCATCCTCCTGCTGCTCTGGAGCGTAAACCCGATGAGTCGCTGTATCCACCGCAAGGCTGTGCACCATCGGCTGGACTGGGAAATCTTCAAGCTTTCGGAAGTGATCCGGATCGTCCTCCTGATACACGCCAATGACTCCGCTGGAACAAGCGGCATAAATCCGGCCGAGGCCTGGATCGAATTTGACGACGTCGGCGCCCTGAGCGAGCGGCAGGTGCGCAATGGCGCGGTGTGAATCCAAGGCGAATACAGTTAGCGTTCTGCTTCCGCCGCAAAGCAGGAATGCCCGATGATGCTCCGAATCGACGGCCATCCCGTGGTTGCCTCGACACCCTTCAACGGGATATTTACCGACCACGGTATCCGTGGCAGGGTCAATTTCCGCGACTTGGTTCACGCTACGGAGATTAACGTAGACTTTTCGCGCGACTGAATCGTACTGCGGCATTCCGGTTTCGCTGTCGAATCTCACGGTTTTGACGATCTCGTCTTTATCCACATCCACGATCGCGACCGCCTTACCGTTGGAATCGGAAACGTAAACTTTTCGGAACGGAGCAGCATACGCGCTCCCGTTTGGTTTTTCGGCAGTGGGCAGTCGCTTCATGACGCTCATGGAACGGAGATCCACAATGCCGATCTTGTCTTCTCCCCAGTCGGACGTATAGACCTTGCGAAGTCCGGGGACGTATTCCAGACCCGTAATGCCCGGCACGCCAGGAATCGCCTTGACAAGCTGATTTGTTCGCACGTCGATGACATACAAGATACCGGGCCCGAGGTGCGCCGACAGCAGGTAGTGGTCCTCATCGTCCATCGTTAGATAGTCGAAACGCTGCCCTTTTGGGCCAGGAAGATCGATAACGCCAGCCTTCTTCAGCGTCTGACCAGTCAAGGGACACGCAAGCCAGAGCCAAGCGACAAGAGAGCAGCAGAAGATCTGAATCGGACGAAGATTGTTCATAGCTTTGTCCCTGAAGACCGGAACGCGCGAACCTCTCGCCTCCGTTACCAGGATACGCGGTTAACCTTAACATCCGCTGAACGGCCATCGGCGACGCGACATCGCGTCCGCGGCTGGAAGGCACAAACTCAACCAAACGACGCGGAGCTGAAGGCGTCTTGCTTTGGCGTGCACCTGCACGGACCCGGCTTGCCGGGGATCACGTCTGTTCTACCTGCACACGCTCCAGGCTGACCGTTCAGTAGAAATTAAGGTTGCGGGTGTACTCTGTAAAAACTTACACAGTTGCGGATTTTCTGGAGGCGGGACTGAGCCAAAGAACGGAGATCCCCATGAAGACTTTAACTGCGAGTGCTTTCGCCAGCGTCATGCTGGCCGGTGCGGCGCTCGCCGACACGGTCAACTTCGACAAGCTCAAGACTGGTGCGCCGCCGCCCGGGTGGACCGCCGGTCAGACCGGCAGCGGCGCAGCGAAGTGGTCGATCGAACGCGACGACACGGCGCCCAGCCAGCCGAACGTGCTCAAGCAATCCGGCCAGGCTACTTACGGGGTGTGTATCAAGGACGACGCCAGCATCAAGGATGGATTCGTCGAGGTGAAGTTCAAACCCATTTCCGGCACTACAGACCGGGCCGGCGGCCTGATCTGGCGCGCCAAAGATACGGATAATTACTACGTGACGCGGGCCAATGCGGTGGGAGGCAATATTTCCATCTATCACACCATCAAGGGTCAGCGAGTTGCGTTCAAGAGCATAAGTATGAACGTCGCGTCCGGCGAATGGCACACGCTGCGCGTCGATTTCCAGGGGAACCAATTCGCCGTGTCCTTCGATGGAAAGAAGGTTATTGAAGCCGCGGACGACAGCTTTGCCGACGCCGGTAAAGTGGGAGTGTTTACCAGGGCTGATAGCGTGACGCTGTTCGACGATTTCACCTATGGCGCGAAATAGCCTCAGGATCCTCGCATTGAAACACAGTCCGTTCTTGCCAGCCTTGTCGTGCTGCCTCACCGCAGTGTCGCTGCTGTCCGGCCTCGTCCCTGCACAAGAGAGCGAAGCCTCTCCGATGCGCAAAGTGCAGAGTCTCCCGCTCTCCGGTGTGCGGGGCCGCCTCGACCACTTCACAATCGATAGGCAGCACAAGCGGATAATCTTTTCCTGCCTCGACAACAGCACTGTGCAAATCGTCGACGCGTTTGACGGCAGCCGGATTCATCAGATCCAAGGGCTTTCGCAGCCACGAGGCACGTTCTACCTTGCCGAAGGAGACAAGCTCTACGTTGCCAACGGGGCCGGCGGGCGCGTCAACGTTTACGACGGAATGAAATTCACGCTCATCACGGCCATAGACTTCGGCAAAGACCCGGACACACTCCGCTTCGACGCCGCGGCGAAGCGCCTTTACGTCGGCTACGGCGCTGGCGCTATCGGCGTCATCGACGTCATGACGAATAAGCGGCTCGATATCGACTACAAACTCGAGGGCCATCCCGCGGATTTCCAGCTCGCGACGAAAACCCCGCAGATTTTCGTCAACGTCGCGGGCAAGAAAGACATCGCTGTTGTCGATCGCGCGACAGGCAAAGTCACAGATTGGGCGCTGCCCGCCGACCTCTCGGCGAATTCCCCGTTGGAGCTCGACGAGGTGCACCGCCGCGTGCTTATCGGCTCCCGAATGCCGTCGCACCTCATCGTCCTCAACATGGACACCCGTGCCGTCGTTGCAAACCTGCCGCTCACGGGCGACATAGATGGCATTTTCTACGACGCGGAGCGCAAGCGCGTCTACGTCGCGGGCGGCGAAGGTATCCTCAGTGTCTTCCAGCAGACCGGCGCCGACCGCTACTCAGACATGGGTAAGTATCCCAGCGCGGTCGGCGCGCGCACGGGCGTGTGGTATGCGAATCGCGACCAACTCTACATCGCCGCACCGTCCAGCGGAACCATTGATGCGCGCCTGCTGGTGTTCGAGGCGCAGAATAACTAGGCCCCGCAAGAATGAGAGCTCATATTGTTTTCGCTTACAAAGGAGTGACACCCATGTTGGCCCTGCTTTCCCTGAAGAACGCGTTTCTGGCTGGCGCTGTTTGTGCGACGCTGTGCGTCCTCGCGCCCGCTTCGTCGGCCGCGCCAGCGGCCTACACCTACGACATGACGCCGTACGAAACAATGGCTAAGGAATCGCTCAAGCTGGTCGCCGCCGGCGACATGAATGGGGCGTTGAAAAAGGCGCGGGAGCTGGAAGCAAAGTGGGACGCCGAAGCAACCGACCTGCGGGCGGCTGACCCGGACCTGTGGAACCTGATTGACGGGCAAATGGACGCCGCGATTGCGGCCCTGATGACGACCGACGCCAAGAAGGCTACCGAGGAGTTGAACAGCTACCTGGAAAAAGCGGCGCGTGTCCCGAAGCCGGACAAGAAGTAGCCCGGCGCCTGGATCGTCCCCGTTACTGCACCAGCATGAGCGGCGTGCGCCAGAAAGCTACCTTCTGACCATTGGGATCGATCACATAGACCTGACAGGTGTACTTGCCCGGCTCCAGCTTCCCCAGTGGCACGCTGAACTTCAACGGCAACGCCTTTGATTTGGGATCGAGGCCCTCGGCCACCTGGAGCGGCGCCGTTTCAAATGCCTTCACGCTGCCGCGATAGAAGCTCACGGTCGCGACCAGGGGTTGTGTCGTCTCCGCGGTTGGTTCATACGCTTGCAGATAGACGTACATTTCCTGAGTTCTGTTGAACACGTTCGTCACACTCGGAATCAGTTTCTTTTGGTCCTCGATTAAGGGGTTGGCGGCGTCCAGCTTCTTGTCTTTTTGAGCGTTGAACAGCGCGGCGGTCATGTCCATCCGCTGGCTGCTCAACACAACCGAACTGATGGGTAGTACGGTTGTCTGGCTCGTAAGATCGGGAATCACGAACGCCCTCTCATAGGTCCCGATCTTTCCCGTTTCGTTGTCACGGGCGAGGAACTTGATGCGATACTTTCCGGGCGGAAGAGTAAAGCCTGTATCGTATTCCAGCGGACGCTTGGCCAATTGCCCCGCCAGCTCACCCTTTAATTTGACATCGATGATATCGCGCACGTTGCCTTTGGTCACACCACGGTCGTCTTTGATCTCACCGATGAAATCGATCTTCGTACTCTCAGCGCCGCCGTGCAGGGCGAGTTCGAGTTCGCTTCCAGGAATCTTAACCGATATAGGAACGAAATACCGGTCGCGCGCCAGCCGGAAGTAATCGATCTCCATGGCGATATCGATATCCGTAACCGGGTCTCCCAACATCAACGCCTGCTGGAGCTGCCGTTCCCTGTCGGCGGACGTGAACTTGCTGAACTCCTTTCCAGCGTAGTAGCCGCGGCGATAGTCCAGGCCTTTCCCTACCAATGCCATCAAGGGGCCGTTCAGTGAGATCTTAATGCTGCGGAACTGGCCATCCAGTTTGTCGTTGGTGGGGTAGTATCCGAGGATGTAGTAACTGGAAATCGCCTGCTGTGCCTGCACGATTCCCGTCGCAAGCTCGCCGTTGTCGAGGAGAGCCTTGCCCCCAGTATCCGCAGCCAGGGTATAGAGAGTCTCCTGCTGTGCCTGGAAGTTGCTTGTCGCCGACCGCGCTGAACTACCGGTATACATCCCCTGGCCGCCTGGGGATCCTTTGGTAGCATCCCCGAGGGGAGCGGTCGCAACCAAGCCCCGCGCGTCGATCGGATAAAACGACACGTTAGCACGGATAGCCGCGTTGATGGTGGCCTGAAGTTGCGACTGGTTGTCCGTACCGCTTTGTTGCATGCCGCTGGTGAAATACACCAGCGCCTTCTTTTCCTGAAGAGTCCCTAACATCTTGACCGCCGTTTCGAGAGCCGACAACTGGCGATTGGTATTAAAAATGTTGAACTCCGAATCGTCCTGCTGGAACGCGGCGCCGGCATCGGACGCGCTGTCATCGGCGGTGGTGACCCCAAAGCCTTGTCCCTCGCCAATCACCAAGCCCTTAATATCCTTGGACAATTGGTCGCGATCGTCAGTGAAGTCCTCCACGACCTGGAGGTCCGTGGAGAACTTCATGATCGCCATCAGATCGGATTTGGTCATCTGCGTTGTCAGGAACTTCAGTGCCGCGGCCCGAGCCCGAAGCTGGTCCCCGATCGGCATGGAGGTCAGGTCAAAGAACATGACGAGGAGACGGCGATCTCGATATTTGATATCGCCGGGTTTCTCCGAAGCGATCTGAACGGCGGTCAGGGATTTGACCGGAGCCTCTCGTTTGTCCACCGGTTTCAGTGGTTCCGAAGGCTTAGGCCCTGTCTCGGCTTGCGGAGCCGCGGTTTCGTCCAGTTTCTGGAATTCGATGAAGCTGATCTTTTGGGGCTTGCCGTCTTCAGTCAGATTGAAATCCTTGGCCGTCAGCCCTTCGATGGGATTGCCGTTCTTATCCTTGACGATGACGTTTTCGACCACCAGGTTGGACGTGACCTTGAACGTGGGGATCTGCGCCGGCGACTGCGGAGATGCCTGTTGTGCGGCGCCGGACAACATCCAGATGAGAAGTGCTGCCGCAATGGGTCGCATAGTCATAGTCAGAATTGAAACCTCAGATTGGCTTGCAGGACGCGCATGCCGTTTGCGTTATTGGGTAATCCGAATTGAGTGCTTCCGATTGTTGTATCCCAATTAGGGAAAGTCACATGGTTGAGCACATTGGTAGCTTGCACACTGATATCGCAGTCGCGACGCTCCCCGAACTGGAAGTTGCGTTGCACCGAGGCGTTCACATTCAACTGGCCTGGGCCCATAATGATGTTTCGGCCGGCATTTCCCCATTGGCCCGGCGGCGGGGCGATAAAGGCGGCTGGGTTGAGGTGCAACCCTGATCCGGGAACAACCGCATAAATGGAGGCCCCGGTCAGATTCGGGCGTTCGCTTCCGGTGACGCCGGTACCTTTCACTGTGAGGGGCAGGATGGGGGTCAGGGGTGCGCCGCTGGCCACCGTGAGGTCGGAGGTAATGGTCCAACCTCTGACGAGGGCCCCCTTCTTTCCCTTCATCAGCGCCAAGCCTCCCGTTCCCACTTCGTCGCTGAATTGCATACGCACATTCAGAGTCTGGTTGCGGACGCCGCTGGTAGGTCCCCGCTCGGCCGACAAGTCCAGCCAGTTCTGCGCCACCACGCTCCCCAGAGCATCGTCGAAGGCCTTCGCGAAAATGTAGCTGACGTTGCCGGAAAAGCCTCCGCGCGCGCGCCGCTGCAACTGCAAGATCGCAGAGTTATAGGTGTTATTGCCGTTTGAAGTTTCGTAGGTATAGCCAGCCGGACCACTCAGCGCGCCGGTATATCCGCTCGGCACCGAATTCGGCAGGAATTGCTGGGGAAGCCGCGTGCCCTTGGAACCGGAGTACGTGGCGGTCCCCACCAGCGCCCATGCCAGGCTCTGCTGAACGGAAGCCTGCCAGTTCTGCGAGTAGCCCACGCGGAAGTTCGGGTCGATGGCAAAGGTGTTGGTAGCAGTATTCGCGGGAAGCAGGAGGCCGGAACCTAGCGTCAACAAGTTGCCAGGCGAACTGGACAAGCGGGCGCTGGTGGAAATCGGCGATTGCTGCGCCATCTGGTTAGCAATGCTCGTGTAGACCGAGCTGTTGTAGTAGACGCCGTATCCGGCACGCAGCACCGTGGACCTCTTGGCGAAAGGCCGGTACGCAATGCCGAGACGCGGCGCGAAAGCATGCTTGTCCGGGCTGACCAGTGAGCTGGGCAGATTCGCCTGGGCAGCGGAGGTGCACCCAGCGACGTACGCGCCACAAACCGGGGCGATCGCCGAGAACCCCGGCGCGATATTCAGATTCACCAGCCGGCCATACAACTCGGTAATCGGCGCGCCGTATTCCCAGCGAAGGCCCGAGGTGATGGACAGCGCGGGTGTCACTCGCCAATCATCGTTGATGAAGGCGTCATACCAGGACGTCCGGAAGTATTTATCGGCATTTCCGAATGCGATCGCGACGGTATCCGCGTAGCCAAGGAAGAAATCGGCAAAGTCGTGGCCGGTTCCAACCACGCCCACCCCGTTCACAACCTGCTGTGTGGCTGTGCCGTTGAATGTGAACTGCCCGCGGGCATTCTGTTGCAAAAGAGGATTGATCTGGAGCCGCCGGAAATCTCCGCCGAACGTGAGTTGATGCGGCCCGTGCGACCAGGTCAAACTCTCGCCTACCGCACTCGTCTGATTGCGATTGAGCGCCTCTTGCCCGTCGGAAAGACCAGCGAAGCCATTCGAAAAGGACAGACTGGGAGGTCCCCAGTTCAGCGGGTCCCCGCTCGTGCCAGCGATCCCAGCCTGCTGCGCCACGTTCGCGCGGTTCGCGAAGTACGGCGTCGCCAGGGTCGAGGAACGGCTCCACGTATATCGCACGCTGCTGAAGAGCAGCGGCGTAATGCGATAGGTCCACGTGACGTCCGCGTTGATCCCCGTCATGGAATTGGCGTCTTGGAAGTTGAAAACGCTCTGACTGGTCCCGTTGCTGCGCTGATAGCCGAGTGCGCCGCTCAACTGGTTCTTGGGATTGATCCTGACGTTGCTGATTCGCAGGTTTACATTGTCCTGGTTCGTCGTGCCCACCAGCGGCGTCTGGTAATTGAAACGGTTGTTCGCGTTAAAGTTCGGCAACGGATAAAAGTTCAATAGGCTGGCAGCCTGAGGGCTGATCCGGCTCGGAGGAATGACATTGTTCGGGAACGGATTCCCGCTGAGCGGATCAAAGATCTGCACTGGCTTCCCTCGCGAGTCCACCGTCTGCGAGAAATCTCCCATGCGCTCGGCCGCAGTGGGCATTAGGGCGGAACTGGTGCTTCCGTTTCGGGTTCGAGCCAACTGATAGGTGACGGTGAATGCCGGAGCATTCGTGAACTTCAGCAAGCGCGGAATTCTGATGGGGCCGCCAACCGTGACCGACATGCGAGATTTGGCATAGGCCGCTTTGGGGGTGTCCTGACCCGTGAGGGAATAACTGCGCGCATCAAGCGCTGAGTTGTCCAAGAAGGATGAGAAGTTGCCGGTGTATTGTGGCCGGGAACTGCGGCGTCCGTTGCCAAACGACGCCTGGGTATTCCCTCGTCCTCCCGGACCGCCACCGCCGCGGCCGCCCTGGCCGCCACCGCCCGGACCACCACCGCGGCCGCCTTGCCCGCCACCGGGACCGAATCCACCGCCGCCGCGGCCACCGCCACCACCACGGCCCCCACCATCGCCAGGTCCGCCCCCCGGTCCGCCGACGTCACCGAGGCTGGTGATACCCAATGCGCCTGGAATGCCTCCATCTCCGCCGCGGCCGCCACCGCCGCCGAAGCCCCAATCATTCTGGTGGGGCACACCAAGTCCGCTGCTCACGCTGCCATTGACCACGACCGCATCGGCGCTCTGAGTAATGTCGCCGGCAGAAATGCTGGCACCGCCTATCCCGACGGCCGACAGATCGCCAGACTGGTTCACATTTGCGAGCTGGAATCCGCCACCTCGAGCGGCCTGTCCTATGGAAGGCCGCCCATTCCCCCCAGATGTGCCTCGCCCACCGCCCTGACTCGAAGGCCGGACCGGTGTCTGCACGCTCTCCGCCACTGGCGTGGGCCGCGCCGCGGCCGGCGTTATGAGGGTGGCACCGGTCGGCGCGACCGCAACCTGTAATGTTACCGTCTCAGCTGCCGGCGCCTGAGGCGGCGCCGAGGCAGCCGCAACCGCCGCTTTGATGCCTTCCGGGGACAGCAGCTTTAGGTCCCACTCGGCGCTGGGTGCGGAGACACCCACCCCAACCTCTCTTGTAGACTTCGCGAAGGCCAACATCTCGATCTCAACGGTCCAAACCCCGTCCGCCAGATCAGGGAACGAATACACACCCTGGTCGTCGGTGGTAGTGAGCACTTTCTTATCGCCCATGGTGGCAGTCACCGCAGCGCCGGGGACGGGTAATCCACTGTATTTCACGATGCCATGATTCTCAGAAGCGTCCAGCCTCGTCACGGCGATCAACGCGACCAACAGGCAAATAATGTAGGTGTGAACGCGCACGGCGACCTTTCCTCCGTTACAGAATACACGCGCGACCTTAATATCCTCTGAACCGTAAGCAGAACTCTGTGGCCAGGCACTTGAATTTGAGGTTCCTGCCGAGCCTCACAGCTTCACAGAGCGTAGGCCAACGCAATGGCTGCCCAGGAAGTAGCAGACGCGGAGATGAACTGGTCCGTCCCATGCGGGAAACCGGATTCGAAATACGGCTGGAATCCGAACGCACGGGAGCGCACGAGCCAGGTGCCGTCTTCGAGCTGAGTGCGAAGCAGGTACGCCACCCCGTTCTTATAGGCAGCGCTTTTCGGGGACATGCCGCTGGTCTGAAGCGCGTAGAGAGCCTGCCCGGTGGCATAGGCGTCCGAAGTCATCGTGGGCAACTGAGCCCAGCCGCCGTCGGCACGCTGGAGCGCCAGCAGGCGCTTCGCTTGCCCGGAAATCTCCGCAGCCGGCACGCGGGACCAAACGAATCCAAGCAGCTTGAAGGCTTCGTCTTGGGTGGAAACAGGCGAAGCGGCGCGCAGGAATTCGCGGGCCCGCGCGGTGCGCGCCCGGATGTCTTGTCGCTGGCCCGGCGGCCCGTACACATCAAGGCCGCGGATGGCCATCGCCGTAAACGGGATGCGGCTGTTGTCGGCCTGAGGCGGTCGAGTGTCTAGAAACACCCAGCTCCCATCGGCTCGCTGTGTACTGGCCAGATTTACCATTGCCGCATCGGTCGCCGAATTCGGTGGCACCCCTGCTTCGGCTAGTGCAACAAGCCCGTAAGTGAGCTCGTTGGCGCCGCCGCCAACCTCGCGGCCGAGCATGAGGTCTTCGCGACGTCCAGTCCACACTTCGAGTATCGACTGAACGGGATGCGCTGCGGCTGCGGCGCCGATGGTGATCCCTCGTGCAGCGCCAAGTTTTATGGCCATCAGCGGAAGGATCTGGTTGTGACACGAGATGCATTTCCTGGTCTCGTAGGAGACTGGGCTGGTGGGCGCCAATCTGGCTAGGGCCTGTTCGATGGCGGCCCGAGCCGATCGCGGCTTCTCTCGCGCCGCCGGCGGCAACGGAGGCGCTATGGCGGTCGCTCCCGCTGTTCGCAGGACGCGGGCCACTTCCGTGTCGCCCTGCATCAACGCCCAGTCCAGCGCGGTGCGGCCCGCCTTATCGCGGGCTCCGGGGTCGGCGGCTTTCTCGATCAACAGGCGCACCATTGCCGGGTCTGGACGAGGAGCCGCCGCCGCCATCATCAGCGGCGTCACATCCTGCTGGCTCTTAGCGTTGGGATTTCCTCCGCGTTCCATCAGCAGCCGCGCTGTGTCCAACTGCCCCTGAAAGGCCGCGGCCGCGACGATCGGAAACCTCCCCCTTGGATTCGGGTTGGCTCCTAGATCCAGGAGCTCCCGGATCACCACCGTGTTCGCGAGCGAAAAATTCGCCAGGCTTGGCGCCCCTGACTTTGCCAGGTCCTTTAGCTCGATTCCGGCAGCCGCGAGGATCTGGCGCGTCTCCGGATGCTCGCCATAGACGATTCGAAGCAGCTCGGCTTCCTCATTCACAGACGCTTTTGGACCGGATCCGCGAGCGAGCAACAACCGCATGACCTCGGTGTTTCCGCGGCGCGCGGCAGTGACTAGCGCGGTGCTGCCGTCCTTCAATCTGGCGTTAGCTTCGGCGCCGTGGTCGAGCAGCAGGCGGACTTTCGTTGTATCGCCGGTGGCCCACATGAGCGCCGTGGCGCCGCCCTTGCTGGAGGCGTTCACGTCGGCGCCCGCGTCGATCAGGACGCGCAGACAGTCCGGCGCCGCGAAGGCAGCCGCGTACATTAAGGCCGTCGCACCGATGTCATCGCGCGTGTTCGGATCGGCGCCGGACTTGAGCAACGCAGTAACTGCACGAGTGTCGTTGCCGCGGACAGCGTCCAGCAGCCGCATTTCTGCGGCGCCAACAGCTCCCGTCAGGATCAGAGCGATGATCGCCGTCAAGCCGAAAGCCGCGACATCGAGTTTCGCGTGCGTCACCTCCACCTCACCACTGAGCTGATGCTCCCCCCTGTTGCTTCACTTGCCCGGCGCCACGACGAAGATGCCCTTCCCGGCAACTGGAACGAAGATGTGTCTGTTTTTCGCATTAACGGCAACCGAGTGGCTCCCGAGGGGAATGTTGACAACGAACTTTTCAGTACTGCCGTTAACCACGGCCACCCCTCCGTTTGCCGAGGAACGCGAGAAGTAGTAGTTATTGGACCCCGGATCGTACCAGACTTCGTCTGCGTCGGCCCCTTGGGGCACGGTCTTTAAAATCTTCCCGGTTTTAGGATCGATAGACACGCCGCCCACGCTGCCACACACGGTCATTAGACGCCCGTTCGGCCCAACCGTGAGGCCGCTAACGGTAAGGCCGAGCAATCCTCCGGTACACTCCACCGGGAAGCTCCTGACCGGATTCGGGAGCTTGTGGGGATCGAACACATCGATACGATTCTTCTTCCCAGGAACGTTCTGGTAAAACAACCCGGTCTGGCGAACCCAAACGGGTTGTTCCATGCCATCCTGTTCCGCCGGATAAACGTAGTGGCCCAACACGGCCCCATCGATAACGGAGATGAAAGTGATGAGCGGCGGTGAATCACCATCATTCTCAGTTAGCAGAATCCGATTGATCGGATCATAAGCCATTTCATCGACCCGTCCCTTCCCGCCGGTTGGGATCGACCGAATGATGGCAGTGCCCGGTTTCGCTGCGTCGGCTTCAATGATGTTGCCATCACCGTCTCCAGCCCATACGTGGCCGAGGTTATCGGTGACGACTCCATTTGGCCCAGCGCAGTGGCGCAGCTCTCTGGGTTGGCCAGGGCAAGGTCTGCTCCCGGTGTAGTGACCGCGTCCGATGAACCCTAGGAACGTATCGGTGGCGGAATCAACCAAGTCGATGGCGTTGTTCGCACGGTCGGCGAGGTAGTACCTTTGCGTGGAGTTGTCGTTCCAACTGACATCGAAGGCGCCGAGATTGGTAGGCGAACCCTTGACCAGAACCGGTGCAGTAAACATCTGCCCGGATTCACGTGGCGCGGGGGTGGATTGGGCGGACTTGGTTGACCGCGGGGTTTGGCCCGATGACGATGGTGCACCTCCAACGGCGGCCAGCAATGCCGAGCAGACGATGGAGCAGATCCTGATTCGTATGGTCGTCATGGTTACGAGCGTTTTCGTGACAGACTTTCTGGCTTGCATTACAGGAGGCACGACCCTTTACGCCTCATTTCAGGATACGCGGCCAACCTTAATATCCGCTGAACGCTTGCCCAGCGCGGTAGCTTGCCTGGGCGTTATGGGTTGCCGATGTCCAGAGTCCAGGACCCGAGCGACATCTCCTGTGTGCCAGGACGCCTCAGAATCGGTTCCACACCGGTCATCAGTGTGATCGCCGTGACGCGGTCCGCGATCGAACCCACTGTGCTCGATATGACGATCGCATCACCAGCCTTCAGATCCGTGAGCGCGATGCTCGGACTGCTCTCCAACATCTGCTGCAAGTCATCGCCGCGCGGTCCGCCTCCTTGCGCGGACGCCCCGCGGCCTTTCCCAGTCCCTTCCGTGCTCCCGTGAACTCGCTGGGCTATGGCTTGCGCAACTTGGGGCTGGAGCTTCCGCAAACTTGAATCTCCACTTACCTTCACCACCAGCGCCTTCTTGGTATCGAGGTCGTTAATCCGTAGTTCATTCTGTTGCGGATTGAGCGAGAGGATGACACCGGCGATAGTGCGGAAACTTCCGGACACGACTTCCTCGGCTATCATCCTGCTTCCGTCGCCAGTGCGGTTTCCGCGCGCCCGGACTTGATCTCCGGTCTTGATCTCACCCAGTGTAGACGGGCGAGCATCCACGAACCGAACGGAATCGGGCGCGTAGCGTCTCACGTTGGCGTTCGACGCGAGCGTGATCGCTACAGAGGTAACACTCCCCGAAGTGCGCACGTTGATTACGACCTGGTCGGCGCCCGCCATTGTGACCAAACCCACGACGCCGCGGCGATCCCAGTCTGCGCGGTCGGCCGCCTGCTGCTGGGCAATATCCCCCTGAGACATGACCACAACGAGCGTGGCTGCGACAGCGTTGCCATTCGCCCCGGCGCTCCCACGGGCCAGCACGCGATCACCCACGGAAATATCATTGAGTGTTATTGTGGCGGCTTTCTGGAGGTCGGTTTCCCTCGGGGCAACTCGGCGGAAACTGGCTGAAGGCTGGGCGGTCACCACCAGCTCGGTCCCGGTATCTGTCATGAGTGTGATCCGGCGGCCGCCGAGATCCACATTAGTGACCGCACCCAGCACGCGGTCCGTTTGCGCGAAAACCGGGACGATAAGAACAAAGGCGAGACAACAAGCGAGCTTCATTAGATCCTCCCTAGTATCAGGCGAGCGTTGCCCTTGTGCTCCTCATTTTGTCTCGTACACGAGGATTTCGGAAGGCTGCTCGCCCCGGTGTGGTACGGCGGCGAAGAGTTTCCCCAATTCTGGTACGAAGAGTCCGGTTCGGGTGCCCGGTGGGGTAGGATAGCGCGCGATCCTGTCGTAATGATCGGTGTCTTTCTGCTGCAAGACATCGATGAAGCCTTGACCTCCGATCACGTAGACCCGGCTTCTTTCGGAGTCGTAAAAGAGGTCGTCCGTATCGCCAATAATTTCGGGGGATGCTACTGTCTGGCCACTCTCTGTGTCGAAGACCAGCAAACGCGCTGGCATGCGGCATCCGCTAAATAGCCGATGATGAGCCTCATCGAGCGCCATCGGGAAACACGTCTTCGCGGTGGTAGTGGGCCAACGGGCGAGGATCGTTCCCTTCACAAAGTCCGCGACTTGGACTTCTTGCTTATCGGGGACATTCACGAAAACGCGAGTCCCCGTCTTCTCAAGCTGGAACGATTCGGGGTGAGCATCCACGACAATCTCCCGGATCAGCTTCCCGCTGGAATCCAGAATCCCTAGCGCCCCGGCTCCCTGTGTCCGTCCCCTCAGCCCCTTTTCCCCGCCATATCCGACGGCCACGCCGCGGCTCCGGGCGTCGTAGCGAATATTATCGGCGTCGTCTGAGAACTTAACCGTATCGAGGAGCTGAAAGGTCGCACCATCGAAGATTCGCGTGGAGCCGTCAACACCGTTGGCGGCATACAGGCGATTGGTCGAAGCATCGTAGAACAATCCTTGCGGCTCCGCCAAACCCGGCAGCGTCCGGACCCGCTGGCCGGATTGCAGGTCGATCACTTCGACAGTGTTGTTGCCCAGGGCGGACACGAAGAGACGCTGGCCTTTGATGTCCACGCTGAGGTGATCCATCCGTCCATCGACGTTGGGCAGCGCGATGCGCGTTTTCAGCGACAAAGCCGAGGTCTCTTGCCCGGCGGCCAAACTGCTCAAGAGTAGAAGTGTTGCGATGCAGTATTTCATTTGACCTCGTCCTCACTCTCACTATTGCGGGCGCTCCTACTTTGCGCCGTAGGCGAAGTCATCGAACAACGTCACGCTGTCGGCCTTGGTCCAGACACCGACTTTTCCCGCGTCCTTGAACTTCTCGTCGTCCCATTCAATAGCTTTCTTACCGTCGAATGTCACCGTGAAGTGACTGCCCTGGAAATCGACCCTCAAAGTGTGCCACTCGCCAGTGGCCACTTTCATGTTCGTCCGCTTCCTTTCAGTGCGCCGCGCGTTGACGGTGTCGTAAATGGTGACATTGTCTTCGAGCGCATTGGCGCGAGCGACGTAGTAATTGTTCGAATCCTTGGCCCGCCAGATGACACCACCCGCCTGGTCCGTCTTGCCGGAGATTGGCTTAAACTTCACTTCGACAAAACCGTCCTTAAGGCTGCTGTCGTCCTTGATGCAAACCGGATAGGTGGCCTCACCGGATTGCTTTAAAACGTTTGGCTTGCTAGGTGCCGTAGGGTCGCTCTCGATTGTCCACTTCGCGTCGCCGGTGCCGGTTTTGGTGCCGGTCCAGTTGGGCGGCAACGCGCCGGTTTTGAGGTTGTCGAAATTCACGGTTTGGGCCAGCGCTGCGCTGGCCAGTATCGTGGTAGCGAGTATCACTACTGCTCGTGTTCTCATTGGGGTCTCCTCTGTCTGCCTTTCTTTTCATGCGGTGCATCGTGAGTTGTGCCGGTTCACTCCCGGTCCAGAAACACCGCGGCGCTGTGGGTCCGCGGCTGGAAAGCATAGATCTTGTTTCGCGCGGCGTCGAACGCAATCGTGTTCGCGCCTTTCTCGGTCGGCACGGTCTGAATAAGTTCTAACGCGTCAACTTCGAAGACGTCGATGACGCCTGGATCGCCGACGGCGGCGTAGAGATGACGGCGGGCGGCGTTGAGGAAAAGCACGTCCGGCCCGCCGCTCAATTCCAGCGTGCGCTGCACTTCACCGGTGTCCGCCGAGAGCACGATAAGTTTCTTCGCATCGCAAGCGCAGAACAGCCGCCGTGTCTTCGAATCGAGCGCAAGCCCGTGAGGTCCCGCCGCTGGGACTTTGTAAGTGCGTGCGATTTCACCCGGCTGGTTTGACTTGATGCCTACAATGACGGGCGGGTCGGATATATTCACGAAGAACATTTCCTGTTGCGGGTCGAAAACGGCCCAGCGCGTCCGGCCCGGCACTGTGATGGTGCTCAGCGCCGTTCGCTTCGCCGCGTCGACGATGATCACGGTCGCAGGGTTACCGCCGTGTGCAACCAGCAGCAGATTGCGTTTGGGGTCATGGGCCAGTCCGTTGGGGCTCGCGCCAACCGGGACTTTCACGAGCGCGCCCTCATCGTTGAACGGGAAGATCCCGACCGTGTTTTCTCCCCGATTGGAGGTGAACACCAAGTTCGCTTCGGGAGTCACCAGCGCGCCGGCGACGCCCTTGAGGTTCGGAATCGAATGAAGAAAACGATCGTTTGCGCCATCAATGACGTCCAAGGAATCGTTCGCAGTGTGGGCAACGAAAATTCGGCCCGTGGCCGGATGTATGTCCGCGTGATCGAATCCGCCGGGGCCTATGTGCGCAGGCAACTCGATCTGGCCGTGCAGCTGTAGAGGCCCTTTCGGCTGGCTGAGCGCCGGCACGCCTAGGAAACTCATCATCACCATCACGACGGCAAGCGCCTCCACTATTCTGCGTTTCCTGCTGCTGAGTTCTGTGTTCATGTCGGCACACTTGTCCTAATCGAATTCAATGGAATGCTCACTCGAAATACAGATCCTTGTCCAGGTGCGCTCTCCACCTGGATGTTAGCGCCGTGGGCCTCGGCGATCCATTGCGCGATGGAGAGCCCTAACCCAACGCCGCCCATGTCCCGCGAACGCACCTTATCGGCACGATAGAAGCGCTCGAAGATGTTCGGCAGATCCTCGGCTGCGATGCCGATACCAGTGTCTCTGACTTCGACGATGCCGAATCCATCTACTTGGTGCATCCCGACCGACACGCGGCCGCCCGAAGGCGTGTACTTGAGAGCATTGTCGATCAGAATCAGAAACAACTGGCGAAGTGCATTCGGGTCTCCCTTGATGTTCATCGGCTGTTCCGGGACCTGCCAGTCGAATGCAACGTTTCGAGGCCCGGCCAGTGTCGAACCTTGGGAGCAGGATTCCTTGACCGCCGTGCCGAGATCCATGTCCGAAACTTGTAGCGTCGCAGCCCCTGAATCCGCGCGAGCGAGCGTCATCAGATCGTCGAGCAACACGCTGGTGCGCTCAGATTCGGCGAGGACTCCGCGCAGGACCTCTTCATACTCGGGAGCCGTGCGGCTCTTTTGCAGTGCTACTTCCGTGGTCGTCCGGACGAGCGCCACAGGCGTTCGCAACTCGTGCGATGCGTCGGCAGTGAACCGGACGATTTTCTTATAGGCGGCGTCCAACCGCTTAAACGCGGTATCGAGCCGCGCCATCATGTCGTTCAAAGTTTCGGAGAGCCTCTGCAACTCATCGCCTGTCTCCGGAACCGCCAACCGCTGTGATAGATTGTGCCCGCTGATCGAGCGCGCGGTATTTGTAATCTGGTCAACAGGGGCGAGCGCGCGCCGACTCATCCAGTAACCGCTCACCGTAGCGACGATCAGCACCGCAGGCACGGACCATAGGATCAGCCACCCGAAGCGATGCAGCACGCCGTAAAATCCGCCCAGCGGAGTGGCCAACTGCACTATGTATTGTTGACCATCGGCTTGAACCCTCGCCGTGAGGATTCGTAGCGGACTACTGGCAACATCGATCGTCTTGAGCTCCGCGCGGTTCGTTTGCGGGCTGCCTACCGGTATGTTGTACGGACGAATCGAACCCGACTGAAAGATCCAGTTTCCACGCGCATCGCTGATCTGCAGGAGATCGCCTCCAGGCTTCATCCCTGAGTGTTCGCGAAACTCATACCGAACGTCCTCCACCGTACTTCCGGGGAACACTCGCTGGACAAATCGTTGGACGCCGTTGAAACGAACCGCGAGCTCATCATCCACCGCAGTGTGAACACTTTGCCGCATGACCAGAAACATCCCCGCGCCGAACGATGAAAGCGCTATGGTGAGGATCATGAAATACCAGGCTGTGAGCCGGACGCGAATGGACGCGATCTTCATGCCTCGCCCTCATGCAAGCGGTACCCGAAGCCGCGCACAGTGTGAATCAGCTTGACGTTGTAGCCGTCGTCCACCTTGTTCCGCAAATGCTTGATGAAGACGTCCAGCGTATTGTTTTCGACCTCTTCATGGGTGCCCCAGACAGTGTTGATGATGGTTTCACGTCGCAGGACGCGTCCCGCGTTGCGCAACAGTAACTCAAGGAGTAGGTACTCTTTTCTGGTAAGGGAAATTCGCTCGTCCCCACGGTAGACCTCGTGTGTGGATGGGTCGAGCACCAGATCGGCCGTCTTCAGCTTAGATGATCGCAAAGCAGACGCTCGGCGGGAAATGGCGTGTAATCGGGCCACGAACTCGACAAAGGAGAATGGCTTGGTCAGGTAATCGTCGGCACCGAGATTCAATGCCTTAACAAGGTCCGCCTCCCCGTCGCGAGCGGTCAGGATCAGGATGGGTATACCGTCGTCAGCCTTTCGGAGCCGCCGCGCGACCTCGAAGCCATCAAGACCGGGCAGCATGATGTCCAGCACCATCGCCTCGAAGCTGAGTGTCTCCGCCAGTGCGAGACCTTCTGTGCCCGTGTGGGCGAGAGTCACCGAATGACCCTGCTCCTCCAGACCTTTCTTGAGGACGTCGGCCATCTTCCTTTCGTCTTCGACGATCAGCACGCGCACTGTGAAACCCCAGGGCTCCTGGCAAGATCATAGCGTGCGGAACCTTAAGATCAACTGAATGATCGCAGCGCGGGCCGGGGTTTCGGTGCGACCAGCTTCCTGAAGCGATAGCGCAACGCCCGGGTTTCTGACAACAGCGTCAGGGAAACGTCAGAGAATCTTAAGGGAAAGCACACTACTCTAAGAGACTCTAATCAGCGCAGGAGATAGGCATTTCCGAGACCAAGTATGAAGCTAGACAATGTAGCGGAAGGTAATCAGGCGTTCCTGTTTATGGAGAGATATGTCGATGAAGGGGCGAAAACCTACAGCCCTTTTGCTGCGAGGTCGGAGGTTGCGCCCAAATACCAGCGGATTCAAGTGGAACACAAATTGCTGAATTTTCTGTGGAGGCAGCAAATGAGGCTCTCGAAATGGTCGTATCTGAGGTGGTTTATCGCCGCACTTGCTGCGACGGCGGATGCGACACGCCACACCTATCGCCTCTCAAGGGGCAATTGAGCAATCCCTTCGACAATAGGCGTGGTGTCGTTGTCTTGCAGTCCCGCCTTCATCAGCCGCAGGTACGGCTGCATATCCGGAGAAGTTGCCAGTTCATGCGCTCCATCCTCGCTGACCAGATCTTTGATCGGGATTGATTTGGGCTTCTTGTCGCTCATGATGCTAAGCCTCCCATTCGCTTCAGTATACGGTTCGACGAAATAGCGAATCGAGCTTCATCGCGCGCCGTGCGGGAACATAGCTTGCAAAGAGCGCGACAACGGTGAGTAGGATTGTACGCTAGAAATGGCTTCGGGTCGAACGTCTTTTAGCGACAGATGCGTTGACGCTCGACCGGCCTATTATCCATGAGCTGGCGTTCTCGATTGTCGACAGCCGCGGAAGTCCAACCTCCACTCGCACGGTGGTTATCGGCGGGCTATTCACTGAGCGAATGCGTCGCCGCGCATGCCCTCCGATTCCTTCGGCATGGGACGAAACGGCAAGCATCCTTGCTGGTCATCCGTGCAGAACGGGGGCAGCGTGTTCACGTCGAGCAGCGCGCCAAGATATACATGCTGTACGACTGCCGCATCGTAACGCTGCGCCGGCGCGCCAGTTCGAATCTGCCGGCCGATCTGCAGAATCCGCGGCAGCTTGAAATAGCCCATGACGGTCATCGCGTCGCCCGGTGCGAAATTGTGCCGCAGGCCGAGCGCATGACCGACTTCGTGCGCCACGATGTACCTCAGGTGATCGTTCTGCTGTTCGAGCTCTCCATCCATCATGGTCTCGGGCAAGACGAAGACGTCCGCGTGGAGGATCTGTCCCGTCAATGGGTCGCTCTGGATATATGACGTGGACGCAAAGTCACCAGAAGTCACCCACTGAATGACGTTGTAGTCCGGACTCGGCGCCCGGACCGAGGGAGGCGCATCGATCACCCGAATCAGGGATTTACCAAACGCGCGGTTCCAATACAACACGCCGTCGCGTACGGCCGCTCGATGACGCTTGGGAATGGCAGACGACAGTGCGAACACGATCGGCTCGTGAAGGTCGAACTTCATGGCATACAGAACCCAATGGCCCGAACGCCACTGCGGGTAGGTCTCGTAGAACCCGAACCGTCGTAAGTTCTTCATCTCGAACGGGCGGAAATCGGGAGACGGATTGTACAGACTTAGATAGTAGTGAACGACGATGCGCTGGCCGTCGTCGGTATGGGCGTCCTGGTCGAAGACGAGCATTGCATCGTGGTACGACACGGATACGACCTTCCGGTCGAAGAGCCTGAATGTTGTCTGATCATGCCGATCGATCCGTCCGTAATAGTCTTCCCCCGTGCGGTCTTCCTCGGAATGAACCATATCGAACCCTTCATTCAGATCGACTTCGACTGTGGTCCCAGTCTCGTGACGGATGGGAATAGTCGCCAGGACGTGCGCGGGAGAGACGTCTCGCGGATCGGACACATCGAGCATGTGCAGGACCGCGCCAGCTCGCTCGAAGACAACAATCCGACTGCGGCTCGTTCGGAAATCCTGACGCCCACTCTGCTGTTCGTAATTAACCTGCAGAAGAAATCGATGCTCCAACTCAGCTTTTTTTAACGTGGCCGGCTGCGGTGGCACAGCTTGCACGTCTGGCAAACCAATCGCGACCAGGAGTCCGGCCGCAAGTAGGTTCAGCAATCGCATCGCCGAGTGTTGTCGTCCTCCCAAAGCCATTCTATCGCCGCTGACATTACGGTCGTCGTTTCCCTCCAGAAATCATCAGCTATTTACCATCGTTTCTGCCTGAACTTCCGGGATGTCGAGGATCTTCCCCATTCGAATCTGGTGTCAGAAGTTATGCGCGGATCGCCCAGCCGGCTGTGGCGCCGTATGGCCAAGCCACCGTTGAGGCACTGAAGTCCTCCGGCTTATGGAACAGAGTGCAGACGAAAGGCGTGTATCCCGACAACATCAGCCAAGCGAAACAGTTCGGCGCGTGGGGCAATGCCGACGCCGTCTTCACCGCCTACTCGCTGGTACTTCGGGAATCGGGCACGGTCATTAAAGTAGACCCGAAACTCTGTCGACCCATTGACCAGGCCCTTGGGGCGATCGCAGCTTCGGGCAGGCTTGCCGAGGCGAAGCAATTCGCACTTTTTGTCTTAGGCCCTGAAGGAAGATCAATCCTTAGCCAGAACGGGTACGAGCTACCGTCAACTGGACTCTCAGCGCTGCCGTCGATGCCCCCACGATTCGCGAGTTGTACGTTGAATGGCGGGTACACTCCCCTTGCTATGGGAGCCTATAAGCCATCAACTGCGCTGGGAATCCCTGCCCCCCAATCGCGACGACGATGTATTGTTTGCCATTGACCATGTACGTCATGGGGGTTCCCGTCTGTCCATTCGGCATCGCGACCGCGGCCAATTCTCTGCCGGTGGCCTTGTCGTAAGCGCGAAGCATAGCCGACTTCTGCCCGTCGGGCCGCGTCGTCAACTGCTTGTCGGCCGCGATCACCAGCGTCTTTGTCACCAAAACGCCGAAGATACCCGGCTGGCCGGTGCGCGGAATATTCAGACCGCGCAGCGCTGGATTGTCGCGGATGTTATCCGGAGTCTCGCCATGAGCGATCCGCCAGAGAATGTCGCCCTTGTTCAGATCAATCGCTGTGATGCTTCCGTAGGGAGGTTTCATCAACGCGAGTCCTTGAACGCTCAGACCGCCTCCGGAATTCGCGACCGGAGCAGCGCCAGATTCCGCGCCCGCCCCGCCGGTCGTGCGAGGGCCCTCCGTGGCCGTCCCCTGAATATAGTTCATGTCCGACATTCCCGGCCCCGGTGGAACCAATCCCAGCGTGGCGAGCGATCGCTGCGAAGGCAAATAAGCGATGTGCGTCTCCGGGTCATACGATCCGCCCTGCCAAACCGTTCCTCCACTCGACGCACCCAGCGCCAACGTCGCCAAAGGGGTTTCCGACTTGCTTGCCGACGGCGGCGTGAAAATCGGACCTAATTTATAGCGCGACGCCACCCGGATGCCCTCTGCGCGCAGCTCCGGCGTGAAATCGATGATGTCCTCCGTCTGGAATCCCGCGAGATCGTAGGCCGGAGGCTTGGTCGGATACGGCTGCGTCGGCGAATACCACTCGCCCGACACATTCCCCTTTTCCACCGGCTTCTCCGGAATCGGCCAGATGGGTTGCCCGGTAACCCGGTCGAATACATAAAGAATTGCTTGCTTGGTAGGCTGCGCAACTGCCTTCACTGCGCGCCCGTTGACCATCGCGTCCACCAGAATCGGCGCGCACGGGATGTCCATGTCCCAGATGCCGTGATGCACCAGTTGAAAGTGCCATTTGCGAGCGCCCGTCTTGAGATCCACGGCCACGATCGATTCTCCAAAGAGTCCGTTGCCGGGACGATGTCCGCCATAGTAGTCGCCGGTGGGCAGTTCGACCGGCAGACACACCATGCCGATTGTTCGTCCACCGTAATCTGCCCCCATACGCCCGCATTGCCCGTGTAGTCAGCCGAATCTTTTTCCCACGAATCGTAGCCGAACTCGCCCGGCTTGGGAATCGTATGGAAGATCCACAAACGGCGCCCCGTGCGGACGTCAAAGCCGCGTACGTACCCCTTTACGTTAGCTTTGCTCTTGGGAACGCCGCCGGATTTGTGAGCCGCGCCGACAATCACCGTATCGCCTGCGACCACTGGCGTTGCGTGCAAGCCGATGTCGGGGCTAAGTGGATCGATTGCCTGGTCGTCGTTCTCTTTCAGATCCACGGCGCCGTTGCGGCCGAAGCCCGCGACGGGATTCCCGGTCTTCGCGTCCAGCGCGATTAACCGGTACCCGGGAGTGACGTAGAGAATCCGTTCTTCGCGTCCATCGGTCCAATAGCCGAGTCCTCGTCCAGAAAGCTGCCGCGGCGCCGCCGTTCCGCGCGCACCCTCGCGCTCGCCATGGACCCACAGCAGTTCGCCTGTAACGGCGTCCAGCGCGACCACCGACCGGCGCGTCCCCGCTGTCGAATAGACCACGCCGTTGGCCATCAACGGAGTGCCTTCCATGTTGTACTCAGGCCGCGGACCCAAGTTCTCCGTATGAAATCGCCACGCTAGTTCGAGCTTGCCGAAGTTCGTAGCGTCAATCTGATCGGCGGGCGAGTAGTGTGTGTTCCCGAGGTCCGACCCATAGTAGCGCCACTCGATATTCTTACCTGACGATTGCCCGGTAGCAGGCAGCGTCGCCAACACCAGCAACCCGGCCAAAGCCGCGCATCCAGCCAACAAAGAAATATCCCGCTTCATCGCGTCCTCCTTCATGGGAGCTCTGTCTCTAACTGACGTGCGGCAGGATGTCATGTTGCGCGACGGCCGCCGACCGCCGTTGCCACCATATTCCGCAAGTCACACTAGAACGCTGTCTCTGTCAATGTACCTCGATAAAGCGTCGCGAGTCCGGGAACGTATTCCAGACCTGTAATTCCCGGCACGCCGGGAATCGCCTTGACGAGTGCGGCCCTTCTGGCGTTGTCGAACCTGCTCGGTAGCGATTCGTTAATCCCAGGCATAACGGGGCTCTCGCGACATCGCCCAGCTAACTTGTGTAAACTTACGATGATGCGTTGTTTCGCGGCCCTACAGACCTGTCTGGCACTTCTGCTGGCCTTCTTTGTGGCGCCGTTTCAGCATGTCCACACCGGACCGGACTCGGATCACGGTCATGCTGGCCTCATCCATGCGCATTTCTATAACGTACATTCCAATAGCGTTAGTGGTTTCGTCGAGGAACACCAAGGACGCCAACTTGTAGACTCAGACGACCACGCGACAGCCCGCGCACTAGATACATTCACGTTGGTCCTGACTACGGGGCTATCACCCTTCATTCCATCGCTTGGTGGAGTCTTCCCCTTCGTTCTCTCCGACACTTTTCAGCCGGTCGAAGTGGTTGAAGAGCGAGGACATGATCCTCCCTGCCTGGACCGTTCGATTCCCAGAGCCCCTCCCGCCTAGCCTTCCCAAGACAAATCCGTATACGTGTGTCCTGACTTGGCGTGTCGCCGCGCCCGAGATCTGTCATCGAGCGTGGGAAGGAGTTCCGTGAAAAGAAGCAATATTGTTTTTTGGGGTTCGGTTGTCCTCATCCTATTGAATGCAGGCCCATGCCTCGCGCAGGCTGGACTCACCCTTCAGGAAGCGATCGACAAAGCGCTTCAATCGCGCGCATCGCTGAAGGCAGAAGCTGAACGCGTGTCCACCGCCGAAGGCTTGAGAAAGCAGGCCGGGCTCCTCCCCAACCCGGAATTCCAGTTTCAGAATGAGAACTTGCGGCCTGGACAAACCTACAGCCGCGATGTGGATACGCTGGCGCTCATCAATCAGCCGCTCGACGTGTTAGGGAAACGGAAGCAGCGAGTCGGCCTGGCAGGCGAGGGCGTCACCCGGTCCCAAGCGGAATACGAATTGGCCCGATGGCAAGTCGCTCAGAAAGTGAAGTTCGCTTACTGGACCGCGCGGGGTTCTCAGGAAGTTCAGCGTGTTCTGCAAACGACGCTCGATAATTTCCAGAAGATCATTGATTATCACTCTGCTCAGTTGAGCGCTGGAGCCATCGCCGAACAGGACCTCCTTCGAGTCCGGTTGGAGGGAGAGCGTTTGAAGATCTCTGCGGACTTGGCTTCAATCGAAGGCACTCGATCGCAAGCGGCACTCCTGAAGGAGATGGGCCAGACCGATTTCAGCGAGATTGTCTTGACGGAGCCACTGGCGGTGGAATCGCCGGTGACGCCGCTCAGCATTGAGGAGGTGCTCGCGCAGCGCATCGAAATCAAAGTGGCGCGCGCGGCCCTGGAACAAGCGAAGGCCAACGCCAAGCTTCAGGATGTTTCTGCGCGCCCCGATCTGAATGTCACCTACGGCTATAAAAGGACGCAGCTGCCGGATGCTCTAACGGGCGTAAACACGGCGATCGTATCGTTGCGCATCACTTTGCCGACCACAGACAAGAATCAAGGAAATCGCATGGCGGCGGAATCCGAGGTTCGCAGGCAACAGCAACTTCTCGCAGCAGCGGAAGCAGATATACGCGCGGATTACGGGGGTGCATTGCAGGAGTTCCAGTTGAGGCGCGCCGAGCTGGTCAATGCGCTTCAACCGCTTCGGGAACATGCTGCGACGATTGCTCAAATCGCAGCCGCAGCGTACGCCGAGGGTGGTACTGACTTGCTCCGTTTGCTCGACGCAGAACGAGCACGCTTGGATGCGGAACTGGCATGGGCTCGGGGAATGGTGGATTACCGCCAGAGCGTCGTCAGACTTGAAGCCGCCGAGGGAGTGAATTAATGAGAAACGATAGCCTTCTTTTTGCCTTGCTTGTGGCGAGCTTTCTCTCCGCTGCGTGCAACAGTCCAAGGACTTCCGCAGAGACGCCTGCCACCGCGGAAGCAAAGACCACCAAGAACGAAGTTGTTCTTTCCCCGGAGCAGCAGACAACAGCGATGATCGAAACGCAGGCGGCAATGGCTTCCCAGGAACCCGACATGCTGCGGGTCAAGGGCCGGATCGCCTTGGCCGATGATCGCACCTGGCGTGTAGGAGTCCGCACTGTCGGTTCGGTTGTTGCCGTGTACGCAAACCTCGGAGACTACGTCCGCAAGGGCCAAGTGCTCGCGCGCTACCACGCCGACGAGGTCCGCGATTCGCGAGCTCAATATCGGGCTGCGTTATCTGAACTGGACCGGGCGAAGGCTGGGGCCACTCAGGCGCAACGCAATCGCGACCGCGCCCAGAGGCTTCTGAATCTTAAAGCCGGGTCTGTACAGCAGTTGGAACAGACGCAGCAGGATCTGGTGAGCGCCCAGGCAGCCGTGAAAAAGGCTCAGATCGAAGTGGACCGTGGCCGCGACCTATTGGAGGATGATCTCCGCGTTCCGGCCGATCCAGCCCCAAATCGACAAGACGAAACAGAGGACAACGTTCCGATCGTCGCTCCTGCTGAGGGTTACATCATTGAGAAAAACGTAACACCGGGAAAGACTGTCGAGCTTTCCGCTGTGACCTTCATCATTGGTGATCTCGCGAAGGTCTGGATGCTCGCCTCAGTGCGCCAGGAGGATCTCGGAAGGCTTCAGACAGGCCAGTCTGCATTCGTGACGATGTCCGGACAACCCGGCTTACGCCTGACAGGCAAGATCACTAACCTTGGACAGGAATTCGATCCGAACACACGGATGATGCAGGTTCGCCTGGAATTAGCCAACGCGAACGGGCGACTGCGGCCGGAGATGCTGGCCGATGCGGAGATTCCGGTTGGCGGCCGCAAGCCGGTGTTGCGGGTTCCCTCCGATGCCGTGCAGCAGGTCAACGGCCAGGATGTTGTCTTTGTGCGGACCGCGCCAGACCGATTCGCTGTGCGTCCCGTTCGAGTGGGTGAGACCGCAGACGGACAAACGCCGGTTCATGAGGGAATCAAAGCCGGGGATCAAGTCGCGATTCGCGGCAGCTTTATTCTGAAGTCCCAGTTGCTGAAAGCGACGTTGGAAAGCGAGTAGCCGGCACATGCTCAATCGGATTATCGATCTCACGCTGGCATATCGCTGGCTGGTTCTCATCGGCATTCTGGCTCTGCTGGGAGCGGGTGGTTATGCACTCTACACAATTCCGGTCGAGGCTTTCCCGGATCTTACAAACAATCAGGTGGTCGTGGTCACCGACGCGCCTTCGCTCCCACCGACGGAGGTTGAGCAGCTCGTCACTTATCCAATCGAGCGTGCGATGCTCGGCCTGCCGAACAAGCAAGAGGTTCGTTCGTTATCGAAGCTCGGTCTGTCGATGGTCACTGTGGTCTTTGATGATTCGGTCGCGATGTACTTCGCGCGTCAGCTTGTT
>DASQHA010000245.1:0-4938 GCA_035632335.1 Terriglobales bacterium
AAAAAATGGACGCTAAGCGTTTCCAGCTTAGGAACTTATGCTCCAACAGCATTTCCACAACCAGTGCGCAGATTGCTCACAGGCGGCGTTTCAGACTGCCTTTTTAGGGCTAAACCAAAGATAACGTTTGCCTTACCGATCACGCAGATGGAGCGTGATCATGGGCTCGGCGGTGCCGCCCGGCCCTGCCCGCCGCAGAATCGTGCGGAAGCCACCCACGGATATCCCAGCAACAACGCAGAAAACGAGCAGTATCCCTATGAGTTCAAAGGCATTTATGACTAGGTTGCCGATATTGTCACGAGCTGTGGGCACGCGTTCATTCCAGGTGATGTTCGGCTCATACCTGATCTGTGCGAGCAGCCGTTCGGCGTCGTCCGGATTGGCCGGCGCGAGGATCACGGCCACCATCGGCCCGGTGCGCTTGGCCATGGCGCCGGAAATCCTCTGGAAATCCACAAGACGTTCACGAGCGATGTGGGGGGTGGGGTAGGAGAATATAGCCAGCTTCATGCTGCCAGAAGGGGTTTGGAAGGTGCCCAACTGCACTTCTGAACCCAAATGAAAGGCAGCGGTTGAGGGCGGAATTCCGGGGTTGAACTTCTCCAAAGCCACAGGCCCGGTGATGTAGCGCTCTGAGTTGGGAACCAGCCCTTTTTCAGGAAGATAGCCGGATAGCGCGGGGAGCGGTGACTGATCGAGGCTGGGGAGCGTCTGGTAAAGCCCGCTGATGTCGGCCACTGTCGGCTTGTAACCATTGAAAACAAGCACATAGTTGCCGTGGGCCAGCATGATGGAGTCGTCGGTTTCCACGGCCAGTTGACCCAGGGGCGAAGGCTTGGCATTCGCGGGCCGCAGCCAGTCAAAAGCACCCAGCGCCCCGGTCGAATCCTGAAGGCGGTAAGCAGTGGCGGTGAATTTCAGGACCCCGGATTCGTAGCGGGCCTGCTCGGCCTGCTGGAAACCGTACTCGTCCCAAAGCGGACGGTCGGAGACCTCGACTGACTGGACAGCGGTACGGGGAAAGGCGCCAAAGTTGTCCGGCCAGATGCCGGCGAAGGCGAGCGCAGGAAACAAGATTGAAAACAGCAGGCGCATAGTCCCGAGACTTTCATTTTACTTCCAGATCCTTGCTGGTCCGCTAGTACCGTCCGATATGCTGAACTCATGACCCCACGCGCCTTGGCGTTTGTGATCCTAGCGGCAACGCTTCCAAGCCTGGGCGAAGGCGCGAAGTTGATCTACGAAAAACGTTTTGGGGGAACCCGTTCCGACAACGCCACAGCGGTTGCCGTAGGCCCTGACGGCAGCAATATGCGACTTATCTGGATGGTTCTTACGGCGACAGCGCCTATGTGGTGGGCTTCACCGATTCGCCGGATTGTCCTGTGACCAGCGCGTTTCAGCCGAAGTATGCCGGCGGCGCTTACGATGGGTTCATCGCGAAACTCGATCCGACCGGGCAATGCCAGCGAAGGTTTCAGCGTCTACGTGCGCTGAAGGACTTCGCCGGGCGGCAGATACCAGCTAGTGCCGGGGGCGCTCGAACGCGGTATAAAACAGACCAGGAGATCAAACATGAAGCGTCGAGAGTTCATTCCTGCGCTGGGCGGCTCACTGTTGGCTGCACGCGCGTCCGCCGCGGCGCAATCCGGCCCACGGCGGGCGCGGATCGGTTGCGTGAGCTGGAATTTCCATAGTCTCGAGCCAGGGGCGCACCCCGAGGAGGCCATCGACATCATCGGTAGTCTGGGGTTCGAGGGGATCGAGCTGATTGCGAATTCGCGCCAGGACGTGGACGAGTACTGGACGGATACGACCATCGGGCGCATCCGGAAACAGGTAGAGCGAAATCATCTGGTGGTGAACCAGTTCCCATTTTTCCAGCCGGTGGTAGAAGGGCTGACAAGCCGGAACGCGGACGAGCGAAAACGCAGCGTCGATTACTTCGAGCGCGGTTGCCGGATTGCAAAGAAGCTGGGCGCACCCATGGTCAATATCGTGGCGCCCTGGGCGCGGGAGTTGAGCGCGCCCACCACCGAATACCTGCCGCGCTATTTCATGAGCGATCCCAAGCCCGGCGAGAAGTTTCACATCAACATTGCCCCCGGTTACGATTTCGACGAGCTATGGCGCTTATTTACCCAGACGATGCAGGCGTGCCTGGAACGCGCCAAAGCGCACGGGCTGAAGTTCTCGATCGAGAACCATACCCACACCATGCTGCCGGTGACAGACAGCTTCCTGCGGCTGTGGGATGCGATTCGCGACCGGGCCTTGGGCTCGAATCTCGACTGCGGCTGGGCCATGAATCAGCGGGAGTATCCTCCGGAGGCGATTTACAAATTGAACCAGCACCTGATGAACCTGCACGTGCGGGACATCAATGCATCGATGCGGGAATACGTAGCGATCGGAAAGGGCGTGATGGATTTCAAAGCTATCGCGGACGCCGTAAAGGCGATCGGCTTCACCGGTTTTCTCTCGCTCGAGCAGGACAGCCCCGGGGAGGACATAAGAGAAACGTGCCGCCGCTACGTAAGCATGATGAAAGAATATCTCGGCTGAAACCGGGCGCCCGGATTTGGAGTAGAATACTCTTCAGAGTTGTCTCGCACGGCCTGAGAAGGCCGCAGGATGTTACATGTTTGAACAGGAAGCTTCCAGGAGGTGCTGTGTGCAATCTTCGAAAATCAAGACGATCGTTCGATACGGTTTGGTACTAGCAGTGGTCAGCGGGTTCAGCGCCTACGGTCAGAAAGACACGGCAGCGCTGGTGGGAACGGTGCTCGACTCGTCGGGCGCGTCGATTCCAGGGGCGGATATTGCCGCCGTAAATGTGGATACAAATTTCACGTACCACGCGGCAAGCAACGCCGCCGGCGAGTGGACGATCAGCCCGGTCCGCATCGGCAGCTACCGCATTACCATAGCTGCTACGGGTTTCAAGACGGCCGCCGTGGGGCCGATGACGCTGGATGTGCAGCAGCGGCAGCGTGTGGACGTGACGCTGCAGCCGGGCGAAGTGAAGGAAACGGTGCAAGTCACCGAGGTCGCCCCGCTGCTCGAGACCGATACTTCCGAACGCGGCCAGGTGGTGAACAGCCGCATGATGTCGGGCCTTCCACTCAACGGGCGCAACGCGGTGCAACTGGCTCAGTTGACGGCGGGCGTGACGGTGAGCGAGCCGGGCGCCAGGGACGAAAACGGCTTCGGCTTCAGCGCCAACGGAGCGCGGTCGCTGCAGAACAACTTTCTGCTGGATGGAATCGATAACAATTCCAACCTGCCCGATTTGTTGAACGAAGCCAACTACGTGGTGATGCCATCAGTAGATGCGCTGCAGGAGTTCAAGGTACAGACCGACGCCTATAACGCAGAGTTCGGACGCGCCAATGGGGCCGTGGTGAATGCCACCATCAAGTCGGGCTCCAACCAGGTGCATGGCGTGGTTTACGAATTTCTGCGCAATGCCAAGCTGGATGCGCGCAATTTCTTCGACGCCCAGCGGCCGCCGTACAAGCAGAACCAGTTCGGCGGCACGCTTGGCGGACCGATCATCCGCGACAAGCTGTTTATCTTCGGGGATTATGAAGGCTTGCGCGTACGCCAGGGCCAGACCTTGACGGAGCAGGTGCCGACGCTGGCGCAGAGATCGGGCGACTTTTCGAGCTACCTGAACCTCTCCAAGCCGACGGGCGTCGCCGACTGCAACGGCCACATGACGTACTCAGGCGAGCTCTTCGACACGCGCCAGACGCAAGCGAGCGCGGCAAGCCCGACAGGATTCTGCGGCGTGCCGTTCGGCTACAACGCGAACGGGACACCGTCGAATGTGATTCCGTCGGCGAAGCAGGATCCGCTGGGCGCGAAGCTCGCGAATCTGTTTCCGGCTCCGAACGTCACCGGGAACGGCTACAACTTTCTGTCGAATCCGGTATTGAACCAGGACCGCAACCAGGGCGACGTCCGCGTCGACCAGGTGTTTTCCGGCTCCGACACGGCGTTCTATCGTTTCAGCGCCTCGCGCCAACCCTCGATCATTCCGGGGGCGTTCGGCGGTTTAGCGGACGGCGGCGGCTTCTTTACCGGCAACGAGCAGATCAACGGCTATAACGCGGCCATCAGCGAGACGCACATTTTCAGCCCGACGCGCATCAACGAGCTGCGCCTGGGATACAACCGGGCACACACCTCGCGATTTCAGTTCAACTCCAACAAGGACGTCTCGGGCCAGATCGGCTTTCCGAACGTACCTTATGCGCCGGGAACAAACAACGGGGGATTGCCGCAGTTGACCTTTAGTGACTCAGCAACTCTGGGCAGCCCGACGTTTCTGCCGTCCAACGAAATCCAGAATACCTACAGCGTGACGGACAACTTTACGCTGATTCGCGGGGCGCATTCCTTCAAGTTCGGCGGGGAATTCCGGCCGGAGGAATTCACGATTTTTCAGCCGGCCTCACCGCGCGGAAACTTGGGCTTTGGCCCGGTGTTTACAGACAACGCCGGAGCGCCGGGAACCGGCGGGAGCGGGCTGGCATCGCTTCTGACCGGACAAACGGACGGGGGCGGCATTAACAATCTGCACAACATCGACTACCTCAGAAAGAATTACGCCTGGTTCATTCAGGACGACTGGCGGGTGAGCCGCAAACTCACGCTCAATCTGGGGCTGCGCTACGAGTTCTACTCCACGGTAAAGGAGCGCTTCAACTCGCAGTCGAATTTCAATCCGGTGACGGGCCTGCTCGATATCCCAAGCAACAGCCACGTCCCCCTGACGCCCTACTTTGCCAGCCTTTTGAAAGTAAATCACAATGCATCGGACGGGCTCATCCATCCCGACTACAACAACTTCGCCCCACGTATCGGCATGGCTTATCAGCTTACACAGAGGCTGGTTTGGCGCACGGCGGGAGGAATTTTCTATAACGG
>DASQHA010000246.1:0-13994 GCA_035632335.1 Terriglobales bacterium
TCCGGCACCAACAGCTTGCACGGCACGGCGTACTACTACAACCGCAACGAGTTTTACGGCGCGGCATCGCCCTTCTTCCAGCCCAGCGCAACCAACCCAAAAGCACCAGCGCTGCGCAACCAGAACTACGGGTTCAGCCTCGGCGGCCCGATTTTCAAGGACAAGACCTTCTACTTCGTCTCCTTCGAGAAGCAGAATTACAAGATCGGACTCTCCGGACTGGCCACTGAGCCTTCGTTTCCTTGGCAAACCCAGGCCCTGGCTCTGCTGACCGCCCACGGAATTACACCGAGTCCGCTGTCGCAAACATTGCTGGGCAATCCCAACACCAACACTTCACCCATTCTTTGGCCGTCGCTCATCAATAATCTCCCGGCCACCACCAACAACTTCTTCAGCCCGATTGCCTCCACCGGATACAGCTACAACGGTGTGGCCAAGATCGACCACAATTTCAATGAGAAAAACCACCTCTCCGTCCGCTGGTTTGGCGGACAGGGAAGCCAGACTGCACCGCTCGGTGGCAGCCCGGCGTTGGGTACGGCCAGCTCCAATCTCGAGTTCTACTTCGAAAAAGCGCCTCTCCACGTCTATAACTACGCGGCCACCCTCAATACGGTGATTTCCCCGCGGATGACGAACCAGTTGCTCTTCGGGGTCAACTACTTCAACCAGACCTTCAGCGACGCCAACAATAGTTTCAACACCAAGGCCCTGGGCTTGTTCCTGAGCCCGGATGCGACCATCAAGGGACAGCCCATCTTTGGAGCCCCGAATATCGCGATCGCGGGCTTTGAGCAAATCGGCCTTACGCCGCCCGAAGGACGCAACGACATCACGGGTATGCTCGCCGACATCGTTTCCTATAACATCGGCAAGCACCAGTTCCGTTTTGGCGGCGAATTCCGCCAGGGCCGCGTGAATGAGTTCTATCACCGCCGCGGAACCGGCAAGTTTTCTTTCGACGGCACGCAGGGACCCTGGGCTGGATCCTGCGCAAGTACGGATCCGACCTGCGCACTGGCTGACTTCCTGGCGGGCGACGTCTCGACCTCGAGCATAGCCGTCGGGAATCCGGAACGCTTCGTCAGAGTCAACGGCTACAACTTCTTCGGGCAGGACTCGATTCAAGTCACGCGCAAGCTGAACGTGAATTTCGGTCTCCGCTACGAGTACTTCGGGCCGCTGTACAGCAACAAGAAGGACCTGGCGGTCTTCATTCCGGGACAAGGAATGCCAATCCAGGGCAATGGGATCGGCTCCGTCTTCCCGGCCGATCATAACAACGTGGCGCCCCGTTTCGGTTTCGCCTACCAGCCGCGGGAGAATGGCGATCTGGTGGTGCGCGGTGGAATCGGCGTCTTTTACGACCAGATCAACATGAACCCGTTCCTCGACTTCCGTCCCCCGATTTCAGGGGCGGATGGTCTCGAGGACAATCCCGCAGGTCCGGCCGCGGTCTCGAACTTCAGTCTGAACGGCTACAACTGGGACGCTGTCCAGGCCGGCGGCGCCTCCGTATTTCCCGGAGTCACGCTCTGCCCCAGCCTGAACTTCAACACCGACCCGGGATGCGGCATACCCCAAGCCAACGGAGCCAACACTTACAACGTGTACTCCGTGAACCAGAATTTCCGGGCCCCCTACTTCTTCAACTACAACCTGCAGATCGAAAAGAGCCTGGGCAATTCGGCTGTGCTCCAGGTCGGCTATGTGGGCAGCGAAGGCCGCAAGCTGAGCACCATGTTGAACATCAACCAGGTGGGCGCATCCACGACGGGCCGATTCAATGCTCAATATCCCAACGTCGGTTCCATCCTGCAACTCAACAGCAACGGTACGTCGAACTACAACTCTCTGCAGAGCAGCCTGAGAATCAGGGCCTGGCACGGGCTTAGCACCCAGCTGGGCTACACCTGGGCGCACGCTCTGGATGTGATGAGCGAGTATCGCGGCGTCATTCCACTGGACAGCTACAACCTGAAGGCGGAATACGGCAACGGCGATTTCGATACCCGGCATAACTTCACGACCAGCCTGACCTACGAAGTGCCGGGCTCGTCGCATGGCCCCAGGATCCTCACCCATGGCTGGCAGCTGAACAGCCTGCTGTCGTTCCACACCGGTCAGCCTTTCAACATTTCGGGCGGCTTCAACCGTCCGGGATGCGACCTGGTTGGCGATCCGTTCGCCGGCGTCAACCATACTTTCTCCGCGGCAGCAGGTGGAGAACAGTGGGTCAATCCGGCAGCCTTCAATTGCTCCACTCCCACCACCTTCCTCGGCAACCTTTCCCGGAACAAGTTCTATGCCCCGGGATACGGCTCAGTGGATCTCTCGGTGTTCAAGAACATTCCGATTGGCGAGCGCTTCAAAGTGCAGCTCCGGGCGGAAATGTTTAACCTGCTGAACCGGATCAACCTGGCTTCCGGCGGGGGTTCTGTGGGTGGGAATGGTTTCGTAAGCGACACCATCGGCGACTTCAACGGCGCCCCTGGCATCGGCCCCGGCGAAGCCTTCAACATGCAGCTGGCAATCAAGATCATCTTCTAAACGATTGCGGGTTTGTATCCGGCGGATGCGCGAAAGCGCATCCGCTTTTTTATGTGGGCGCGAGCGCCACGCTCGTGCAAGAGCCGCCACCGTCGGCTCTTTCGCCGCCCCACCCCAAACCACCCTGACGATTGTTTGATATCAAACTGAAAGGTGGCGTGCTCGCCATCAGAAAATGATTGGTTGCACTGTAGTTGTTGTGAGCTGACGACCGAAGACTGACGACTGCAGTTTAGAAGGTAAACGCCACGCCGCCGCGCACCGTGCGTGCCGATTGCACCAGGTAGACCGTGCGGCCGTCCTGGCCCATGACGGGAACATATCCCTGCGCCAGCAGGTTGCGAATATCGACCACGGCATCCATGTGGCCGGGAAGGAAACCGGTTCCGGGAATCGGTTGGCGAATAAAGATGCTGAGGTAGGGATCGGACTGCCCGGGAGACTCGTTAAACATATCCACCGGCGTCAGCGCCTGCCCGCTGATCCAGCGATAGGAAGTAATCCAGCGGGTGTGGAGGCCGGGCAGCGTGCCGCTGAATTTCGCCGACGCGGTGTGACGGTTGCGGACAAAGGCATCGCGGCGGGCATCCTGCAAAGCGATATCACTTTTGCTCAAGTCGAGCACGCCGCCATAGCCATAATCGAGAGTCGCAGTCAGGTCGGACGCCAGCTTGCGCTGCAGGACCACGCGCATGCCGCGAGCGTCCAGTTGCTTGCCCCGGTAGGTGAAAGTTTCGGAATAGATATCGGGCAACGCTTGCCCGCCGTCGGCCGAAACGTCGCCCACGCCGGTCAGCGCCGGGTCTGCCACGCGATCGGAATACATGGCCACCTGCAGATTGGTGTCACCGGCGCGCTGAGAAAGCGAAATTTCGTGATGATGGGCGCGTTCCACGGTCGAATTGAACCCTGCCACGCTGACCCGTGGACCCGACTCGCTCAGGTCCGCCGGCGCTGAGTCGAAGCCCTTTTCCACGCGGCCGTCGGGCTCCGAAGTGGCGTAGCGATATTCCAGGATGGTATGGGGCGAGAGATGCAGATCGGCCGAACCGAAAGGACGAAACGCCGTTACCCGTCCCAGAAACTGAATGGTCTGCAATTCGCTTCCGAAGCGCAACTCCAGAATATCGCCCAGGGAGAATTCATCGGACGCGGAAAGCGCCATGGCCTGCAGCGCCGTGCCATACCCGCCGATGCCGGGCGCCGCCAGCCGGCGCATGGTAAAGGCCATCTCCGGTTTCGAACCGTCGACCAGCGTATGGCTGTAGGAAGCGCGCAGCACGGTGTTAGGCGAGCCGCCGTTGTAGCCGACGTTGCCCTGAAGCGCCACGGTGCTGGTCGAGAACAGCGACCTCTCTACCGAGAAGCCGGTGTTCATGTCGGAAGAGCTTCCAAAGCCACCCGAGGCCGAGCCGGCAACGAAGGAGCGCGAGCCTTTCAGATCATGGTTATCCGGATTATGACCGTCCGGACCACGATTGTCCTGGCCATGGTTGCCGCCCGGTCCCGCCGCCGAGGCCAGAGAACCATCCTCGAGCATGCGCAGAATCGGACGGTTGGAAGCCGAGCGCAGCACCCACTTCCAGTCATCATCATCGGCCGGGCCCCGCACCGCGGGCAACTGGATCGCCTCGAACAGCCCGCTGAGCTTTAAATTGACCATGACGCTGCTGCCGGGCTGCAGCCCCACGCGCTCGCGCAACGCAGGAAGGAATGAAGGCGAATAGGCTTTGACGCTGTAGACTCCCGGCAGCAGGCCGCTGGCCGAGTAGAAACCGTTCTCGTCGGTGAATACCTTGAGGTTATGGGCCGCCGTGCCCAGCACTTCCACCATGGCGCCCATCTGCGGGACGCCGGAGGCGCTGCGCACGTAGCCCGAGATAGAGCTGGAACCGGGGCGATCGGCTGCCAGCACCGGAAGCGCCAGCGCAATCCCCAATAACCCGAGCTTGAACCCGAGTCTACCCAGCATTACCCCAAACACCTCGCAGAGACACCAGCAGTCCGGCTTACTCGACGGCAAAGGTTGCCGACGGGTCCACCGTCTGCTTGGAAATATTATCGTTCACCTTGATTTGAATGCGATAGACCCCGGGATCCAGGCTGGAGGCCGAAAGAGGTTTTTCCAGGGTCACCTGGTCGCCGATATTTCCCATCTGGTCCGTGGATTCGACGGTGTGAATCACGGCTTTGTTGGTGGCCGCGTTGATGACATCGTATTCCACCGTCGCCGAGGGCTTGTGGGTCTTGTCATCCACGCCAAGATTATAGACCTGCATCCAGAAATAGACTTTCTGATTGCGCTTGAAAGATACCGGCTTGCCGTTGGCGGAAGCCACCCGGGGCCGTATTTTCGTATTGCCGATGACGAACATTCCGGTGCCGATCTCCTTGGTCGAAACCGGGGCCATGGTGTCGGCCACGATCAGCGAGGAGGACGACAAACGGTCATCGTCATAGCTGGGCACGGGCAGCCGGCTGCTCCATAATCCGGAGCGGTCCCCGTTCACGTCCTTCACCGCAACGTCGATGCGATACAGGTTCGGCCGTAAAGGCAACGCCTTCCAGTACACCGACGAGTTCTCCGTGACCTGAGGCAGCAATTCCGCCGGCACATCGACCTGCACGGTGTCTTCGAAGGTCTGGACGATTTTGCCGGTAAGGGTCGTGACCCGGCCAAAAATATTCACCGTCCCGCGCTGCACGCCGTCTTTGTTGACGAACGTGATATCGCGATTTTTCACCTGGATGGTGATGGGCACCAGCACCGTGTCGCTGGTCACCCGCACAAAATCGGTGCGCACGTCGAAGGGCATCAGGTTCACGCTGATTTTGTGGCTGACGACTTCTTCGAGGTCCTTGAACTTCACTGCGGGCGGCTTTTGCAGCTTATAAAACTGTTCCAGGCGGTCAAACTGCTTGGTCTGCCGATCGGAACTGAACGGCCCCGTCCCCAGGCGCTCCAGGCCGCCACCATTGAACCGGTCCGCCTTACTGGCCATTCCCATCTGTTCGTACAGGGTCAATCCGGCATTGGGCGTGTACAGCAGGGCGTCCTTCTCGGAGCGGTCCAAGGTCATGTGATAGTCGCCGCACATGCACGTATCCACGAACTCAATAATAATTTCCTGGCCGATACCTTCGAGGTAACGATAGCGCCAGTCTTCGAAGGGATAGGTGGAAGTCTCGCCGCCACCCTCATCCATCGGACGTTGGTAGGACCCGCCTGAAGGATGAGCTTCAATTTCGTCCGCGGGGCCGTACATGATGTAAATGCGGCCGCGATCGGTTTTCCAGCCGGGGATGCCAGCGGCAAAATGCTCGTTGGCGTAGGCCATGCGCCGGTAGTGCTCTTCCTTGAATTCGTTCTCGATGGTGTCAGGCGTGGGGTCGCGACGTTGCCAGAACGCCTCGATGAACTGGTCCCGCTCCTCGTCGTTCGACAGCAGCTTGAACGCCTTCTGCTCTTCGTCCGTGATGATCCAGCGTACGTCCTCGTCCAGCCACTTCTTGTAGGTCTTGCTTAACTCGATCTTCAGGGACTTGTAATTCTGTTTTTTCTGCTTCTCCGTAAGCGGGCGCTTGAGGGGATCGACATCCGGGCTGGCTTTTTCCTGGGAGGATGCTGCATCAGCCGATGGATCGGCCGCATCCGCCTTGCCTTCCTGCGCCCAGGCGAACGACACCATGGTCAAGATAAAGACCGGCAAAACGAAGACGGCAAAGAGGCGTTTCAGAAATCCTACCCGGGACATGGAGGCACTCCTTACGACGTACTACGCTTGGCTCACTATTCTATGACTTTAGTGCGGCCAAGGCAAGGCTAACCGGAGGGCTCTAAGCGATTGTAAAGATTGTCAAAAGTAGCCATCTGTAGAGCCCTCCCGGTCCTTCAAACCGCCGTCAGATTCGACATCCTGAACCGGGCCAGCGCGACCCGGTCTCGGCTGTTTCGCGATCTTTGCGGTAAAGGCTCGATAGTGGATCCATTTGTGCCCTTTTTTCCATAAAGTGAGCCGACAGTTGTGTCGCGGCGCGCCAGATACTTCGGGACTGAAGTCCCTCAGGATGACCCCATTTCGAGATTGCACTTCAAATTCGACCCTGCCAAAGGCTTGATCTCTCATTTTCTCTCCGCCCGGCTCAAGTTATAATCATGGTCGTTATCAACGCCTGGCAGGTTCCGAATGGTTCTGGCCGGCTGATGTTCCGGCCCCCGCGCGATGATGGATTTTCCGCAGGAACTTTTCAGCCCGTTTCACCGTATCTGATGGCGTGTGCTCAGCTACGCCGCAGATTTCCCGGGGCCCCGCTCCGAAAGTGAGCCTTTCCACCATCAGAGGCATCTGATCACGGGAATGCTGGCGGGCAAGGTGTAACAAGAGAGCAAATGAGCACAGGAAAGAAAATACTGGTCGGCAGCGGAGTCGCCATCGTGGTGCTGGCGATAGCTGGCATCGCCAGTTACCAGAGCCGCAAGGGCGTGGTCACGGTCCAGACGGGAAAGGTAGCCCGCGAGGACCTGGCCTCGGTGGTCAGCGCCTCCGGCGAAATCAGGCCGAAGACCTACGTCAACATCGGGGCGAACGCCTTCGGGAAAATCACCCGGCTTTATGTCAAGGAAGGCGACCGGGTCAGGAAAGGCCAATTGCTGGCACAACTGGAAAACGTGCAGTCTTCGGCCGACGTGAACGCCACCCAGGCTTCGCTCGAGGCTGCCCAGACGGATTCTGTCGCCGCCGCCGCCGCGCTCAATACATCTGCGGCCGATCTGAATCGCGCGCAGTCCGACTACGAACGCGCTCAGCTCGATTGGACCAGAGCGCAAGGTCTGTACAAAGACGCCCTGATCGCCAAATCGGAATTTGACAGCCAGAAAGCGGCCTGGCAGACGGCGCAAGCCGGCCTGGCGCAAGCTCAGGCGCGGGTCGCCCAGGCCAAGGCGCAGAAGGATTCCGCCGATCGCCACATCGCGCAAAATCGCGCCAACCTGACCCACGCCGCCGACGTCCTGCAAAAGACCACCTATGCCGCGCCCTACGCCGGCATGATTACGAACCTGCCGGTGCGGGAAGGCGAAACCGTGGTCATCGGCATTCAGAATTCTCCGGGCAGCACGCTCATGACGCTGGCCGACATGTCGGTCATCACTGCCGAAGTCAAAGTGGACGAAACCGACATTGTCAATGTGCGGCTGGGACAACCGGCGGAAGTGAGCATCGACGCCATCCCCAAAAAGACTTTCAAAGCGGTGGTGACCGAGATTGGCAACAACGCCATCGTTCGCTCCACCGGCGTGTCCACGTCGCAACAGACTTCGGCCAGCCAGGAAGCAAAGGATTTCAAAGTCGTGGTCACGCTGCAGGACCCACCGGAGAACCTGCGGCCCGGCCTTTCGGCCACCGCCAAGATAACCACGGCCACGCGCAACGCAGCGCTGGCTATTCCCATTCAATCTCTGACGGTGCGCACGCGGGCAGACTTGAAAACGGACAATGGCGAGAAAGATGCGGTCGAGGCCGCGGCGCCCCAGACCGGAGCATCCAACCCGGCAGCCGCGGATAGAGAAGAAATCCAGGGAGTCTTTGTCATTCGCCAGGGCAAGGCCCAGTTTTTGCCGGTGCAAACCGGCATCACCGGCACCACGGACATCGAGGTCCTGAACGGCCTGAAACCGGGTGACGAGATCGTTACCGGCAGCTACAAAGTACTGCGAACTTTGCGGCCGGGGACGAGCGTAAAAGTAGATAACACGGCTCCCAAGAAGGAAGAGGAAGGAACGTAGGGCGGGCGTCGGGCGTCAGACCTCGGACGTCGGGGCTTGATGGGCTGAAGTCTGAGGTCTGACGGCCGAAGTCCGGTACTAACCACTGCCCCAGTTAAGCGTCCAACAGGCAGCCAAAAGATCGGAGCGGGCAGGTGTCCCGAGAGGACCAGGAGAGAAAAATGGCAACCGCAGAAGTGATCAATATCAAGCAACCCGTGGTGTCGGCGCCTCCCGAGTCCTGCATGATCTGCACCGAAGATCTGTGGAAGACCTATGACATGGGCTCGGAGCAGCAGGTGCACGCGTTGCGCGGAGTCAATATTCGCATCCAGCGCAACGAGTACGTCGCCATCATGGGCCCCTCGGGCTCGGGCAAATCCACGCTGATGAACCTGATCGGCTGCCTGGACACGCCCAGCAAAGGCCATTACTGGCTGAACAGCCAACTGGTCAGCGAACTCGACGACGACGAACTGGCGCGCATCCGCAATAAAGAAATCGGATTCGTCTTCCAGACCTTCAACCTGCTGGCTCGCGCCACCGCCCTGCACAACGTCGAACTGCCGCTGATCTACGCCGGCGTCCCCGGCGAAGAGCGCGTGGAACGGGCCAAAGCCGCGCTGGCCTCGGTCGGCATGGAAGCCCGCATGATGCACAAGCCCAACGAGCTCTCAGGCGGACAGCGCCAGAGAGTCGCCATCGCCCGAGCCCTGGTCAATCGCCCGTCGATCATCCTCGCCGACGAACCCACCGGAAACCTCGACTCCCAGACCGGCAACGAAATCATGGCCCTGCTCGATCGCCTGCAAGCCAACGGCAACACCATCGTGCTGGTCACCCACGAGCACGACATCGCCGAATACGCGCATCGCGTGATCTACATCAAGGACGGCGTGGTCGAGAAGGACGAGAGAAAAGCGGGAAGGTAGTCGTCAGTCGCGGGTCGTCAGTCGGGGTCACTGACTGTCCGTGAGGACGGCCAGCCTTACTTCCGCTGTTTTCTGGCTTCACTTCGGGATTCACACTCTTTGCGAATCTTCTCGAACCGGTCCGCCATCTGCTGCAGTTCTTCGTCGGAAAGTTTTTCGATATCAATCATTTCGTTATGGGCGAGAGCGATCGAGTGAATAATCTCGTCGAGCTTCAAGTGGATGGCGCGCGCATCCCGGTTCTGAGTGTTTTGGATCAGGAACACCATGAGGAAGGTGATGATTGTAGTAGCGGTATTGACCACCAGTTGCCAGGTATCCGAGTAATGGAAGAATGGACCCAGGACCGCCCAGAGCGCGATGAGGATGATGGCAAGCAGAAATGCCCACTTGGTTCCGACTACGTAAGAAGCCTGTGAGGCAAGAGTGCGAAAATGGTCCACCGCACCACCGCCCTTGGAGTTTGCTTTCGAGTTGGCTCTCTTGTTGGCCATGTGCGTGGTCCGCAGTCCTACCTTTGATGCAAGGGGAGAGAAGAGCGTTTTTTTGGCTAGATCGAGGGAGCGGGGGCCCACCCTTCGTTCTTTGAAGGGTGGGGGTTCCACGGACGCCTCTATCATGGGATTCGGAGTCGCGACGAACAACTGACGCTGGAAGTGCTGATCTTTCCCTCAGGCTGGTGAAACTCGGTAGTGGAACACAAGGTCCCTCCACTCCGTAAGATCATTCGCTTCGCGAACGATCTTCCTACGGTCGGGATGACAGGTTTTGGAAGGACGAAAAAATCCCCGCCCAAGCGGAGCTTGGACGGGGCACCCTCTGTTTCAGCATATACACGAAACGGTAGAGATCACCCCGCTGGCTAGTTCGGCAGCAGGACCGTGTCCACCACGTGAATCACGCCGTTCGACTGGTTGACGTTTGAGATCGTGACTGTGGACATGTCGCCCTTTTCGTCCTTCAGCACGATGTGATTGCCCTTCATGGTTGCGATCAGCGTGCCTCCGCTGACCGTCTTCAGGGACGCCTCGCCGTTGCCCGCCTTGATCTCCTTCCTCAGGTCAGCCGCGCTGAGCCTGCCCGCGACCACGTGATAGGTGAGGATTTTGGTGAGCATGTCCTTGCTTTCGGGCTTCAGCAGAGTGTCAACCGTGCCCGCCGGAAGTTTGGCGAAGGCTTCGTTGGTGGGGGCAAAAACGGTGAAGGGACCGGGGCCTTCGAGGGTGTCCACCAGGCCTGCAGCCTTGACCGCGGCTACCAAAGTGGTGTGATCATCAGAATTGACTGCGTTCTGGATGATGTTCTTGCTGGGGAACATCTCGTGCCCGCCCACCATCGGGTCGGACCCGGCAACCGCGAGCGTGGCGGCCAGCGCCACCAGGCTCAGTAGTAAGACTGCCATTTTCCTGTTCATTGATCGCTCCTCCGTGATTTTTCAAATGCCTGCGTCATAGGTACGGAGGCGCGCGGAAATTGGATTGCCGGATGCGACGCAGCCCTGAGAGGACTTCCGGCCGCAGACACCAAAGGCCGGCTTTTCAGCCGGCCTTCACACAGAACGGGAAAGGGAAACTACTTCTTGGGCGCGATGGCGTCCTTGGCTGCTTTGGCGACGCGGAACTTCACCACGGTCTTGGCTTTGATCTGGATGGGTTCACCAGTCTGAGGATTGCGTCCCAGGCGGGCCTTGCGATGGGCCTTCACCAGGCGTCCCAGTCCGGGGATCACGAAGATGCCGTTCTTCTTGGTCTCTTTCACTGCGACGTCGGTCAGCTGTTCGAGAAATGCGGCTGCGGTCTTGTTGTTGGTCTCGAGTTTCTCCGCCAGATGGCGGACGAGTTGTGTCTTGGTCAAGCCTGAAGCCATGAAGCCTCCTGTGAATTCTTTGAAGTTTTTGCTGCGTGCGGGCTATCTTATACCAGCCTTCTGTGGAAAAGTGACGTTTCAGCCGCATTTTATGCGGATTTCTCGATATAGGACTGCAAAAACCCCGCAAAAATCGCATTCCCGCACGGGTCGCCATCCCAAAACCGCCCATTCGGCCCATGTAGGCGCGAGCACCCGCGCTCGTGATCCCGCTCCTCAGACGCTTGGGTCAATCAAGGGCCGTTGACACTGCCGCACGAGCGTGGGCGCTCGCGCCTGCATGGCTGATGTCATAATAGTTTTCGTGAGCTGCGCGAGTTGCGAGAAACGCAAGGAGAAACGCTTCTGCCCGGCCATCCACGGCCGCATCTGTCCGCAATGTTGTGGCGAGCAGCGCGAGGTGACACTCGATTGTCCCAGTGACTGCGTGTATCTGCAGCAGGCCCGAGAGCATGAAAAGCCGCGCAGCCTGAGAGACCTGAACCCGGCCGATCTGTTCGTGCAGGTCGAGGTCGAAGACCAGTTTCTCTATCAGCACGAGCACCTGATCATGGGCCTGACGTTTGCCCTGTCCAAAAGCGTTCGCGCCGACCACAGCCTGAACGACGTTGACCTGATTGCAGCCCTTAGTTCGCTGACCCGGACCTGGGAGACGCTGGTCAATTCCGGATTGCATTACGAGAATCCGATTGCCAGCGCCGCCCAGCAGGCGGTGGCCGCGGAAGTACAAAACATGGTGAAGGAATACCGCGAAGCCGAGCAAAAGCACGTGGGATACGCGCAACTGCGCGACTCGGAAGTGCTGCGCGCCCTGGTTTTCCTGGTGCGCATGGCTTACGGCCGCACCTCGGGAAGGCCGAAATCACGCGCCTTCGTCGACTTCCTTCTGTCCCAGTTTCCGGAGAAAACATCCGGAATCGCGGCCCCGGAAGAAGTCGGCAGCCGGATTATTGTTCCTTAAATCGGGCGTCGGACTTCGGACGTCGGACCTCGGGCCTCGGGCGCTAAACCAGACTAACGTGAAGGTTCTCGTCCTCCATGTGAGGTCCAGGGCCGAAGCCCGAAGCCCGCCGTCAGAAGTCCGAAGTCTGACGTCCGCCGTCTGAGGTCCGAGGTCCGAGGTCCGAAGTCCGCTCTACGGTTTGCCCGGGCGGCAGCGCGTCTCGCAACTCGCGGGCGGTGCGCTTGAAAACCGGGTGCCGCGCCTCCGGCGCAATTTCGACGAGGGGTTCGAGGACGAAGCGGCGCAGGTGCAGGGCGGGATGCGGTATGGTCAGTCCCTTTCCTTTGACGATCGAGTTGCCGAACAGCAGGATGTCGATATCGAGGGTGCGCGGGCCTTTTTTCTGAACCCGCCGGCGCCCCAGTTTCTTTTCAATGTCCAGCGTTGCCGCCAGCAACTGCCGGGGCATCAGTTCCGTGTCGAGGGCGAGCGCGCAATTCAGGAACCAGGGCTGGGCGGTGAATTCAACCGGCGCGGTTTCGTAGAACGATGAAACTGCCACCACTTTGCCCAGCTTGCCCAGCCGATCGATGGCCGCATTCAAATGGGCGGCGCGATCGCCGAGGTTTGAGCCCAACGAAAGATAGACTCGCTTAAGCATGGGCCACGGGTTTCCTGCTTCCGGGAATTTGGCGACGAAGGCAGTCTCATCCTCGAGTTCTCGCCGCGGATGACTTTCGTCACTTTCGCGCCATGGAACCGGAAGCCTACCATGAAAGGTCTATGCCGCTGGAATCGCTGCTTCTCAGCCGGGACCCCGAAGTCATTCGTGTCGTTCAACCCGCGCTGGAGAAGCTTGCCATCGACGTCGAAGTCTGCCGCGGGGTGAGTTCCGGCCACGAAATCCTGCGCACCGAGAAGTTCGATGCCATCGTTGTAGATTGTGACGACCTGAAGGGCGCTCTCAGCGTGCTGGAAGGCCTGCGCAAGAGCGCCAGCAACAAAAATTCGGTCACCTTCGCCATCCTGAACGGCAGCACCACCACGCAGCAGGCATTCCAGATGGGAGCGAATTTTGTCCTGCAGAAACCAATTTCGGCGTTGAACGCCATGCGCTGCTTCAGCGCCGCGGTCAATTTCATGATGCGCGAGCGGCGGCGTTATTTCCGGCACCCGGTGGAAATGTCAGCCGCGCTTTCCTTCAGCGAAGGGAAGAACATGAAAGTCTCATTGACCAACCTCAGCGAGGGCGGCATGGCCATCTTCTTTCGCGGTCCGCTGCCCAAGGGCGGCGTCTCGACAGCGTCGTTCAAGTTGCCGGGAGCGGCTACCCCTCTGGAGCCGAAAGTCCAGATCGCATGGATGGACGATTCCGGCCGCGCCGGTCTTCGCTTCATCGATATGCCGAAAGAGTCGCGGGCGACATTGGATGCCTGGCTGGCCGAGCAGTGCGAAAAGATGGAACCGTCCTCCAGGTAAATCCTTTCGTCTTCGACCCGACCCTCCTGCTGAATTTCTGAGCGTATCCAGTTTGAGACTTGCGGATTTTCGGCCTGCCCATCAGGCTGGAAAGGAAATCTCAAACGAGGTCTTATGCTGTCGATTCACGTAAGAATTGATCGCGCCCAGCGTCTGGTGCGCATGCTGGAACGGGACGCGCCGCTGCTGGCGGTCCGGGTGGCGGAGTTGACCCCCGAACGCCAGCATTCGGCAAAGAGTTACGCCTCTCAACTGACGGAGCACGCCCGCGCGGAACTGCAGAAACTGCTCGAAGAAGGCTCCTACTGGGACCCGAACGACCCCACGCCCCACCCCGCGGACTAACAACACAATGTAGGCGCGAGCGTCCCGCTCGTGCGGCGGCGCCACGAACCTCAGACTCCGGACCTCAGACGTCCGACCTCGCGCGTTACGACCAGACTAGCGCCGTACCAGG
>DASQHA010000247.1:0-3104 GCA_035632335.1 Terriglobales bacterium
CGCCTGGCCGGGCAATGCGCGGGAACTGCGCAATGTCATCGAGCGGATGGCCATCTTGACGGCCGGCGAGCGCCTGACGCGCGATTCGATTCCGGTGGAGGTGCGGGTGCAGCGCGAGGCCGGACCGAAATCGACCATCCAGGAGGCGCGCGAATCGGCCGAGCGGGAGCACATTCTGCGGGCGCTGGAGGAGGCGAACTGGAACGTATCGGGCGCGGCGCGGGCGTTGGGGATGGAGCGGACGAACCTGCACAAGCGGATTCGCGCACTGGGATTGACGCGGGGGAAGTGAAGTTGCGGGCAGTCTGATTTCGCCAGCCCGGCTTGGCCCCATTTGACGGCCACATTTGGCCCCATCTGGTAACCAATAGTTTGCCCCATTCTGCCGGTAATTGGTATTTGCCGCCCCGGCGGGAGTGGAGCCTGGCGACGCCCGTAGGGCGGCGCCGTTTAGGCGTAACGGACGCCGGGGCGGCAAATACCGCCGCCACCCGGCGCCCTTGGGTCAGCGCTTCTTCCTCCCTTCTATCGTTCGCCGAAACCGAAACGATTGGGTCCCGGTTTCGACAATGTGAGCCCGATCCGTAATCCGGTCCAGCAGTGCCTTACACAGTCGCGGGTTCGGAAACACCGTCGTCCATTCCGAGAACGGTAAATTCGTCGTCACGATGAGTGCCGCCCGCTCGGCTCGATCCGAGATCACCTGAAACAGAAACTCGGCACCGATGTCGGCCAGCGGCACATAGCCGACTTCGTCCAGCGCGATCAAGTCGTACTTCATCCATCGCGCCATCACCCGCTTGACCCCGCCATTCTGTTTGGCCTCCACCAACTCATTCACCAGAGCGGCGGCGGTGATGAACCTGACTCGCCGCTTCTGCCGACAAGCCGCCAGACACAGACCCGTGGCTAAATGAGATTTTCCGGTCCCACATTCGCCGATTAACACCACTGGCTCTGATCGCTCAATGTATCCGCCTTCGGCCAGTTCCCGGATCCGCGCCGCCGGGATCTGCGGCGCTTGCGCGAAGTCAAACTCCTCCAGCGTCTTCACCCGAGGCAACTGCGCTTCGCGAATCCGGTTCTCGATTGCGTGCCGGTCGCGCTCTTCACACTCCATCGCCAGCAGTGCTTCCAGATACCGCACATGGCTGTGGTTTTCCTTCACGGCCTGCTCGGCCAGGGTCACGAAGTTGCTACCGATGACCGGTACTCGCACCGCTTTGCAGTACTGCTTGATGCTGGCTTGCTCCAGCGCCTGCGTCTGGTTCTTCATTGGATCACCTCCGTATCGCCCAGCAGCAGGTCGTATTCGTCCATCACCGGCAGGGGTCGCTCGAACTCTGCCAGTTCCTCGGCCAAACGCAACGCGTAGCGCCGCCGTGCCTCCGGGTCTGGCATGCGCAGAATGTGCGTCACCGCCGCGGCATCCGTCACTCCCAATCGCAGTGCCTCCTCGACCGCTCGGATCAGTTTCTCCCAGCCGTCTGACAGACCCGTACGCACCAGGGCAATCATCTCCCGCGTGCCTCCACTTTTGCCGTGCCGTGCCTCCAATTTCCCCCAGATCGCATCCAGGCATTCCGGCCAGCGTCCCGCTGCCCGCCACTGCGCCAGCGGTGTTGAGCCGGCCATCGCACCGGGCTTCTTCTCCAGCACATCCAAATAGTGCTCCAGGTTCAGCAACTGATGGCCTCGCCCATAGCAGCGCTGATGCCGCGCCACACATGCGAAGTCGCGATACACTTCCACTTCCGACGGCCAGACTTTCACCATCGCCCGCACCCCAGCATCGAGCGGTGTCGAGTACCAGTTCGTCTTCACCCGCACGCATCCCTTGCCGTCCACCACCGGGTACAGGATCTCTTCCAAGGCAAATCGCTCCTCGGCCAACGGCAACAGGTGCGGCCGCTCTTGCTCCATCGCCGCCCCAATCGTCATCGTGCGTCCACTGATTGTGTGCTGCTGACTGGCTCTGCACTTCTCCAGCAGCAACGCATTCAGTCCGGCCAGATCGCCGGCTTCCGGCACGGGCACCAGAAAGTTTCGCCGATACCATCCCAACTCACCTTCCACGCCGCCCTTCTCATTCCCCCTGGCTGGATTGCAGTACTCACTTTGGAAGCCCCAGTGGGAACGAAAGGCGATAATACGGTCCGTTTCTTCCCGTTGCCGTCCCCGCAGAATCTTTTTCACCGCAATCGTCAGGTTGTCGTACCGCAGCTTGTGGAACACCCCACCAAAATAATCGAACCCATGCTCGTGCCCTTCCAGAAACGCCTGCTGCGTGGCGTTCGTATACGCTCGGTGAAATGCCCCTCCACTCCCCATGCTCCGCATCGCGAAAAACTGCAACCTGCACATCTCACCGTCCAGCCGCGCCGCACCCTCGAACCAGTCCACTTGCCCTTCCTGCCCCAGACCATATGACTGCGGCACGAACACCTCGCGACCATTCACCCCCATCTGCCCCTTGCGTAAATGCACATACTCCCGCACCGTCGCTTCCCCGATTTCGTGAGCCGGTTTCTCTTCTCGCAGCCGCGCCCAAATCCGGTGCGCTGTGTGCCGCTGCTTGCGAGGTGCCTGCTGATCCTCTTTTAGAATCCGGTCAATGTATTCCTTGACCGGTCCCAGTTTCGGTTGCTCCCGCTCGGCTTTCTTGCGCTCCGGCGGAACCGCGCTTTCCAACGCCTGTCGTACCGTCCGCCGGTGCACCTTATGTTTCCTAGCCAGTTGGTGAATCGTCTCTCCTGCCGCGTGGCCGCGGCGGATCATCTCGAACAGCTCCATCTTGGCTCTCCTTTCCATCCCCGAAGCGTGACAGATTGTCATCGCTCGGGGTGTCCAGGTGGGGCCAAATCAGACCATCAAATGGGGCCAAATGAGAGCAGCGAAATCATCTGGTTGCTTTTCACGCAATTCTCAGGCAACAGCTTGACTTCGCCCGGCGTCAGATCCGCAAAATAAGGACGAAGGCGCTCCAGCCTCGCCTCGCCGGTACGAAAGCTCCCCGCAGTCCCAACAAGGTCAATTAGATGCCGAAAAACAACGCGCGGGAAAGTGTCGATCAGCGCCGGGAGAAGAAAATCGCTCGTCACCTC
>DASQHA010000248.1:0-6122 GCA_035632335.1 Terriglobales bacterium
CGGCCCGACTGGGTCCCTTCGACTACGCTCAGGGCAGGCGACCCGTCCCACACGGTCCATCGCACATCAACCGTCCTGCGGGTCCCGCGTGTACGCCCAGCCGCTGTCTGTGTTTGAATAATGTCATGGACCTGATTGCACACTTCACCCGCCTCTTCGCCTATGACGGATGGGCGAATCAGGAAGTCCTTAAGGGGTTGCGCGCCACGGCTACGCCTCCGCCTCGCGCCCTGAAATTGATGGCCCACATCTTCTCTTCCCAACGCTTGTGGATGGAACGGCTCGAGCAGAAGCCGCAGACCCTTCCCGTTTGGCCGGATTTCACGCTCGACCAATGCGATCGGCAAGCCCTGGAACTACCGGCGTTGTGGAAGAGCTACCTGGCAGGGAAGAGCGAAGCCGATCTGGCCGAACCGGTAAGGTATCAGAACAGCCAGGGCGAAACCTGGAGCAGCAGGAAGGATGACATCCTGATGCACCTGATCACGCACTCTGTCTATCACCGCGGACAGGTGGCGGCAGCGGTTCGCGCCGCCGGGTTCACGCCGGCGTACACCGACTTTATCCATAGCATCCGTCAGGGACTCGTAAAATAGCGCCCATGACCACCCCGGTTGCAAACGAAAAGATCACGCCGTTCTTCATCCTGCAATTTTGCCTGGCGCTGATTGTCATCTCGGTGGTGGCGTTCCGCCCGGGCGCGTGGAACGTGGCCCGTCTTGCGGGATTCTGCATTGCGGTCCCAGCGGCGGGGTTACTGTTTACCGCGCGCTGGCAGTTGGGAAAGTCGTTTTCCATCACTCCGCAGGCACGCGAGCTCGTGACCGGCGGACTGTATTCGAAGATCAGGAACCCGATCTATGTGTTCAGTACTTTGATGGTCGCCGGTGTCCTGATCGCCCTGCAATATCATTACGCGCTGCTGCTTCTGCTGGCGCTGATTCCTATTCAGATCGTCCGCGCCCGCCGGGAGTCCAAAGTCCTCGAAGCCAGATTTGGCGAGGAATACAGGAGATATAAGGCAGGAACCTGGTTCTAGCCGGGCGCATCATAATTACTGAGGGCCATGCAAGATGGCATCCGGGAGTGAAAGATCATGAAGAGGCAGGGCTTGTTCTTAGGGGCCACCGTAGTTGCAGTTGCCCTTGCATCGCTGGCCCAGGTGTCCGGTGAGCCGGCGACTGCGAATTCGCCCGAGCCGGCTGCGGCTGCGAAATCCCAGAATCCCACGCCCTCGACCGATACGCTGGCGCCGGGCACTCTGCTGGCAGTCGAGTTGTCGAAGTCGCTTGACGCCAGGAAGACCAAAATAAACGACCGAGTCGAGGCCAGGACTGCGACCGACATTCTGGCCCACGGCCGCATTGTGGTGCCCCGCAACACGAAAATCGCCGGTCATGTGACCGAGGCCAAAGCCCGCAGCAAGGATTCTCCAGATTCAAAGCTGGCCATCACCTTCGATCACTTGCTGCTGAAAGGCGGGCGCGAAGTGCCGCTGCAACTCGCAGTACAGGCCATCGCCCGGCCTTTGCAGTTTGCCTCCAGCGTTGACCGAAGCGTGACACCGGCCAACCGCGAGGGCAGGGCCCCCATGCCCGGCCAGCGCCCGCTCGGCGACGCCTCCGAAGCCAACTCGAACGTCCCATCTTCGTACCCCGGCGACCTTGCGCCAATTGCCGATCCCATGGCGCCAAGCAGCTTGACTGTCGTCCCCCTCGATCCCGCCAGCAAGGGGGTCGTGGGCATGAAGGGACTCGCGCTCGATACCTCAGGCCCGGTCGCCGTCTTGACCTCAAATTCCGGGAACGTGCATCTCGACAGCGGCACGCAACTCATCCTGCGCGTGCAGTAAGGCTGGCAGTCGAAGGGGCCTGTAAACCTTCCGCCGGTGGCAGCTACTCAGGAAGCCAGCGCATATCGCCGGTCGGCCTGGCCGAGCAACGCCATCATCTCGTCCAGCGAGGCAATATCGAATTCCGACATGGCATTGGTGTTCTCCAGCCTCTGCCGCACCGACCGCGAGGGATTGAACAGCTTGAACCGGATATCGTGGTCGCGGCACCAGCGCTGCAGGAACACCAGCACCCCAATCCCGCCGCCCCCGATGGTCACCATCTCGGTCAAGTCCAGCACGATGATCCGGGCGCCGCGCTGCGATGTCACCGCGTCGCGCAACTTAAACGCCTCATCGCTGCGCACAAATCTGCCTTCGCATTCCACTACAGCCATCTCACCAACCTTATCCACATGTATGCTGGGCATGAGTTCCTCCGTACTTGATCTCGCCGATACTAAGAGCACGAACTCTGCCAACGCAGCAGGCCTGTGTTTTCTGAGGGATAGCTCAATAGCCAACAGAAGACGAGAAAGTTCGATGGGTCAACGGGAATTTCCGCGCTAGGGAAAATGCTGTAGGCAGGTTGAGAGCACAGCGGGAATGCTCCGCCCAAGCCCGGCTAAGCTTGGACGGTGCACGCTCCGCGAGTAGGGATACCAGCTCAGAAGGCGTACCCTTGTGCTTTCAATCGCAACTGCATAGGTAAGTGCATGAGCATCGAAACTCTGGAGCAGAACAAGCGCACTGTGACGGCTTTCTACGATCTGATGTTCAACCAGTGTCAGCCTGCGGAAGCCGTCGAGAAATACGTGGGCGACGTCTACATCCAGCACAACCCGATGGTCGCGGATGGGAAACAGGCGTTCATCGCCTATTTCATCCGGATGGCGCAGGAATATCCTGGAAAGCACGTTGAGTTCAAACGCGTGATCGCAGAAGGGAACTACGTCGTGCTGCACTGCTACCAGCAGTGGCCCGGGGACTCTGACTGGGCAGGAATGGATATTTTCCGTCTGGACAACAACGGCAAAATCGTGGAGCACTGGGACGTTCTCCAAACCATCCCGCCCACCTCTGCGAACTCCAACACCATGTTCTAGCCCGAGTATGTAGGAAGGAACAATGTAGGCGCGAGCGCCCCGCTCGTGCAGGCGCCATCACAACCCAGCGGCCTATGCCCCCGTCCGCCCAGCCGAGCGAAGCTCGGCCCGCACTTGACTACTCCCAATACACACGGTATCGTTCGCCTTCACTCCGGGGTCCCCAGTCTTCCCTCGGCCCTGAACAAAACAAGTTTTGGAGAACGCATGAAGAAAGCCCTTCGTCTGGCAGCACTCCTGTGTGCGTCCACAACCCTCTTCGCCCAGGCTTCAAGCCCCGCCGCTCCGGATGCGGCGAAGCCACCTGAAACCCAACCCGCGTCATCCCCTAAGGGCTTCACCCTCGAAGATGGCACGCCGGTCAAGCTCAGGACCAACCGCACCATCTCCTCCTCCGACGCTACCGTCGGCGAGACCCTCGACTTCGAAGTTCTGGAAGATGTCCTGGTCAGCAATGTCCTTGTTATCCCCAAAGGTGGGATGGCCTTCGCCACCGTCACCGAAGCCCAGGCCAAGCGTCGCATGGCCCGCGGCGGCAAACTCGACATCAACATCGACAACGTCCGCCTCGCCGACGGCGAGAAAGCCGCTCTCCGCGCCGTCAAAGAAGTCAAGGGCGGAGGCCACACCGGGGCCATGACCGGAGGCATCGTCGCCACCAGCCTGGTATTTTTCCCCGCCGCGCCCTTCTTCCTCTTCATGCACGGCAAGGACATCTCCATCCCCAAAGGCACCGAAATCACCGCCTACGTCAGCGGGGACATGAAGCTGGATCCCGCCAAATTCCACCCCGCGCCGCCCGCGCCAGCTCCGGCAGCCGGCAACGCACCAGCGACCGCCGGCGCCCCGGCTTCAACCGATCAGGCCCGCGTCCAGGTGACGTCCACTCCCGACGGCGCCGACATCGAGGTAGACGGCAGCTTCGTCGGCAACACTCCGTCCACCATCGGACTCTCCGCCGGCCAGCACAAGCTGTCGGTAAAGAAATCCGGATTCAAACCCTGGGAGCGAGACATCACCGTCTCGACGGGCCAGGTCAGTGTGAACGCCACCCTCGACCCGGAGGGGAAGTAGCGTCTCGCTTAAGCGGCGACCTTCCCCGCGGCCCGCGCCTTGTGCGGCGGGCCCACGTAGGGGAATTCGGTGAGCAGGTCTTTGTGGGGTCCTACTTTGTCGTCCGTCACCTTTCCATTCGTGAGGATAGGAAGGAAGAAACTTACGACATCGTCGACCAGCGCCCGGCCATTGTTCGGGAAGACCGCCGGTTGCGTGGAATCATACTTGAGGACATCCGGGAGCAGCGTCGAAGCCGCCTTCGTTGCTTCCGCAGGCGTATATCCACCGGTGTGCTCCAGAGCGTGCGCGAATACGGGGACGAACTGGGCATCGTCCTTCGGGTCCGCGGCAAGGTAGGCGGCATTCGCTTCGCCCGAGAGAAAAGGCGTTTGTTGCGGACGCGCGCCGCGATCCGCTTGAACCCATTTCCCGCTGGAGCCGTCCAGCGTGCGAGCCCACACTCCAATCTTCTTACCACCGAGGGCAGAGTTGGGCACTTCCAGCACGATGCTGGCCACGTCCGCGTCGGCGAAGCCATCCGTCCCGGTAAATTGCAGGTTGTTCAGGGCGCCACCTACGTCGAAGAAAAAAGGATCGCTGCGCCATCCGGCGAAGAAGCGATGGTCGCCGGCTTCCTTCACCTTTGTCTCCGCCCCGGTCGAAACCGGCACACCCTCGGCGATGACTTTCCCGTCGTCGCCGGTCCCAGCGGCCGCCGCGCCTTCAACCCGGCGAAGCGTCGCGGTTTGACTTCCGTCCTTCGAGGAAGTGACTCGCACCCGATAAGCGATATCGGCGACGTTGTCGCCGTTCGTATCGATCTTAAGTTCGTAAATCGCATCGGGCGAAAACGCGTCGTCGCGGGTGGGCCCGGGAGGGTTCGCACCGGCGGACGGATGCACGTTCATAATCAGGACTGACTTGCTGGCATCCCCCGGCTTGGGGAATGCGTATAGATCGGTGAAATCCAGGCGGGCATCCCCGTGAGGGAACCCGAAATTGGCGCCGGAGTAATGATGCGACATGGCTGCTCCTATATATTTTTAAGTGAGGTTGAGTTTAAAAACAGAATTTCCGATTCAGGAGAGTGACTAGAAAATTATACGCCCGGGTGAACCATTCAAGCCCGGTTTTGGCTGGAGTGAGGATGTTCTACTTGTCCGGCACCGCCCCAAAAGCAAAAGCCCTGCTCGAAAGCAGGGCTCTTGCTGAGGTCCGACGCCAGACGCCGCTTTTAGCTGACGACTGAAGACTGACGACTGTTCTTAGTACATGCCTTCCATACCGCCGCCGCCGTGTCCGCCGCCGGCGGGAGCTCCCTTTTTCTCTTCCGGGATCTCCGCCACCAGCGCCTCGGTGGTCAGCATCAGGGACGCGATCGAGCCGGCGTTCTGCAGTGCGGTGCGCACCACTTTGGTCGGATCGAGCACGCCCGCCTTGACCAGGTCTTCGTACTCGCCGGTCAGGGCGTTGTAGCCGAAGTTGAAGTCCTTCGAGTCGTTGATCTTGCCCAGAACGATTGCGCCTTCTTCGCCGGCATTCTCGGCGATCTGACGCAGCGGTTCCTGCAGCGAGCGCCGTACCACATTGACGCCGATCTGCTCATCGCCCTCGAGCTTCAGCTTGTCGAGCGCGCCTACGCAACGGGCCAGGGCCACGCCGCCGCCGGGGACAATGCCTTCTTCCACGGCCGCGCGGGTTGCGTGCATGGCATCTTCGACACGAGCCTTCTTCTCTTTCATTTCGGTCTCGGTCGCGGCTCCGACCTTGATCACAGCCACGCCGCCAACCAGCTTCGCCAGCCGCTCCTGCAGCTTCTCGCGGTCGTAGTCGCTGGTCGTCTTGTCGATCTGGCTGCGGATTTCCTTCACCCGGCCTTCGATGTCCGAGTGCTTGCCTTTGCCTTCGACGATCGTGGTGTTGTCCTTGTCCACCGTGATCTTCTTGGCCTGGCCGAGGTCGCCAATCTGGACGTTCTCCAGCTTGATGCCCAGGTCTTCGGTGATGGCCTTGCCGCCGGTGAGGGTGGCAATGTCCTGCAGCATAGCCTTGCGGCGATCGCCGAAGCCGGGAGCCTTGACGGCCGCGACTTGCAGCGTGCCACGCAGCTTGTTGACGACGAGGGTAGC
>DASQHA010000249.1:0-19292 GCA_035632335.1 Terriglobales bacterium
GTTCCGAAATCGAAGTTGATAACGAAACTCGTTCCTCCGACCCGAGTCTTGAACGAAAACTGAAGATCGCCCGGAACGTCCATCGGCTCCTTCTGAATGCCGACCAATACCGGTGCGTCTTTGAGAGCCAGCGCCGCTGCACTAGAGCGCAAGAGGGATGTCTGGAACGCATGCTCGTCCTCGAACGCCGCCAAGCGAGCCGGGGCAATCGTTACGTCGCCCAGGCCGCGCAGCAGCGGGCGATAGACCTTAGGCCCGAGTCGAACGAGCGCCTCATAGTAGGAGAACGCCTGCCCGAGCGAACAATAATTTTCCCCAAGCCCAGAAAAGGGCTTCTCTGGCAATGGTGTGAAGCCGTGGTGCTGCCCTCTCTGCATGATTTTCACATCGCCGATCGTAACGACGTCATTCTCAGACAAGTGCACGGTCAAGGCACAAGTCGTTTTGAGGCCGTAATCGTCCCAACGGTCCCGCCGGAGTACTGCTGTGGGAAACTGCTTCGGAGCCGGCGCTGGAGCATCAACATCTATGACTCGAAAGTGCACACCGTCCTCGTCCGGAACTCTGCGAGTTACCTAGCGTTCATTCCACTGCTCTTGCCTCGGTGCAGCCAAGCCCTCAAGCAGCACTGTCAGCTACCTACCCGCATGGGCCCTTCTGCCATGGCTGACAACACATACTGTCTCAGGTTTTTGTACTGAACATCAACGGGGAGCGTTTTCCCACTCGAAATAGATTCGTTGGATTTAACGTCAGCATCCCGCGGGGGAAGTGGCACCGTGCCCAAAACCCCGGAAACGGGGTTGTGGGAAAACGCGCTCCGAGCCGGCGCACACCTGTTCTGAACTCCCCTTGGCACCATCTCGCTTCTTGCTAAAAGGGCTGTCCTCGCCAGCGATCGTAGATCAGCAGGCCGGCGCCGAGACGCCTCCAGGTCGTTCTGTTCCGGGGCCGGTACTGCGCATCCTGCCTGCCGTCCACCCGTGTTGTGCGTGTAACAAAATCCTCGGTGCCTGAGCCCGACGCGCGACTCAGACCACGAGGGAACTTTTGCACGAGCTTCGGACTGTGCCCAAACGAGTAGTTTCTGGCAATCATGAGCAAGATGACTGACCAAGAACCGACCGAGCTCCGCTGGCCGCTGGTCGGCCGGGGCCGACGACCTCAGTGGCGTTCGTGGAAGCGCCCGCGATCAGATGCGATCCATAGCCCGGCAACTGCCTCGCCAGGAAACTCTGTAATTGTTATTTAAGAACAAGTTCCAGTCGGAAAATCTATCCTGCTCGGCCCCTAAATCCTTGATTTCATGGCCCCAGTGGCCGGATAGAGTGCCCGGGGCTACCATACTGTGTACTAGTACTATAAACTGGGCGGCTTGTTAAGCGCACTGCCGGGCCTTATACTTTTGGACCCTGCATTCACGGTTGCGCGGACCTCAATCTCCCGGTATTCGCACGGACTGCCCCCGGCGTTGCACTAAAGCCTGACCTGCGCACCTTGTTGTGCGCAGCACCGTGATCAGCCGGGATGTCGCGCTCCTCGCGAGGGCGGTCGAGCGCGCGGTGGGGGATGCCGGGGCGCCGGCGTGCGGTATCCCAGCCGCGGGTGTGATATGTGCGAGCTTTTGAATTCGTCCACGCCAGGAGCGTGAAACCGTGCGTGACCAGGAAATCTTCGGCTTCCACGAACAGGAACGTCATGGACCGCTCTTGCTTCAGATTAACCGCGCCAGTCGATCTCAGCCGGCTTAGGGGCAGGGACCGCCGTGCTCAAATTAGCCACGAGTTTTTGGCACGGCCTTGCCAGGGTTTTAGAAGGCACGCTGGACCGCGAATTGGCGATCGCCATCGAAAGTGATAAAGAATGTCTTGCGGGCCTTGCTTTAACGCCAGGCTATGAACGGCGTGATGTTGTAGTTCGAGCAGAAGGGGAAATGGGATGTTTAGCAATTTGTACTTCTCGGATTGTGCAGAGGTTTTTAGGGAACACAACTTCAGTGACTGGGGTGGCTCACTGGCGAAATGGACCGCTCGTCAGGTCCATTTTGAGGCCATTGAAGCGGACCTCACCGATCCTGGCCGTCACGCTCATCCGGCGTACGTGGCCACGGTGGCGAAGACGGTATCGCCAGAGTGCTATGCAGCTTTCGTGCGCGGGGTCGCGGCGCCTGTCAGGCAACGCGATTACTACCAGAGCAAATTGTTTCAGTTTTTCTATTCCCCGTTGCTGGCTCGGTGTGGCACCAATGAGGAAGTCGAAGCCGTGGCCCCCATGCTGGAGCAGTTGCTGAACGGCCTTCCGGATCTCCCGTTCGAGCGGGTCAGCGAACGGCAGTGGGATCGGTTTTACGCAGACGCCGCCAAATTCGGCTTGCTGCCGGTCGTGGAGGCCATGCCCTCCTATATGACCGGCTCGCTGGCGAGGCAACGTCGAAAGGATTGCACGGTAGGCGCACTTGAGCAGCAACCCGGCGTCACGAGGAAGCCAGTCTCCCGACTGATTCGGGGAGAGGAAGTCGATTCCGCTGTCATCACCGTAGCGCAAGTTTCAAGCGCCAGCGCAAACCAGGTTGAGCAGCATCTCACCGCTAAAGAGTTGGCGGAACTCTGGGCGCTCGACCAATCCACGATACGTCGTCTGTTCCGCGACGAGCCCGGCGTATTACGCATTCCGCATTTAAGCCGTCACGGGAAACGGGACTACGTCTCGCTGCGCATTCCCGCGTCGGTGGCGGCTCGCGTTCACGAGCGGCGTTCGCGGAGCCTTTTCAAAATCCAATGAATCGAGCGCGGCATCCATGAGGTTTTGCTGTTGGCGGGAGAAGTGCCGGTAGTAGCGTTCCGTGGTGGACATGGTCTTGTGACCGAGCAGAAGCTGCAGCGTGGAAAGCGGGTGACCCAGATCGAGCACGGCCTTCGCAAACGTGTCTCGGAAGCGGTGGGGCCGGACATCCTCGACGCCCGCGTGCGTTTGGATGAATTTGAGGGTCTTGCGGTAGAGCGAGCAAGCCGACGCCAGCGTGGAGCCCGTGGTCCAGAAGAAATAGCCGGGCCGGAGGTTGTCTGCCTCGGGCAATGCGTTGAGCGCCTGGATCACGCTGGGCTTCAACTTCAAGTAGAACGGCTCCGCGTTTTTGAGGATTCTCATGAACAGTCTGCCTTCGCGATCGATGCGGTCGCGGCGTAGCTGGAGGGCGTCGGAGATGCGCAGGCCGGTGTAAAGCAACACGAGCAGGAAAGCACGGGCGCGTTTCCGCGAGCGATCCGCGGTGCAGTGGAATCCACCCGCGAGCTGATCGCACGCCGCCAACAGGGCTGCCACCTCCTCTTCGCTGAAAGGTTGTGTCTGGCCTCCGGGATCGCTGGGCAAGTCAATCCAGGCGAACCAGTTCCTCGGCATCCATCCGTGCTTCACCGCCCAGTTGCCAAAGGTCCTGAGCACGATGAGGTTTTGCCGCATGGTGTTCTGGGCCTTCCAGGGTTGGCGCAAACGAAACTCGTTCGCGGTGGCGAGGAGGGATTGGCCGAGGTCCGGATCCTTGCCGGCGAACTCGACCACGGCATCGAGAATGCGCTGGTACCGGTCCACGGTGCCTGACGCCAAATGGTCGGCTTGGCACTCCCGGATGTACAGCTTGACCATCTGGGCCAGGGTTTGTTGTTGGCCCGAGGCATGTCCGGTTTGCTCCATCACGCCCAGGCGCTTTTCGGCGCGGCCCAGGTCACGACCCAGAGACTTTCGGAACCGCCGGCCATTGAGGAGGCCATCGCAGTAAAGGGGACAAGGTCGCTTGCCGGAGCATTTCAGCCAGTTCCGGCCCTTGGCCCGATCCGGGCAACCGGGGGTGTGACGGCGAAAGAGCTCTAGTTTGACGGCGGGGCGTGGGACATCCGCTTCTTGGTCCTCGATGGCTGTGGGAATCACGGCTCCTCCACTCCAATATTAGGTCAGGGTCTGGCACTTGTCACCGATTTTGTCACTACCAAACTTAAGTGCTTGATATCTCTGATAATAAAAGAAGAAATTAGACATCCTGGACTTCTCTAAGATCGAAGCCGGCAAGTTCAGCCTCGAAGCCATTCCATTCCACCTGAGGACCAGCCTGGAGCCGACGTTGAAGGATCTCTCGCTGCGCGCCCGGCAAAAAGGCCTGGAACTCGACTGCCGGATTCATCCCGATACGCCGCAGGTGATAGCGGGCGACCCCGTCCGCCTGCGGCAGATTCTCATGAATCTGGTAGGCAATGCCATCAAGTTTACCGAGCAGGGCGAAGTCACGGTTCAGGTGGAGCCGCACGCCGGGGGTGAGGGGGAGATCTGGCTGCACTTCCGCGTGGCCGACACCGGTATCGGTATCCCGGCTGCGAAGCAGGCCGCCATCTTTGACGCTTTCATCCAGGCCGACGGCTCGACGGCGCGCCGTTATGGCGGTACAGGCTTAGGCCTGACCATTTCCCGGAGACTGGTCGAAATGATGCGGGGGCGCATCTGGATGGAAAGCGAAGTGGGCCGCGGCACCACGATCCATTTCACGGCCTGTTTCGGCGCCGGCGAGGCTGCGCCGGCGCCAGAAGACGTGGAGCCGGCCGCTTCGCCGGTTCCTGCCATTGCGGGCGAGCGAGCGCTGGCGATCCTCCTGGTTGAAGACAACGTCGTAAACCAAAAGCTCGCCGTGAATCTTCTCGCAAAGCAGGGCCATCGCGTGACGGTGGCCAAGAATGGCCACGAAGCTTTGGCCGCGAGCGACCAACATCGCTTTGACATTGTGCTGATGGATGTGCAGATGCCAGAAATGGATGGCTTCGAAGCCACCCGGGCCATCCGGGCCAGGGAACAGGGAACAGCCGGTCATCTGCCCATCATCGCCATTACCGCTCACGCCATGAAGGGCGACTGCGACCGTTGCCTTGAAGCCGGCATGGATGGCTACATTTCGAAGCCCATCAACACCTCGGCTCTTTTCCACGCGATTGAGCGGGCGATGGCTGTGGCTCCGGCCGGCCTGCCGGTCCCGCAGCCGGCAAAGAACTGAGCCGCCGGGCGACAGCCCCTCTCACTTCAGGTTGTGCTTGGCCATCTTGTAGCGCATGCGGTCGCGGCTGATGCGCAGCAGGCGGGCCGCTTGAGACTGGTTGCCGCCCGCCCGCTCCAACGCCGACACCAGCAGCAGCCGCTCCTGCTCTTCGAGCGACAGATCCGCCGGAGGCGCGGCGCCAAGCGCGTTTCCAGCGGCCTGCCCCGCCGCCGAGAGCGGGCGCAGGTTCTCCGGCAGGTCGGCTACATCGACCATATCGCCCATCACCATCATGCAAGCGCTGCCTATCACGTTCTCCAGCTCGCGCACGTTTCCCGGCCAGGAATATCGCGCCAGAACAATCTGTGCCCGCTGCGTCAGGCCCTGGATATTCTTTTGGTACTGCTCGGCGAACTTGCGAATGAAGTAGTGCTCGAGCAGCGGCAGATCGTCGGGCCGCTCCGCCAGGCGCGGCGTGCGAACTTCGACCATCGAGAGCCGGTAATAGAGGTCCTCGCGGAACCGGTTCTGCGCGATGAGCGCTTTCAGGTCGTGATTGGTGGCGGCGATGACACGCGCATCCACCTTGCGCAGCGCCAGCGACCCGACGCGCTGGATCTCCTGGTTCTGCAGCGCACGCAGCAGCTTGGCCTGGGTGTTCATGGGCATGTCGCCGATCTCGTCCAAAAACAGCGTGCCGTTGTGCGCGTACTCGAACAGCCCCATCTTGTCCTGCGTGGCGCCGGTAAACGCTCCTTTGACGTAGCCGAACAGCTCGCTTTCAAACAGCGTCTCCACCACCGCCGAACAGTTGCACACCACATAACGCCCGCCCGAGACCGGGCTCAGCCGGTGCAGCGCGCGCGCCACCAGTTCCTTGCCGGTGCCGGTAGCGCCAATAATCAGCACCGTGCGGAAATGCGGGGCCACGCGGCGGATGCGGCCGAACATCTCCCACATCACCGGGCTGCGCCCCACCATCTCCTCGAACTGCGCCGTCGCCAGCAGTTCGCTGTCCAGATCGAGCGTGCGCTGCCGCTGCCGCGCCTCCTCGATCAGCTTGTGCACCCGGTCGCGCAGCAGCGCGATCGAGATCGGTTTGTTCAGATAATCCGCCGCGCCCTTCTTGATGGCTTCTACCGCCGATTCGGTCGAGTAATGCGCCGTCATGAGGATGACGTCGATGGCCGGGTCGAATTCCACGATACGCTCCAGCACCTCCATGCCGCCCATCTTGGGCATCACCAGGTCCAGCAGCACGATCTGCGGCCGCTCGTGGAACACCTTGTCCAGGCCCTCTTCCGCATCGGTCGATGTAAAGATTTCCAGGCCCTGTTCTTCCGAAAGCGCTTCGCTGATTAGTTCCAGGCTTTCCGGGGTATCGTCGATGGCCACCAGTTTGACGTGGATTTTGGGAGGCGCCGCCATAATCCCGTCAGCTTTCGAGCAATCTGGCGACTTGGGACCGGAAACCGGGAATGTCGATGGGCTTGGTGATGTAGGAAGTGAATCCCAGGGCCAGCGCTTTTTCGCGATCGCCCTGCATGGCGTAAGCCGTCAGCGCCACCACCGGCAGATTTGCAAACCGGGGATCTTCGCGCAACTCCCGGATCACAGCGTTGCCGTCCAGTATCGGCATTTGAATATCGAGAAGCGCCAGGTCCGGCTGGTGCTCGCGCACTTTCTCCAGCGCTTCGTGGCCATTGCCGGCCTCGATCACCTCGCAATCCTCCGCTTCCAGGATCTCGCGGATGAGCTCGCGGCTGACTGGATTATCGTCGGCAACCAGGACCTTCTTCATTCTCCGCGGCCCGAGGCTGCGATGGCCCGGCCAATCGTCTCCAGCAGATGCTCCTTGGCGACCGGTTTCACCAGGTAATCGCTGGCTCCCATCGCCAGACCTCTCTTGCGTTCTTCCACAACAGAAATCATGATAACTGGAATCGACGCCGTGGCGGATGTCCGCTTGAGCTCCTCCAGGGTCTGCCAGCCGTTCTTTCCCGGCAGCAGCACGTCGAGCGTGATGGCGTCGGGGCCCAGCTCGCCGGCCGCCTGCACAGCTTCCGTCCCCGAGCCGACCGTGAAGGTGCGATATCCGGCCTCTTCCAGTTGACTGACCAGCAGCTCCTGCGCGGCGCCCTCGTCCTCCACCACCAGGATGAGCGGAGGCCCCGCCGGCTCCGCGGCGCCCTCGTCCGCCTCGCGCCGCCTTGGCGGCAGCATGAAATAGAAGCGGCTGCCCTTGCCTGGCTCGCTCTCCACCCATATCTTGCCGCCGTGCTGTTCCACCAAACGCTTGGTGATCGCGAGACCCAGGCCGGTGCCCTCGCGCACGCCCTTGGTCGTGGTCCCGACCTGGTGGAAGCTCGCGAAAATCGCCTCCTGCTCTTCCGGGGGAATGCCGATGCCGGTGTCGCTCACCGAGAGGCACGCCGAGCCGCGCAGGTTGGATCCCTCGAGCGACACGCTGCCGCCCGCGGGCGTGAACTTGATCGCGTTGCTCAGCAGGTTGTAGAGCACCTGTTTGAAGCGCAGGCGGTCGGCAAAAATCGCAAGGTCCTCCGGCAGCGTGTTGCTCACGTGAATGTTCTTGGCCGTGGCAATGGGCCGCACGGTTGCCAGTACCTCGGCGGCCGCGGCGGCCGCGTAAAACTCCTCCTGCTTGAGCTCCAGACGTCCCGCTTCGATCTTGGACAGATCCAGGATGTCGTTGATCAGCTCGAGCAGGTGCCGCGCGCCCTGTTGAATATGGCCGATGAACCGCTTCTGCTTGGGTGTGAACTGCTCTTCTCCCCGCTCCGCCAGCAGGTCCGAGAAGCCGATGATCGAGTTGAGCGGCGTGCGCAGCTCATGGCTCATGCTGGCCAGAAACTCGTCTTTGAGGCGCGTGGCCCTTTCCACCTCGCGGTTTTTCCGCTCGAGCTCCTTGTTCGAAGCGATCAGCTCCGCGGTCCGCTGCTCCAGGTGCTGGTTGAGCGTGCGGATCTGCTCCTCGGCGCGCTTCCGCTCGGTGATGTCGCGGACCACGCAGATTACGCGCGTGCCGCCCTCGGTCTCGTAGGGGCTGAGCGTCACGTCGACGGCGAATTCGCTGCCGTCGGCGCGCCTGGCATACAGTTCCAGGCCTGTCCCCATGGGCCGCATCACCGGACGCCCGGAGTACGCCTGGCGGTGGGCCGGGTGCACGCCGCGGAAGCGCTCCGGGATCAGCTTCTCGATCGGTGTCCCCAGCAGGCCTGCTCGCGTGTAGCCAAACAGCTTCTCCGCTTGCACGTTCACCAAAACGATCTCGCCCCGGCCGTCTACTTCGAGAATGGCGTCCGGCGCGGCTTCGAGCAGCTTGCGGTATCGCTTCTCGATGATTACTTCCGCGCGCGCCGCGCGCTCGCTGGTCGCCAGGTCCGCCCTCTCGCTCTCGCCGCGCTTCCGCTCGGTGAGATCGACCAGCATGGTCATGATGCCGGTGATCTCGCCGCCCGCGTTATTGAGCGGCGCCGACCAGACACTGACCGCGATCGAAGTTCCATCCTTGCGGATACGCGTGGTCTCGAACCCAGCCTCGGCGTGCCCTTGCATCCGCGAGGTCACACGCGAAAGGTACTCTTCCTGAAGCCCCGGCGGAATGGTCGGATTCGGATGTCCGACCACCTCATCTTCGTTCCAGCCGAACATCTGCTGGGCCCGGCGGTTCCACATCTGGACGTGCCCATCTCCGTCCAGCGCAATGATGGCAATAGGCGATGCCTCCACGATCGCGTGCAGACGCTCGACTGCTTCCCACAGAGTCTGGCCGGGCTGGTCCAAGGGAGTTTGATCCATGCGAGCCGGCGCGAGTAATCGCGCCAGGAAGAGACCCTTATTATGCCAATTTTCGCTCACCCATCACCCCGCAGTACGAACCGGAAAGACACTTCATGTGGCGAACGCACCAGTCGCCCGGTCGGGAAGGCGGTGCAGGGGACGGGCCGCGACAACTTCTCATAAGTCATTCATTCCAAAGGGCCGGCGAAGCTGGGTCGGTGCCTGGGGTGAGCAAGGTCCCCCAGAATGGGGGCAGCTACGCAAATCTGTCAGGCGCAGCCCACCCTCCGGGCACTGTAGGCTGCCGCCACCAGGGCCGGCCCAGCACCCTGCCATAGGGGCTTCTCGGCAGCCCTCCGGCTCCCGGACAAGCCCGCCCCACCGGTTGGCGAGTCGCCAAGAATTGATGGTAGAACGGACTTTTTAGAAAGTAAGTCGGCCTTATTCAGGGGTAAGTGACTTACTTCACTTAATAAGTGTTACTTACTAACTTACCAGGTATTAGTGAAATTGTTAGTAAGTTATCCAATCCTCTGCTAAACTATTCACACTAACCAGTGCTTCTGGTGTCATGTAATCGGCATTGACGTTTGCGCAAGTTACTTGCGCGAGCAGAAGGAGTTTCAACATGCGTCAAAGTCATGTCTCTCACTTCGCTGCCATCCGTGTGTCCGCTCTGGCGGCCTTTGTGTTTTTGGTGTCCCTGGCTCCGCTCCGTGCGCAGAATAACGGAACGCTTACCGGCTCTGTGCTCGATCCGAGCGGCGCCGCAGTTCCCAACGCTGCCGTCGAGTTGTTCCTGCCCGGAGGCAGTTCGCCCATTCTGCGGACCAAGACCGGAAACGATGGTTCCTTCTCCCTTCCCGCAGTCAAGCCGGGTACCTATCAGATCTCGGTTGACGTGTCCGGCTTCACCAAGGCGACCTTGGCCAACGTTGCCGTGGATCCCGGCAAGGAGAACACGCTGCCTCCCATCCGCTTACAGATCGCCAGCGCTACCCAAACCGTGGAGGTCGCCGAGAGTAGCGTTATGGTCCAGAGCACGTCGGATGAAGTGGCCACCACGCTGACTCAGGAACAGGTCGCCAACCTGCCTGTTCTAGACCGGCAGGTCCTTAACCTGTTCTCGACGCAAGCAGGCGTGTCGTCCGCCGGGTTGAGCAGCACGGTCATTGACGGAATTCGCGCTCAGGCCACCAACATTACGCTGGATGGTATCAACGTGCAGGACAACTTCATCCGCGTCGGCGATCTCGATTATCTGCCGAACTATTTGACCATCGCGCAGGTGTCCGAGTTCACCATCTCGTCGTCAAACGCGCCCAGCAACTACGGGATCGGCGCCACCCAGATCACCCTCACCACGCCATCCGGCACCAACCAGCTCCATGGTTCGGGTTACTACTACAACCGCAACAGCGCGGTGGCTGCAGCCGATTGGTTCGCCAACCAGAACGGCACCGGGAAGCCGTTCCTGAACCTGAACCAAATCGGCGGCACCGTCGGCGGCCCGGTGGTGAAGGACAAGCTGTTCTTCTATCTGGCCTACGAGGCTTATCGCCGCCGCCACACCGCGTTGCAAAACAACACGGTCCTCACGGCCGCCGCGCGCACCGGAGTCTTTACGCTGACCGATGGCACGGGCAGGCAGGCTAATCTGCTGACCACCACGCAAAATTCCATCGATCCCTATATTTCGAAATTGCTCGGCACGATTCCCCTTCCGAACAACGGCCTGCTCGGCGACGGAGTCAATACGGGCGGCTACCAGTTCAATGCCAGCGCCAACGAAACGCGTGACAACGCGCAGGGCCGCGGCGATTACGTCTTGTCGCCCAAGAACGTCTTCTTCGGCACCTACGTTTGGAACCGGCAGATTGTCGACCGCGACGACCTCGACACCTTCTACACCAAGACACCGCCTTACTTTAACGACAATCACGCGAAGCTGCTATCCGCGGGCTGGCGCTGGAATCCCACGGCGACGCTGACCAATGAGTTGCGCGGCGGGTTCAATTTCGCCCCGGGCGTTTTCAATGTCTCCTTTCCCAGGCCTGCCTTTTACCTGTCGGGCGGCGCCTTTGACATTCCGGCCCAAAACGCTTTCGCTACCCAGGGAAGAGATACAAATACCTATTCACTGCAGGACAACGCCAATTACGTCCGCGGCAACCACACCCTCAGCTTCGGCTACCAGCAGCAGAACATCCGTGTGAAATCCTTTGACAACAACGGCGGCATCAGCCCGATCTACACACTGGGATTCAGCGCGAACAATCCGAACGGGCTCAACTCCATTCCGGGCCTGCCCGACGCCAGCGCCAATGATGTCGCCAGCGCCAACACGCTTCTGTCCACTCTGGCGGGCATCATCAGCGGCTACCAGCAAACCTTCAACGTCACCAGCCGCACGTCCGGCTTCGTCCCGTTCGCGGCCAACACGCGCAACTTTGAGTACGACACGTACTCGGGTTATGTTACCGATCGATGGAAGGTGCGCCGCAACCTCAGTCTGATTGCCGGTTTGCGCTACGACTACTACACCACCCTCAACGAGCGCGACTCCCTGTTCCTGACGCCGGTGATCGCCAACAACAACTACATTTCAACAGTGCTTTCCAATGCCACCACCAATTTCGCCGGGAATTCGGTGGGGCGGCCGTACTACCACGCTCCCAAGAAAAACTTCGCCCCCAGCGCCGGGTTCGCCTGGGATGTCTTCGGCGACGGCAGAACCGCGGTGCGCGGCGGCTACAGCCTGTCTTACTTCAACGACGATGCCATCATCGCGGCGCAGAATTACATTGGCATCAACCCGGGGTTGCAGAACACGGTCGGAAATAACAACGTCATCAACCAGTTGACCAACAACCTTCCGATGATCCCGACACCGACGCTGAAAGTGCCGCGAACCTTTGCGGACAATCTCAACGATGTCGGCCCCGGCAACGCGGGGGGCATCGTCGATCCCGGCTTAAAGGTGCCCTATGTGCAGCAGTGGAGTTTGGGCGTGCAGCACGAAGTCAAGAAGTTCGTCATCGATGCCCGCTATGTCGGCAACCACGGCCTGCATGAGTGGCGCGGCATCGACTTCAACCAGGTGCAGGTGGCGAACACAGCCTATCTGACCGACTTCATCAAGGCGCGCAACAATCTCTTCCTGGCGCGGAAGGCAGGTTTGGGCAACGACGCCAGTTATAACCCGGCCGTTGCCGGCAGCGTTCCCGTGCCCTTCTTCGACAATAATCTTCCAGGCGGCGGCTTTCTGAACGACCCCACGGTGGCCGGGCTGATCGCGCGCGGCGAAGCCGGCCAGTTAGGCTCCATCTATCAGCAAGTCTTCGTGCCCGGGCTCAACGGAGGCTACAGCTTTTTCCCAAGCCTTTACGGCCTCGGCATGGACTCACTCACCAGCGCCAGCTATTCGACTTATCACGCCGCTCAGATCGATGTCCGGCGGCGCCTGCCCAACGGGCAGCAGCTCCAGATCAACTACACCTTCGCCAAGGCGTTATCCGATGCCAACGCCGATCTGAACAACAACCGGTTCGAGCCGTATCTCGATGTGCATAACGGCAGGCTGGACAAATCGCGCGCGCCCTTTGATCTGACGCATTGCCTGAAGGCGAATTACGTGCTCCCGATTCCGCTGGGCAACGGGCACCGGCTGAGCGGGAATAGCTTCGTCAACCACATCATCGGCGACTGGACGTTCAGCGGCTTTGTCACCTACCAGGGCGGCTCGCCGTTCTCCATCGTGTCGCGCCGCGGAACCTTGAATCGTGGCGGCTCCCGCGCCACCTACAACACCGCCGATTTGCTCAGCGGCGCCAACCTCGCCAACGCCGTGGGCTTCTTCATGACCGGCAATGGCCCGTACTTCGTCAGTCCCAGCGCCATCGCCAAGAACGGCCGCGGTGTAGCTCCCGACGGTGCGGCGCCCTTCAGCGGCCAGGTGTTCGCCGACCCCGGCCCCGGCACCTACGGTACGCTCCAGCGCCGGATGTTCACAGGCCCCAACCTGTTCGAATGGGATGCGCAGTTAGCCAAGAGCATTCCGGTTACGGAGCGGGTCAGGGTCGACATCCAGGCCGCTTTCTTTAATATGACCAACCACCCCAACTTTACGGTCGGGCAGGACGGCGATTCGACCTCCAACAACTACAACATTGTGAACGTCAATGCCTCGAACTTCGGGCGCATCATCAGCACGGTCACCATTCCGCGTCTGATCCAGTTCGGCGCTTACATCCGGTTCTAAACCGCGAGAGCCTGGATCGTCCGGGAACCGCCGTCGATCCAGGCGCCCTTTTTTCTGCGGTTGCTTCAGCTCCGTCCCGCGCAGTTGCTTTCGGAAACCAGTTCCTTTAAGACGGGTACCCATGGCCAAAGCGCGCGGCGTGTTCGCGTTTCTCGCCTTCAGCGTGGGAGTTGCCGCTTCAGCCGGCGGCGGGCCGGCTTCCGACAGCGCCGAGTGGCCGAACTACGGAAACGATCCCGGCGGCACGCGCTACTCGCCACTCGCCGAGATCAATCGCCAGAACACGCTGCCCTGAGCGCGATGCGGCAAACACCGAGGCATCGCCACGCTCTCTCTAGCGGTGCACTAAGGAATACATAACACTGCCCGACGCTACCAGCGTGCCATCCACGTATAACGCCAGCGTGGAAGTGTGAGTCGCGAACGGTCCGTAGGGAAGAGCCAGCCACGCGCCGAACGCACCGATGTAAAAGTTAGCCGTGCTCTGGTCGGTGCCGTCGATGGTGAATGTCGAGCCCGCCTTGGCGCTGCCGCTTGCCTGAAACAAAAGAGTTGAAGCCGCGGGCCCGGAAGCGTTGGGCTCCGGAAGTCGTGCCTCCGCCTCAACCATGAGCGGGTCGAGCCGAGAAACGGGAATGACGTTGCCCGGAAAGGGTGGGCAAACGGCTGCGGTGCTGCAGCCCGCGTAGTCGTAAACTGGCGTCAATTCAGTCCCACTAAAATCTCCCACTCGAGTGGCCGCGGTCGGAACCGTCACCGATGCCGTGAATGTGCCGGCCACCGGATCGATGGTAACGATCGAAGAACCAACCTCTCCCACAGCCGCAACCGTAAACGGCCCGGCCGCCGGCAGAATGGTGAAGCTCACCTTGAACGCCGCAGCCTGTAGCGCCACCGAGGCGCCTGTGGGACCGGACGCTGGCGGATAAATCCCTTGGATGGAGCCCGTGACATTCGCGACGTTCTGACTCGCAGTAATTCCCGCCTGGACCACGTTACTCTGCCAGCCTCCTTCCCGGATAGAGAGTCGGTCTGAGACAAGTCCCGGTGGTACCTTCACGTTTAACTGGTAAACACCCGGAAAACCAGGCGCCAGGCCCGCGAATTCCACATTGCTGGGATCGACCTTTTGCTCGCCGATATAGATGTCCACTTCGTCAACGACTCTATACAACACCACGGCAGGGGAGGCGCCCGAAGCGCTGCTTGCCGGCGGATTCGTGGGGCCGAGACCGGCTGCGTAGAGAATCACGACTTCTCCCGGAGCGACGGAGTTCAGGGGCCGGAACTTGGAGTCAAACACGTGGGCCGGCCCAGTTCCCTGTGCGTTCCTGGTAAAGATCGCCGGTGCGTCGCGGTTGATCGGGATGTTGTAGGGAGTGCTGGACGCACCACCTTGAGAAACCACCACGGGGACCGTGGCGAGCCCAATCCCTCCCGTGGGTAACTGCACCTCGAATGGGATGAGCACGTTGATTTGCGTGGGCGACACGTAGAGCAAGGGCGCCGCTACGCCGCCAACCGTCACCGAGGTCCCGCCCAGCGTAGTTTGGAGCGGCACGGTTTGGGCGGTCGCGGAAGTCGTTGCCAGCCCGCTTCCGTAAATAACAGCCCAGCAGCCTGGAGCCAGCAGGGCGCTATAGGAGGCTCCATTCAATACCGCTGCTATGACGGGCTGTGCCTGCGCTGTGCGTGGAAGCTGGCGGATGCGATTGTTCTGGTGATCTGTAGCCACGGTGGTGATCCCCTGCGCGTAGCCTTGCCCGGCAGTCGTCGAAGTCACGAGTACAAGAAGTGTGATGATTCTGGGCACTGTTACAATTCTCCCACCTTAACCAAAACGCAAAGCATACCTCAACGATCCAGCTTGACGTTGCGGACTGTTCCCAGTTTCCCGCCACCGCTTAGATTGACGGAACTCCGCAGCCCGCCGTCTCGTTATCTAATGTATCTATGCGTAATCCGCTGGCTGGCTTCGGCCTTTGCCTGTTTCTTCCGTCTCTTGCTGTGTGCGGGCAAGTGACTGGGACCTGCGAACGAACGTTCGAGGTCAACTTCCAGCCTCGTGGCGAGCTGCGCATGCGCCTTCGATCCGGCGACATCGATGTGATCGGTGTCGACGCTTCAATACTGCGCGTCTCGTGCGAGCTCGATAAAGAGCCCGGCCGGGCAAAAGACGTGACCATCACGTTCAAGCCCGATGGAACCTCCGGTGAGCTGCGCATCAGCGGCGGCCCGACGAGCGACACCCGTTTCCGGATCGAGATTCCAAAAACGTCCAACCTCTATGTCCGCTCTCCTGCCGGCGACCTGAGCGTCTCCGGCGTCGTCGGGGACAAAGACGTGGAGATCCACGCCGGAGACCTGACGATCGCGGTCGGCAGTGCGGCGGATTATAAGCATGCCGACGCTTCCGTTTATGCCGGCGACCTGACCGCCACCCCCTTCGGCGTCAACAAAGACGGCCTCTTCCGCAGCTTCGACAAGGACAACGCCGGCGGCAAGTACCGGCTGCATGCGCATGTCGGAGCGGGGGATCTGGTGCTGAAGTAGGGGGCGCCAGGCCGGAACATTCTCGCGCGCATCGCCGCCGAGACGTGCGCCGACCGACCGAGCCGCCATGCGCAGCATGCGGATCCTAAGCATGCGGAACTGGCGCGCCCCGCAGCGTGTCAAAGAGTTCTTTCCCCATCATCGAGCCCAGCCGGTCCTGGATCTGTGAAAACGTCCCTTCCTGCGAAATAGATCTGTTGATGCGATAGTACCGGGTACAGCGCGCCGCTGTAGGACCACGGCGTGTACGCCCCCAGCCGGTGCTCCGCCGGATCATAAAGGAGATAGACGGAGGCGCCGTTTTGGCCTTCTTTCTCCATCACCCGCAGATTGATGTTCGCTCAGCCAGATGGTAACGAATGTGTTACCATCGTTCGAGTGCAGGAAATCGAGATTCTGGAGTTCCTCGATGCCTCCGGACGATCCCCGTTTGCGCGCTGGTTCGACGGCTTGAATGCAGTGGCGGCAGCGCGGGTGACGATCGCGCTGGCGCGGCTGGGCCAGGGGAACTTCTCGAATGTCGCAGGCGTGGGCTCGGGCGTCTACGAGATCAAGATCGATTTCTACTTCGGCAAGGATGGCGAGCGGCTCGTGATCCTGCTGGGCGGGAGCGCGAAGCAGCGGCAGAGTGCCGCGATTGCGGCCGCGCAGGCGGCTTGGGGCGAGTACAAGCGCCGCAGGCGCTTGAAGGAGCATGACCAATGGCACTGACCAGAGCGTTTCGGCAAACGGTTTACCGGCGGGCGCAACGGGACGGCAGGTTCCGCAAGGCACTGCTGACGGAAGCGGTGAACGCCTATCTCCGCGGGGACGAGGCGACAGGGAAAGCGGTGTTGCGCGATGTGATCAATGCGACGGTTGGCTTTGAGCCGCTGGCCGCGGAGCTTGGAAAACCGGGCAAGAGCCTGCATCGCATGCTGGGTCCACGAGGCAACCCCAGCACGGCCAACTTCTTCGCGATTCTCCACGTGTTGCAAAGGAGAACCGGCGTGAAGCTGACCGTGAAGGCTGCATAGATTCGCTCGCTCCAGCGCCGGCTTCCTGGCGCCATTTTCTCGACCAGGCCGCCGAGCCGGAAGCGGAACAAATCCGGCGTCACAGGCACACGGGCCGGCCGCTCGGCTCGGAGGAATTTGTGAAAGGGATGGAGCGCCAACTGTGCCGGACGTTGGCGCCGCAGAAGGGCGGCCGTCCGCGCAAGCGCCAGGTCGATACACCGCAGGTGTCCTTCGACTTCGTGCTCACCGAGTGAGCTGAAAACAAGCGGTCTGTCCCTCGGGGTTCGGAATAACCGGTTACGTTCCGTCTGTCCCCAGGTTTTGGAATCCAAGAACCGCTCTAGCTTCGCGCCCCCCAAATAACTACGTTCCGTCGGTAACGAGGTCTTTGTCGTCCGACGCGAATTCATGGAGGGGGACCGGGTCTGCCGTCGGCCAGTCGGTTTCTTCCACGTGACCATGCTCCAGAAACGACCACCGCGGTCCAATAAACTACGGTTGCCAGTAGTACGATCTCAGTGTAGCCGATGAGAAACGCAAGCAACCACCAGCCATACGAGGCCGCGCCACGCCACGGAAAATCGAGACCAATAAGCAGCGCAGGGTAATGAATAAGAACAACTATCTCAGCCAACCGTAAAACCACAGGGTTAGTACCCGGCGGGAAACCCACATCGATTGGCACTCTGCTGAGCACCATCAGACCAAGAGCTTCGCCGGCTATGCCCCAAAGGCCGATCCTTTGTATCACAGACTTCCTCATGGGTATATGGAAGTGTCCCATCCCCCAGTCCCTCCGGTACCCGGCGGCGCAGTAAAATAGTTGGCTATATGATCGGACGTCAGAAACCAGTGTGCCAGGCTGTTGCTGTTAGGGCCACCAATCGCATGGTACGCCACAGGATATGAATTGTACACATCCTCGAGACCGAACAGCTTGTTTACTTGGCTGCACACTTCAGGATCATTGCTTGCGTCGAGTTTGGGGCCCCACTCGGCGTCTTTACTAGCGTTTGTTCCTAACCGACCATTACGTGAATTCCATGCGCGAAGGTAACCGGGGTCTCTAAGCTGGGGTCTACCTGGGAAGCCTTCGATGGTGACGATAAGACCTGTTTGAGTCTCTACCCACAAATATGCATGGTTCGCCGGGGCCCATGGAACCTTGCGATACTTCAATTCGATGAAGCACGGAGGCAGCAGCTTCCTTACTGGCGGTGGTGGCGGCGGAGGTCCAAGCAGGCAAAATGGACCGCCCCCTCCAAATAGGAAGTCGTCTAGGAAGTTGTCCGTGTTTCCTATGCAGGAGTTGGACCCGCCGTAACCCGGGCTGCCCGGGCAGGGACCTTGCAGAGATGCGTCCCATAGCCAGTTCGCTCCGCAGTCGGTAAACTCCAGATTGCCGCCAGCGGGGTCGCGGAAATTCACCGGATCCCGCTACGTATGCATATCGATTCCAACTCCCCGGGTCAGCCGGATCACCGGATACGCCGTTGTTCGCCCGGCACGGGTACGGCGTCAAAAACCTGCCCCAGGTGCTCGAATAGTACCGGTTCCGCGCGTAATCCAGCGCCGTGGTCTGGTCCCGGTAATGCGTCGCGAACTTGTCGGTGTCCTGCGTTGTGGCCGTGTACTCCTCCCCGTAAGGATAATATCGCGACGTCACCCCGTTCGCACCACCCATCATCGACCCCAGCCGGTCCTGGATCTGTGACACAGCCTCGCGAAATTAAAGCTGTTAACGCGCCAGCCCCCCACCCTGGACCCCAGCCCCGGTTTGTGGTACTTCTATTTCCCTAGGAGGAGGGCGGATGTCACGGGTTATGGATGTTCTCGCACAGCGGGAGCTCTATTCGGTCGAGCCGCACCTGACGGCGGCCGAGGTGGCGCACCGCATGGTCAACTTGCATGTGGGCGCGATCCTGGTCATGAAAGATGGCCAGCTCCAGGGCATTTTCAGCGAACGGGATTTTCTGGTCCGGGTCGTGGTCGGTGGACGGGATCCCGAAAAGACCGCGGTCGCCGACGTGATGACTTCGAACGTCGTGTCGATCGAGGAAACAACGACTTTGGAAGACGCCATGGAAACCATGCGGGCGCACAATTGCCGCCACCTCCCGGTCACCCGCAATGGCAGCGTCACCGGTTTCCTGTCGATGCGCGACCTCATGAATTTCACCCTCGAACAGAAGAACGAGGAGCTGCACCACATGCGCGCCTACATCCACAGCAGCGGCACGTAGGACAGGCATTCCTGCCTGTCCATTGCCGCGGTGTGTAACCGGGTCCCTATCGGTACGCGGCCTGCGCGCTTACGTCCCCGGCAGTCCTTGCAAACAATTAGCGCTGCGTTCTGGGCGGAGCCAGGCGAGTCGCACACAACAACATTTGCGATACTCGAATCATAGCGATGTCTCGGACCGCCCTGGTCATTTTCGCCCATGGCTCAAGCGTCGAATCGGCGAATGAGTCGGTGCGCCGCATCGCGGAAAGCGTTCGGCAAGAGGGTGGATTCGACATGGTCGAGGCCGCCTTCCTCGAGCAGGGCCGGCCCGACCTCGCCCAAGCCGTAGCCTCCGCCGCCAGCCGGGGCGCCACCCGCGTGGTGATCGTACCTTACTTCCTGACGCTCGGCCTTCACCTGCAACGCGACCTGCCCGCCATC
>DASQHA010000250.1:0-8012 GCA_035632335.1 Terriglobales bacterium
GCCGGCATCCTGGTCAAGCGCATGGGCGAGATCACGGACGGCCAGTATCAGAAATATTTTGTCGAGAGCGGGGCCTATTTCCGGCACAACTTGTTCGGCAGCGATCCCCGGCTGCTGAAGATGGTGGAGCATCTGTCCGACGAACAGCTTTCCCGCATGCGGCTGGGCGGCCACGATCCCATCAAAGTGCACGCCGCTTTCAAGGCGGCCACCGAGCATAAAGGCGCGCCGACCGTGGTGCTGGCGAAGACCATCAAGGGTTACGGACTGGGCGAGGCGGGTGAAGGCAAGAACATCACTCACCAGCAGAAAAAGCTGAACGAAGACGAATTGCGCATGTTCCGCTCGCGCTTCGGGATTCCCATCGCGGATGAGGAACTGCAGGACGCGCCCTTCCATCGCCCCGCCGATGACAGTCCGGAAATCCGCTACATGCAGGAGCGCCGCAAGCAGTTGGGTGGCTACCTGCCGGAGCGCAAGGTGCGATCCCAGCCCATTGCTCCGGTATCGGACGCTCATTTCGAGGAGTTTCACAAAGGCACGGACGGCCGCGAAGTCTCGACCACCATGGTTTTCGTGCGGCTGTTGGGTAAACTTTTGCGCGATCCGGAAATCGGCAAGCTGATTGTGCCCATCATTCCCGACGAGGCCCGCACCTTCGGCATGGAAGCACTGTTCCGCCAGGTGGGCATTTACTCGAGCGTGGGCCAGCTCTACGAGCCGGTGGACATGGACACGCTCCTTTATTACAAAGAAGCCAAAGACGGGCAGATTCTGGAGGAAGGCATCACCGAGGCCGGCTCCATCTGCTCCTTTATCGCCGCCGGAACCGCGTACGCCAATCACGGGATCAATACGCTCCCGTTTTTTATTTATTACTCGATGTTCGGCTTCCAGCGCATCGGCGACTTCATCTGGGCGGCGGCCGATATGCGCACCCGGGGCTTCCTCATAGGCGGAACCGCGGGCCGTACGACGCTCGCGGGCGAAGGACTGCAGCACCAGGACGGGCACAGCCACGTACTAGCTCTGCCGGTTCCCAATCTGCTGGCTTACGATCCCGCGTTCGCCTATGAGATCGGCGTCATTATTCAGGACGGCATCAAGCGCATGTATGTGGACCAGGAATCCATCTTTTATTACCTGACCGTCACCAACGAGCCCTTGCCCATGCCTGCCATGCCGGAAGGAAAAGATGTTCGCGAGGGCATTCTGAAGGGCATCTACCGCTTCCACACGTCGACCAAGAAAGACGCCAAGCTACGCGCCCAGCTCTTCGGCAGCGGCACGATCATGTACGAAGTGCTCAAGGCGCAGCAGATCCTGGAAGAAAAATACGGCGTGGCGGCCGACGTCTGGAGCGTAACCAGCTACAAACAGCTTTATCGCGACGGCAACGATTGCGATCGCTGGAACATGCTGCATCCCGGTGCCACTCCACGAGTGCCGTTTGTCAGCCAGGCGTTGAAAGATGCGCCCGGGGTGCTGGTGGCGGCATCCGATTACATGAAGGTGCTGCCGGAATCGATTGCCCAGTGGCTGCCGCGTCCGCTGATGGCTTTGGGCACCGACGGTTTCGGGCGCAGCGAAAGCCGAGTAGCGTTGCGCGATTTCTTCGAGGTGGACGCGAAACATATTGTGCTGGCCACGCTGACGGCACTGCTGCGCGACAAGCAGATCAATCTCGAAGTGCTGCAACAGGCGGTAAAAGATTTGGGCATCAATCCGGAAAAAGCGAATCCGGCAAATACATAAACAGGCAGCGCCGGCGCTGCGACTTCGCTCAGGGCAGGCTCCGGCTGTTCCGAGGGCGTCCTGGCCTCGACGGTGAGGGCGGGACGCCCTCACGACAGCCGCCGGGACGGCGGCGCTACGAAAATCATGCCGGTGGCGCTGCCGCACGAGCGAGGGCGCTCGCGCCTACATCGGAACAGTTGGGGAGTAAACGATCAGTGACAGAATTTAAGCTTCCGGAACTCGGCGAAAATATCGACCAGGGTGACCTGGTGAGGCTGATGGTCTCGCTCGGCGCCAGCGTCACCGCCGGTCAGCCTGTCATGGAACTGGAAACTGACAAAGCAGTCGTCGAGGTTCCGTCTTCCGTCACCGGCACGGTCAGCGAAATTCGGGTCAAGGAAGGGCAGAAGGTAAAAGTCGGCCAGGTAATCTTCACCGTGGAGAATGGGGCTGGAGCGAAAGCCAAGGCGGTGGAGTCGAAGCCTGTCGAGGCCAAGGCTGTCGAAGCCAAGCCCGACGGGGCCAAGACCGCGGCGGTGAAAGCGCCCGCGGAAAAACCAGCGCCGGTTTCGAAGCCGGCGACGCCGCCTGTCAGCCAACCTCCGGCTCCGGCGGCTCCGGTGACGGCTGCCCCGTCGGACTTCAGGCTGCCCGAGTTGGGCGAGAACATCGATCAGGGCGATCTGGTCAGGCTGATGATTTCTCCGGGATCTAAAGTTTCCGAAGGCCAGCCGGTCATGGAACTGGAAACCGACAAGGCCGTGGTCGAGGTGCCATCCTCGGTGACCGGCACGGTGAAAGAGATTCAGGTCAAGGAAGGCCAGAAAATAAAAGTCGGCCAGGTGATCTTTACCCTGGAAGGCGGCGCGTTGCCGCCACCGGAGAAGTCGAAGCACGCTCCGGTCGAACACATTTCTGAACAGCACGAAGCCCGGCTGTCAGTACAGGCGGCTATCGCGGCCGAAGGAAAAACTCCAGCGCAAGTCTTTCTGCCGGACCAGCCCCAGCCGCACGCCCCCAAAGCCTTCGCCATGCCCGAGCAACTGGGCAAAGTGGCCGGGACGGAGCATCGCGCGCCGGCGCCGGCTGCGCCTCATGTCCGCCGCCTGGCGCGAGAAGTCGGGGTGGACATTTATGACGTGAAGGGCACGGGCCCAGGCGGACGCATCAGTGAAGATGATGTGAAGGCGCGCGCCAAAGCCTTGCTGACTTCCGCCGCCGCTGCCTCTCAAGCCGGAGAGGGACGCCAGTTTGCCCAGCCTGAGCTGCCGGATTTCACCAAATTCGGGAAAGTCGAACGCGTCTCCATGCGCGGCGTGCGGCGCAAGACCGCCCAGCATCTGTGGGAGGCCTGGACCACCATTCCGCACGTGACCCAGCAGGACAAAGCCGACATCACCGAACTGGAGCAATTGCGCGCCCGCTTCGCACCCAAGGCGCAGGAAGCCGGCGGCAAGATGACGGTGACGGCCATCGCGTTGAAGGTCTGCGCTTCGGCGCTGAAAGTCTTCCCGCAATTCAATGCCAGCATCGACATGGCAAAGGAAGAAATCATCTACAAGCAGTACATCAATATCGGCGTTGCGGTGGACACGGACCGCGGCCTGCTGGTCCCGGTGCTGCACGATGTGGACAAGAAAAATATTGTCGAGCTGGCGGCCGAACTGACCCAGCTATCGAAGAAAGCCCGCGACAAGAAGATCACGCCCGCGGAAATGGAAGGCGGCACCTTCACGATTACGAACCTGGGCGGGGTGGGCGGCACGGGATTTTCGCCAATCGTGAATTTTCCCGAGGTCGCGATTCTCGGGCTGTCGCGGTCGAGCATGGAACCGGTGTGGATGAACGGCAAATTCGAACCCCGGCAAGTGCTGCCGCTTTCGCTCTCCTATGATCATCGCTTGATCGACGGCGCCGACGCGGCCCGGTTCCTGCGCTGGATCGCGGAGGCGTTCGAACAGCCCTTCCTGCTGTCGGTGCAGGGATAGGATCTGAGAAATCAGAAACCACAGAGGACACGGAGGACGCAGAGGAAATTCCCTCGCGTACCTCTCAGTCCTCAGTTCCTGTTGGTGAAAACCTTCTGACTGAATGACTGAAACTTCAAACTTGCATCTTGCAGTGGTGGGCGGCGGGCCGGGCGGCTATGCCGCGGCATTTCTGGCTGCCGATCTCGGCTTCAAGGTCACGCTGATCGATCCGGAAGCGAATCCGGGCGGAGTCTGCCTCTACCGCGGATGCATACCTTCTAAGGCCCTGCTGCATGTGGCCAAGCTGATCGATGAAGCGCATCATGCGAAAAATTGGGGAATCGAGTATGCCGAACCCAGGATCGATCTGGCCCGGTTGCGTTCCTGGAAAGAAGGCGTGGTCAAGAAGTTGACCGGAGGCCTGGGTGTTCTCTCGAAGCAGCGCAAGGTCGAATACGTGCAGGGACGCGCGGCGTTCGAGAATTCGAATACGTTACGGATTTCGAAGGCTGGCGGCGGCGATGAAACCCTGACTTTCGATCGCATCATCCTCGCGACCGGATCGCGTCCGGCAATTATTCCCGCATTCAAGCTGGACACTCCGCGAGTCATGGATTCCACCTCTGCGCTCGATCTGAGCGAGGTGCCGGGCTCGTTGCTGGTGATCGGCGGCGGCTACATCGGCCTGGAGTTGGGCACGGTATATGCGGCGTTGGGCTCGAAAGTTTCGGTAGTTGAGATGCTTCCCGGATTGCTCCCCGGTGCCGACCGCGACCTGGTTCTTCCCCTGCATAAGCGGATCGAAAAAAGTTTCGCTTCCATCATGCTGAACACCACGGTGGCCGCGGTGAAGGACGAAGGCAACGGCATTCGCGTGACTTTCGACGGCCCCGAAGTCAAGGAGCGCGAAAAAGTCTTCGACAAAATTCTGGTGTCGGTGGGGCGCAAGCCAAATTCTGAGATTCCCGGGCTGGAGAAAACACAAGTGCAGATCGGCCCGCGCGGTTTCATTCAGGTCAACAACCAGCTGCAAACCAGCGATCCCGCGATTTACGCCATCGGCGATGTGGTGGGCGAACCCATGCTGGCGCACAAGGCCTCGCACGAGGGGCGCACCGCGGTCGAAGCCATTGCCGGACACAAAGTCGCATTCGAGCCGGCGGCCATTCCGGCGGTGGTATTCACCGATCCCGAGATCGCCTGGTGCGGTCTCACCGAAACCCAGGCGCAGAAAGAAAACCGCGAGATCAAAGTCGCGAAATTTCCCTGGGCGGCGTCGGGCCGGGCCATGACGGTGGACCGGACCGAGGGCATGACCAAGCTCATCCTCGATCCCCAGACCGAACGTGTGTTGGGGGTGGGCATCGTGGGCGCGGGGGCGGGAGAACTGATCGCCGAGGGCGTGCTGGCGGTGGAGATGGCGGCACTCGCCAAAGACATAGCGCTGACCATTCATCCCCACCCCACGCTCTCTGAAACGGTGATGCAAGCGGCTGAAGTCTTCTTTGGCACCAGCACCGACATATACCGTCCGAAGAAGTAGGTTCAATGTAGGCGCGAGCGTCCCGCTCGTGCGGCAGCGTGGTGGACGCAGCAGGAGCGTGGGGGGCTCGCGCCTACATTACAATTCTTGAAGGAATCATGTTTTCTTTGCTGAAACCCATGCGCCGGCTGCTGCTTTGCCTGGCCATTGCTTCCCCGGCGCTGGCCTATCAACTGCTGCCGGGGCAGCCGGCCAAGACGGGAAGCGCCACCAATGGCGCCACGGCCGATCCTCTCGGCCGCGATACGCCAAGCGGCACGCTGTATGGATTTCTGCAGGCTGCGCAGTCGGGAAATTATTCCACTGCCGCCCAGTATCTGCAGATGTCGGCGGCGCGGCGGCAGACGCAGGGCGAAGATGTCGCCACCAAGTTGAAAGTGGTGATTGACCGCAGTTTCAGCGGTGACTTGAGGCGCATCAGCAATCAGCCCGACGGTACACCGCAGGAAGGCCTGCCGCTGGACAGGCAGCGGGTCGGCAGCCTGATCGCCGGAGACGTCGAAGCCGACCTGGTGCTGGTCCGGGTCTCCGATTCCGGCGGCGGCCGCATCTGGCTCATCTCAGCGGACACGCTGGCCCGCCTCAACGAACTCTATGACCAGGCTGCGGTGCATCAATGGGAAACTCATCTCCCACAGGCCCTGGTGAGCCACGAGTTTCTCGGCATCGTTTTGTGGCAATGGCTGGCGCTATTGATCGCGGTGCCGATCGCGGCGGGCCTGGGATGGCTGGCAGTCCAATTCCTCAGGCTGCCCTGGTGGCTCTGGGCCCGCTATCGCAAGCGCGAAGTGGCCGCGGCCTGGAGCTCGTTCGTGCGGCCGCTCTGGCTGGTGCTCGGAGTCCTGGCGCACGGGGTCCTGGTCTCTTACCTTCGCATACCCGTGCTGCAACGGCATCGCTACCAGCAGGTGGCTGGAGTGGTGGCAGTCGTTGGTTTCAACTGGCTGTTGTGGCGCATCCTGCGGGAAGTGCTGAGGAGCGTGCGGCAAAGGGCAGTGCTCTCGGGACGCATGGGCACGGAATCGCTCATGATTCTGGGCGAGCGGATGCTCAAAGTCGCGATTGTCGTGCTGGCCATTTTCACCGTGATGGGCACGCTCGGATTCAATCTCACCACGCTCCTCGCGGGAGTCGGCATAGGCGGTCTTGCCATCGCATTTGCAGCGCAAAAAACGCTGGAGAATCTCTTCGGCGGCGTTTCCGTTCTGAGCGATGAAGTCATACGGGTGGGCGATTTCTGCCGCTTCGGGGACAAGGTGGGCACGGTCGAAGATATCAGCCTGCGCTCGACCCGGGTCCGCACCAATGAGCGGACCCAACTTTCCATCCCAAACGGTTCCCTGGCTACGATGACCCTGGAGAATTTCAGCCGGCGCGACAAGATTCTCCTCAACACCAAAATCGGGCTGCGCTACGAGACCACTCCGGACCAGATGCGGTACGTGCTGGTGCAGATCCGCCGCCTGCTGTATGAGCATCCCAAAGTCGAGACCCAGGGCGCCCGCAACCGCTTCATCTCCTTCGACGAGAGCGCGCTCAGCATGGAAATTTTCTGCTATGTCCTCACCCAGGATTTCAGCGAGTTCCTTACCATCAAGGAAGATATCCTGCTCCGCATCATGGACATTGTGGACGCCGCCGGCACCAGCGTTGCCTTCCCGTCGCAAACCGTCTATCTGGGGCGGGACACCGGGTTGAACAAAGAAAAAGCGGAGTGGGCCGCGAGCCAGGTGCAGAAGTGGCGGGACGAACACCAATTGCCCTTTCCCGACTTCACCCCCGCCGATATCTCGGAGATCAGCAATTCGCTGCCTTATCCGCAACCGGGTTCGGCGGTGGCAAGAAAGCAGCAGACGCCGGAGCAGAATTAGCCTGCCGGCGCTCTCGACACGGTGGAGACATTTCATGCGACCAGCAATCTACCTGACCCTACTCGCCGCGGCCGTTGCGGTCTTGGTGCCGCCAGCTCATTCCAGGGAGGTTTCCATGCAGAGTTCCACGGCCAACGCGGCGCCTGCGGCTGAGGTCACGCCGTCATGGGCAAAAGAGTCGGTCGCCAGGATGGAAACGGAACTGGTCGCGAAGTACGGCGAATCGCAGCGCGCCCGGGCCCATCGCGGATTGCAGCAGGCGGCTGAATTCTGGCGCGCCGGAGACGGCGACGCGTCTGTCTTCGAGGACTTTGTGCGGACCAACTTCGCCGGAGACCAGGCCACGCTGGATACGATGTTCAACCGTATGCAGAGCCTGCTGGAACAACTGGGCGGTCACATGCACGAGATCAACCGGGAATTCCGCCAGCAGTCGGACCTTGATCTCGGCCCGGTGCTTCCGTTCGACGAGATTATCGCCGGCTACGATCCCTCGGCCCACGTTTTGGACGATTTCTTTCAGAACAAAATCGCTTTCGTGGTGCTGCTGAATTTCCCGCTGACCACGCTCGACCAGCGGCTCAAGGAAGGTCCGTCATGGTCGCGCCGGCAGTGGGCGGAGGTACGGCTGGCGGAAGGCTTTTCCAAGCGGATTCCGGCGGATGTGAACCTGGGCATCGCGCAAGCCGGGGCGCAAGCGGAACAGTACATCGCGGAATACAACATCTGGATGCACCACCTGCTCGATGCCCAGGGACAGCGCCTGTTCCCGCCGAAGATGCGCCTGCTCAGCCACTGGAATTTGCGCGACGAGATCAAGGCGGACTACGCCGATGCGTCCAGCGGGCTGGCCAAGCAGCGCATGATTCAGCAGGTGATGGAGCGCATTGT
>DASQHA010000251.1:0-19113 GCA_035632335.1 Terriglobales bacterium
GTGGCTCCAAGGGCTCGCATCGAACCAGGTGCGAGCTTTTATTTTTGGAATGGAGTTCAAGCCCGTCAGGCTCCCAGGTGAGCAGCCCTGAAGCTGACGGTATGAATCTGACTTACTTTGCTGGTGGTTCGACCGCAGCCAGGACGTAGGTCGTCAGTTTATACAACTTTGATATTGGTCTTCTGGGACACAAGTGCGCCGCCGCCATCCGCTGTGGGTTCAAGTACCAGGTTCTTCATCGGGACAGATTTGGATCGAGATGGTGGGAATATCCGGGATGGCAGTCAGTCGCTTCTGAGCCGCCGCCCGGAAGTGGTCGGTACGCGGTGAAGCGGACAGTTCAAATCTGAGCTTACCTTGCTGCGGACTCGTCGGCAGCAAAGACGTAGGTCGTCATCTTAAACAGCTTGATATTCACATGCTCGGACACAAGCGCGATACCCCCGTCACTTGCGGGTTCGAGTACCACATTTTTCATTCGAACCGGCCGACTCGAGAGGATGGCAACGTCCGGAATGGCCCCTTGATTGGCTTCCGAGCCGCCGCCCGCAAATGGTTGGGACATCGGGGACTGCGACGACTGGTTGGGTCCATTCAAGGTCCTGGAGTCTGGATCCGGAGCTTCGTTCGGCAAATTCGGCACTGCCTCCCCGGTCGCGGGGTAATACAAGGGCATCAAATAAGCATAGAGAGGAGCCCATCCGCCATTCCAGCTTACTGTGTTCATGCGGATCGTGAGCCGCGCCCGGTCCTCCCCTTTTCTGGATTCGGATTCAACCACCACCCCGGATGCGACCGCATTCTTGGGGATTAGCGCGCCATCAAACAGGATGGCGGCCGCAAGCTTTCCTTGAACTTTAGTTCCCGGCGGGGTTTTTCCGGCCACGACGTTCTGCTGCAGAACCACAGGAAATTCACGCAAGACGGGGGAAGAGGAATGAGGAGCCTGGTGACTCTGCTCGCCAATCGAAGCCGCAGAGCAAAACGCAAGTATCGCCCCTTGTACGACTAACCTTCGAGTCAACATCGATCTTACTTCCTTGCGTTATCGCAACAAACTATTATACCGGCGGACGATCAGCTTCGGATAGTCAAATGTTTGACTTGTATCCACTGCTGTCCAAATCAGCCTGGATCGAGGAGCGGGAGAAAGGGTAATTGGGACACGGGCCAGTGCCTGAGGGGCGAGGACGCCCATCCTCCATGGTGGATTTGTCCCCGAACTCAGCCCCTGCCGTCGTCCCTGTAAACTAGACTTCTGCTTAACGCTTTGCGACCTTTGGGCAAAAAGCCTTTCACTGCAAGGGCGCAAAGGTCGCAAAGGCGGTTGATCCTGAGAGGAGCAGCGGTGTCGCGCATGAGCAACGGGAAGACCAGACTGACCGCGGTTTTGCTGCTGCTGTCGCGCTTTGTGATTGCACAAGCTGCAAGCCCGAAGGAGGCGATCGCGCTCCAGCAACAGGGAAAGCTGGAGGAGGCGGCCCGGGTCTGGAAAGCGGTGACCGAGAGTAATCCACGCGACGCTGCGGCTTTCGCCAGCCTGGGTGTGGTCCGCTCCCGGCAGCAGAAATATGCGGACGCGGTGGCGGCCTACAGGCGCGCGCTGGCGCTCGATCCCAAGCTGCCGGGAATCGATCTCAACCTGGGACTGGCCGAGTTCAAGCAAGGCCACTTCCCGGCGGCGGTGACCGCGCTTCGCGCCGCTTTGGCCGCTGACCCCTCCAGCACACAGGTGCAGACGCTGCTCGGGCTGAGTTATTACGGCGCGAAGGACTTTGCGCTGGCCGCCCAGTATCTCGAACCGGTCGCAGCGGCCGACCCCGCCAACGCAGGACTTCACCAGACACTGGCCCAGAGCTGCTTGTGGGCCAAGAAATACGATTGCGCACTGGAAGAGTTCCGTAAACTCATGGAACTGGAGCCCGATTCGGCCGCGGCCCATGTCCTGACCGGCGAAGCCCTGGACGGCCTGGGAAAAACCTCGGAGGCTATCGCCGAGTTCGAAACGGCGGTGAAGATCTCTCCCCGCGAACCCAACCTTCACTTCGGCTTGGGCTACCTGCTCTGGAAGTCGCAACAGTATGACCGGGCAAAGCAGGAGTTTGAAGCTGAGTTGTCTGTCGACCCCAACCACGCCCAGTCGCTGGCCTACCTGGGAGACATCGAATGGAAGAACAATCAGCCGGACGCGGCGCTCTCCTTGTTCAAACGGGCGATACAAGGCAACCACGACCTGCGCATCGTCTATGTTGATTTGGGCGCTCTCTACATGCAGCAGAAGAACTACAAAGAGGCTCAGGCGGCGCTGCTCCGCGCCGTGGCGTTAAGTCCCCAGCTGCCCGACGCCCATTACCAGCTAGGACGTTTGTATCAGGCAATCGGCAACACGGCCGCCGCGGAGAAAGAACTTAGAAAGGTGCAGGAGCTCCACGAAAATAGTGAGGAGAGCCTCGTGGGAAAAATGCCCGCCTCCCAACCTCCATCGAATCCGCCAGAACTTAAGTGAGGTCGCGGCCAGGGCCCGGGGAGCGCAATCAATCGACGCCCTGGCCGGATGCTCAGCCATCTACTTGGAACCGCCGGAGCGATAGCTTTCAGGCGGCCCCAGATAGCTGGGTTTCATGCCGCCGGTGTTCACCACGATTTTCTGCAGGACCACGCCGGGATCGACCATCCAGATTTTCAAGACATGATATCCGGAGACGGCCAGAGTGTGAGTCGATTGAATCTTGCGGACGCTGTCCTTGACCGACGTTTCCCAGTCAGTCTGCGAGTTGCGGGCCAGGATATCGACAATCTGTGGCGGCTGGTTATCAAATGCGATTGCATATCTGAGGCCGCGTCCGGGAACAAAGTTCAATGTAGGGGCAAGAATCGTTTCCACCTGGACCGTTCCCGGGTGGAACAAATACATACGGTACTGCAGGCAGGGAGCGTCCGGCGGAGTGGCGCTGGGAGCGGCAACGGGAAATATCGTCATGGACGACAGAGTGCGCCCGTAGTCCGCGATTTCATTCCATCGGGCGGAGGCTGTGTCCGTCTTGGTCGTATAGTGCGCGGCTTCGATCGAAACATAGCCTTCGGCCTCGACAAAACCCTGGAGAGAAGCCCTTGTAGGCTGGTCCGGATTGAATATTCGCACCTTGACCGAGACCGAACCGACTCCAGCGCCAGCCACAGTCACCGTGCCGGTGCCTGAACCTTTCGGAGCTTTAGCCCAGTCCGCACTTACCCAAAGGCGCTGATCGCTGCCGACGGTTCCGTGGGTTGCGCTCAGCAGAATCCAGGGCTGGCTGGCGTGGGCGGTGAAAGCAAACGGCGTTCGGCCGCGATTGAAGATATCAATGGAACGTCGCGGCTGATTGAAACCGTCCAGCACAGGAAGGGAAGGCTCCTCTCCGTTTCCAGGCCACGCTGAAGCCGAGCCTTCGACCGCCACGCCCAGCCCGGCGGGAACGGGGACCTCCACTTCTTTTACCCCCGGCATGACGTTGGCCGGCGGATCATGCCATCCGGTGTAGCCGATGCGGGGCTGATCCATCATATGGTCCCACTTGCCGTGTGCCAGAGTGTGGTTGTATTCGGCGGACAAGTCGGCGTCCGCCTGGAACAGCGCTCGAGCTTTCGCGGCCAGGTCGTTCGTGCTGGCCCGGCCCTGGCTGGCATAAAGATGGTTCCTGCCGACGGCGATGTAGAGTTCGGCAACCTGGGCGGAGGCCTTGACCGGGTAGAGAACAAGCTCGAAAAAGGCGTCGCGTTCATTTTCCGGCAAGCTGCTGTAGATTTGTTCCGTTTGCCGGGTGATGGCTTGCCATTCGCCCTGCACTTTCTCCGCCTCGTGATAGTCGACCAGGCTGTATGTGTCCGGCTCCAGCAATTCAGGTTTGCGCCGTCCGTTGAACTTCGTGTATTGGGCAACCAGGGCGGCAATCTCGGACGCATATTTCGGTCCGAATTCACGCTGCGCCCACATTCTGGAGTATTCCGGAATGCGCTCCTGGGGCCACTCCTCGGGATGCCAGGCCAGGGTCAGGAAAAATTCGATGGGAAATTCCATCGGCTTCAAATCGCCGACGTTTACGATCCAGATGCGATTCGCGCCATAGAGGTAGGCCAGATTCATCTGCTCCCAGACCTTGGTGATGGGGATGGTGTTGAGCCATTTGTAGGAGCGCGGATCGCCGACGTAGTCGAAGTGGTAGTAAATTCCTGCGCCGCCGCTCCGCTTGCGTTCCTCCGGCGTGGGCAGCCGGCGTATGTTTCCCCAATTGTCGTCGCACCAGAGCAGGGTCACGTCATCCGGAACCCGCATGCCTTTTTCGTAGTACTCCTGTACCTCTTTATATAGCGCCCAGTCCTGGGGCACGGCGGAGAGGTCCGGGTTCACCTGGGCGGCGATTATTTTTCGCTGGTCGGCGACGATTTTTTCGAGCAATGCGATGTTGGCGCCTTCGGTCATGGGGAGGTCGCCATCCCCTCTCATGCCCAGCGTGATGATGCTTTCGTAGTTCTTATTGCGCTCAATACCCTCGGTCCAGAATTTTTGCAGGACATCGGAATTGAGCGCATAGTCCCAGGGGCCGGTGCCGTGTCTCTTCCATTCCTGCTGGGCCCGCAACATGGGCTCGTGATGCGACGTGCCCATCACGATGCCGTACATGTCGGCGAGTTGCGGATTCAGCGGATCATCTTCGTTAAATGCGTTGTTCCACATGGCCGGCCACAGATAGTTGGCCTTGAGCCGAAGCAGAAGTTCAAAGACCTTCTCGTAAAACTGATGGTTATAGTTGCCGAACTTTTCCTTCACCCAGCCGGACAACGCGGGCGCTTCGTCGTTGAGGAAAATGCCGCGGTATTTGACCGCCGGTGGTCCCTGGACGTGCCTGCCCGGCTTGACGAAGATCGCACTCCGAGGTTGCGTGGGAACGTCGGCCCACCAATACCAGGGCGAGACCCCGATTTGTTCGGACAGGTCGTAGATGCCGTAAATCGTTCCCCGCTTGTCGCTGCCCGCGATGATCAGTCCGTTAGCGACGCTGGGCAAGGGCCTGGAGACCACCTGGATCAGAAACGACTCCCACTTTCCTGCGACGGATGAAACGTCGATTTTCTTTTCTCGGATAAGCCGGTCGATAGTGGCGCTCTTCCCGATGGTCCCGACGATGATCAGGTTCCCGCCGGAAGGTATCCTGTTCGTAATCGCCGGCGTGCGCCTGGTGACCCGGGCAACATCAGCTTGCAGATCGCCGGCGGCGCGGACCACGCCGGCATGATCGTTTGCGTCCACGTATATGGTTGTGAGCGATTCACCCGCCGCGACGACGAAATCGTTGGGATGCGGAACGAACTCCACATATTTCGCCTGGCTGAGCGCAAAACCGGTGCCGTGCGATGTGAGCAGAGAGAGCGCGGCCAGTGAACACGCCCGAGCTGTCTGCCTGAAATTCATTGGGACGCGCGCGAGATGCCGAAGTGCCGGTCGGCAAAGTTGAGAAACTGTTCCCAGTCGTAGTCATCGATGCCGTGTGATCCTTTCCGGTTATGAAAACCGATCCAATCGCCCACCGGCGTGGCCACCGCGGGCATGTCTTCCACGCCCAGGCCAGGTTCTCCAAAGAGCGCGTAGACCGGCTCGGCGGCTTTTGCCGCCAGGAAGGAGCCTCGGGGATCGCCCCAGTGATCTTGTTCCGCCGTGGCGATGTACACCGGACGCGGCGCCATCAGGGCGATGAGCATATGCCAGTCTACGGGAAGTTCGTTCACCCGGTCGCCGTAGCTCTTAAAAGTTCCGTCGAACCAATAGGGGAAGGTGGCAGTAATGGATTTGACCGTCTCGCCGAATTGCCGGCGAACCAGATTCGCGCCGCCGCAGCCGGACTCCCCGGAAAAAACAATGGCGAAGCGCTCATCCTGCGCGCCGGCCCACATGGTGACTTTACCGTAGCGCGAGACCCCGACGATGGAAACTCTTTTGGCATCGATATCCGGGTCGGTGACCAGGTAATCCATGGCCCGGCTCATGGCCCACGCCCAGGCGCCGATGGCTCCCCATTCCTGCGGGCCTGGTTCTTTCTGGTTGGGAGGAGCGAAGAAGGCGCGGACGCTGCCGGCGTATCCGTTGCGGTTATCCGCTTCCACGGAAGTAGGATCGAAGCTGACAAACCCGTAGCCCCGGTCGAGCACCTGCTGAGGAATACGGTGGAAGGTGGTGGGCATTAAAAAAACTGGAATCGGCTTCCTGGCATGGGCCGGCAGCAGGATCTGCAGCACCATCTTCGGGGCATTCTTATCCGGCCCATCTTCTTTCTTTCCGGCAAAGTAAATCGTGACCGTCTTGGCGGCGGACGTACCCGGCACCGCGCTCGGGTCGTTCGTCGTCACCTCCCAGGTCATCGCCCGGGGGCGCCCCACCATGGTTCGGCCATAGACATTCGTTTCGAAGAGGTTCAAAATCTCGGGCCGCCGCTGTTTTCTCCATGCTCTTGTGCTGGTCACTTTCTTTCCATTGAGCAGGAGCAGGGGATCGGGCAGAGTGTACTGCGGAACTTTTGCTTCGTCGTACTGCCCGGGCGGATCGGCCACCGGCCTCTGTTGCGCCCCCAGCAAGGGATTCAGGCCAATGCCGATAACAGTCAGAACAGGCAGGGAGCGGCGAATCGCGGACGCCCGCCCGAAGGTGGTCGCAGGAATGCCTGGCAAACTCATGTTCTGAATCTAACGAGCCGCTACGCTCAATTTGGTCTCGACTAAATCCACCGAATTGCCGCCGACCATGATTTTGAAGCTGCCGGGCTCCACTACGCGATGCATCTCACGGTCTAAAAACGACAACTCTTCCGGACCCAGGGTGAAGGTGACGGTCTGGGTCTTGCCCGGATCAAGCGCCAGGCGGCGGAACCCGCGGAGTTCCTTGACCGGCCGCGTAACCGAGCTGACTTCGTCACGAATGTAGAGTTGCGCGACTTCGGTCCCGCTCACCTTGCCGGTGTTGGTCACATCTACCGAAACCGTGGTTGTCCCCTGCGGTCCGATGGTGTCGGGAGTGACGCGCAGGTTGTCGTATTTAAAGCTGGTATAACTCAGGCCCCATCCGAAAGGGAAAAGAGGTTTGATGGAGGCGCCCAGGAACCCGCGTTTCGCCGAAGGCTTTTGATAGTAATAATCCGGTAGTTGTCCCACGGACCGTGGCACGGTGATGGGAAGCTTGCCGCCCGGGTTGTAATCTCCGAAGAGTACGTCGGCGATCGCAGCTCCGCCCTCTTGGCCGAGATACCAGCCATCCAGAATCGCAGGAACGTTCTCCGCGATGTAGTTGATGGAATTCGGGCGGCCATGCTGCAGGTAAACGACTGTGGGTTTTCCCGTGGCCAGGACCGCTTTGACCAGGTCATCCTGGTTGCCCAGCAGATCGAGGCTATCGCGATCTCCCAGATGGTCCGCCGCCCAGGCCTCGCGCGAGGTTTGCTCGTTCTCGCCCAGCGCAAGAATTACCAGGTCGGCTTTTCTGGCGACGGCGACCGCGTCCTGAATTCGTTTCGCATTCAGGGCCGGATCGCCCAGCACAACTTTGTCCGCATCCCAGTCGGGAAATGTTTCCGTTATCTTGCAGCCCTCGGAGTACAGCACCTCGGCGGACGGGCCAACTTTGTCCCTCACCGCCTGCAAAACGCTGACTCCGCGGCCCGGATGGTTGCTGTATCCGCCCAGGTGCAAATCGGCGGCGTTGGGACCGATGACGGCGATCCGTCTGTACCTGGATTTGTCCAGCGGCAGGAGATTGTTCTGGTTCTTTAGCAGAATGATGGATTCGTGCGCGGCTTGCAGCGCCAGTCGCTGATGATCGGCATTGTTAACCAGCTTTTCCGCGTAATCAGGATCCACGTACGGGTTTTCGAAAAGCCCGGCTTCGAACTTGGCGCGAAGAAGACGCGCCACCGCCCGGTCCACGCTGGCTTCGGAGACTTTCCCCTGGCGCACCTGGTCCGGGAGGCTGGAGAAAGTGGCCTCGAACGGGAGTTCGATCTCGACGCCGGCTTCCAGAGCCATCTTGGCGGCTTCCTCGTTGGTGGCAACCACATGATGAAGCGTCACCAGATCGGTAATGCCGAAATAGTCGGAGACGATCAAGCCGTCAAAGCCCCATTCATGGCGCAAGATGCCGTCCAGCAAGTGTTTGTTGCTGTGCGATGGGATGCCGTCAATCTCGTTGTATGAGGCCATCACGGTTTGCACGTGGCCCTCTTTGACGGCGGTCTCGAAAGGCTTCAGGAAATATTCGCGGACAACCCGTTCGGAATAATTGCCGGGCGCGACATTGGTGCCGCCTTCGGGCTGGCCATGGACGGCAAAATGTTTTGCGGTCGCCATCACGTGCGCCCCATCCATGCGGCCCGTTCCCTGAAAGCCGAGGATGGCCGCGAGTCCGATGCGTGAGACCAGGTACGGGTCCTCTCCATAGGTTTCTTCGGTGCGTCCCCAGCGCGGGTCGCGCGCCAGATCCAGCACGGGAGCCAGGCAGTGCTGCACTCCCCGGGCGCGGGCTTCGGCTGCAGTCGCGCTGAAAACATCTTGCACCAGCGCAGGATCCCAGGTCGAGGACAAGGCAATGGCCTGGGGATACGATGTGCCTCCGGGCGCGACATGCCCGTGCAGGCACTCATCGTGAAAGAGAACGGGTATTCCCAAACGCGTGTTCTCCTTCACCCACTTTTGCACGGTGTTGGTGTAGTTCACCATCTGGCGCGGCCCACGCTTTTCGCTGGGGCGGGAGATTTCCCCCAGGCCGTTCTTGAGCAGCACCGCGGCACGCTCGGGAAGGAAGTTTCCATCCGGGTCAACAAAAAGCGTCTTGGGGTCGCTGAAAAACTGGCGATTCTCCCAGGCGCCTTCCATCTGCGCCACCTTCTCTTCCAGTGTCATGCGCGAGAGCAGATCGGCCACGCGTTGCTCGACCGGAAGCTTTGGGTCCCGGTAGGGAAGGGCGTTCTGCGCGGACGCAGCCGCCGATATGAAGAGAAATACAGCCAACCAATCGAGGAAATTCAGCCGAGGGAGAGGAGTTCGATCTGAGCATTTCACAGTGGGTTCGTTGTCCTTGTCACGGTTTGCCAGCGCTCAAGCGTTTGCTAATATAGCACCGCCGTTAACGTTTACGGTAGGACTTTACTGCGAATTTAAGACAGAAGAAAAGTAGCGGCAGCCCAGTCCTCTACCCGCGTTTTTCTGGCCTGGCCTGCGAAAGCTCTTCCCGAAGCTTCTGGTTTTCCTGCTCCAGTTCAAGCATCCGCTGCTCCGCGGGGGCGAGCGCACCCCGAATCTCCTCCTCGGTGTAGCGGGGAATGATGTGCTGTTGACAGTTCCAGTCCAGGGCCTCAACTCGTATAACGAATACTCTCTCGGTAAAAGCCTTGTACTCCGGGTCGCGTACTTTCTTGATCCAGTCTTTGGCCTGCTCCCCTTCGAGGATCTCGACCCGGCCCAGGATTTTCAGGCGCAGCTGCCGGGGATAATCCATCAGAATGAGGGCGACCCGGTTGTCCGTCGTCAGGTTCCCGGTACTGATGTACTGTTTGTTGCCGCGAAAGTCCGCGAAGGCGAGGGTACTTTCGTCGATCACTTTCAGGAAGCCCTTACTTCCGCCCCGATGCTGAACGTAAGGCCAGCCGGTCGCGCCCACGCTCGCCATATAGAAGGTGTCGCGTTCCCCGATGAACTCCGCCTCTTGCGGGCCCAGCCGAACCGGAGCGGAACCGGACTCCTCTAATCTCGCATATTGCCGCCGGCTGCCGTACCGCTCCTGCAGCGCTTTGACGACAGGCGTAAATACCAAAGATCCGAAAGTGTGAGGCAGTGTCTTTCTCCCCGGCGCGAATTTTAGGCCGTCTATTTATGGTTTGAGGCAGAAGTTTTCGAGGGCTGCCCGCCCGCTGCTTGCTGGGGACTCCAGCGCAAGAGCCCGCCTCCAATAGATGCATTTCGAGGTTGTTTAGACTCCCGGCGTGCAAGGGCCCGTCCGGCGGGCGAAAGTCCAGAATGATCCGGCTCGGGCAACACGTCTGAACCAGGCGCACGCCCCGAGCAGCGGGCTATCCGCAGGTCCGCAATTTTAGGATAGAACGTCCCGCTAGCCACTCAGGAACTCGCCAGCGTTGGTTGAGACTGGTGAGGAATCGGCCCGGATGTTGTCTCCATCTCCTTGAGCGCGCTTAGAAACCTACGCCCAAAACTTACAAGGGCGGGGTTGCGAGTTACCTGGAAGTTCTGACCAACGACACTAATTATTTCTCCGCCCGACTCAGCCTGGTGCAGGCCCAGCTCAACGAATGCTTGGCCCTGGTGCAGCTCTACAAGAGTCTTGGCGGGGGATGGGAGCCCTGAGTTTGCGTTTTCAACCAACCGGCGCGGCGAGTTGATAATTCAGAGCTGGTTCGTTGCGCCTCAGGAACCAGTGGTCGAGCACCACACGGCGTGAAAACCACTTGCTCGCCAGGAGAAGCCTGGCGGACGAGCTGATCAAGGGAGTGGGAAGGTGGCGGCCGATGGCGGCTGACCAACCCGCCTTGGATCCTCCCAGCCGCGCCCTGAGAAGGCTGCGGTAGTTGTCCAAAGCGCTTCGAGTGTACTTCCCTCCGGCAGCAATGATCGCCCCGGCAGCCAACAAACCGGATTCAATCGCAGGCCGGATTCCTTCACCACTCTGGGAGTAGGCGACGCCGGCCGCATCTCCGATCAGGAGGATCCCTTCGCCGACGATATTGCGCTGATTGTCGCCATGCAAAAGATAAGCGTGGCCCTGCATCGGGGTGGGAAGCTCAAATCCGATTTTCCGGTTTGATTTCAGGAACTCGACGAAATCCCCGACGTGGCCGGGCAAGCCATGCGGATCTAACCGGCCCAGGCCTATGTTGAGAAAATTCTGCTTCCGAAAGCACCACCCGTATCCTTTCATGTCAGGACAGAAGTAAAGTTCCGGCACTTCGGGTCGAATGGAACAATTGTCGGCCTGGCGTGAAGTCATCTCGAACTCGGTCTCCTGGGCCACAACCGCGATTTCCCCGTGGCTGTCGGCGCCCAGAAATCGGGCGACCGGACAGAAGTGTCCAGCCGCGCCGACAAGCAGCCGAGTCTTGATCTGCTGGTTGACAATCCAATGGTCGCCGGCCCGCTCGATGCTTTTCAGTGCTATGCCCTGCGAGACGCGCGCGCCGCAACGGGTAAGCAGGAAGTCGTCAAACTCGACTCTTCGTATCCCGTAGCTGATGGGTCGTCCATAGTCGGTTTCGACCTCCGGGCTGCCCATGCGGCTGGTGCGAAATCCGGTGAGCGGCTGGAATACGCGGTTCCGGGCATATTCCGCGGGATCTACCTGAAGTTCCTCAAGTACGGCGGGCGTGATCCATCCCCCGCAGACTTTGTTCCGTGGAAATACACACCGGTCGAGGATGAGGACGTCGAGGCCTGCCCGGCGCAGTCCCCAGGCGCAGGACGAGCCCGCCGGGCCGGCTCCGACGATCAGGACGTCGCACGAATCCATTGGGGTTCTTCTTTCGCCGGATTGTGCTTCGCGTAAAGGTACGCGCGGGTCCACGGGATCTGCCGGCACGCAGGACCGGCAAAGGCGACCTGAAACAGCTGGAGAGTGCCCACCCGGAAGGCTGCAGTCGAGCCCGCCAGGTAGAGACGCCAGGCTCGTACAAATTCGGGCCCGAACATTTTGGTGATCTGCCCGGTGGCCGCTTCAAATCTGCTCAACCAGTGCTCCAGGGTTCTCGCATAATGCAATCGAAGGTTTTCCACGTCCAACACAGAGAAATTCCAGGGCTCAAACAGGTCCGTCAATTCACTTAGGGCCGGTGTGTAAGCGCCGGGGAAAATGCGTTTCCTGATCCACGGACTGAAGGTTCCCGGCCGGTTGCGGCCGATGAAGTGGAGGAGTCCACGTCCGGAGTCTCCGATCGTACGATGAATGGTTCGTCCCAGTTCCCGGTAGTTTTCAACCCCGACATGCTCCAGCATCCCGACCGACGCGAAAACATCGCATCGGCCCGAGATATTCCGGTAGTCATCCTCTATAAATTCCACGCGACCGCTCAATCCCTCCTTCGCAGCCAGATCGCGGGCAACAAGAATCTGTTCTCTTGAAATGTTGAACGCCCTCACCTTGACTCCGTAATTCTTTGCCATATGAAGGGCCAGAGCCCCCCATCCGCAGCCCGCTTCGACGACGGTTTCACCGGGTTGGAGTTGCAGCTTGCGGCAGACATGATCCATTTTCGCGATCTGCGCCTGTTCCAGGGAGACGGAGGGAGAAGGAAAATAAGCGCAAGTGTAGACCAGCCGGGAATCCAGCCACAGTCTGTAGAAGTCGGTGGTCAGATCATAATGGTGGTGAATGTTTCTTGCCGAGCCGGCGATGGTGTTGGCTTGAACCCGCTGCAACCAGCGCGATGACATCCTTCGGAACCAGCCCTCCGGTTTGGTGAAGCGCATCAACCGAATCACCTGCTCCATGAGTTGCACCAGGTCCCCGTCGACTACGATGCGGCCGTCGGTGTAAGCGTCGCCGAAGGCGATTTCCGGGCTGAAGAGCAATCGGGCCAGAGTTCGACAATCGGAAATTGACACGGTTGCGATCGCGTCCCGGCCCGCCGCGGGCGAAAGTTCCTCGCGTCCCCGCAGGACAAGTCGAATCGGCAGGTCGCCGATAAAGCGGCGCAGCCGCTGGAGTAACCATCTGTCGATGGAATCGAAACCGGGGTCTGCAGAGAGGTTGTTTTTCCGGCCGGTAGTGTCAGAAAATGTGCGGAGTTCCAAAGCAGCTTGCTCGCAGTCGAAAATCTCCGGGCGCAAGGTGCCAGAGTGCTTGCTCATGTGCCCAATGCCTCCTCGCTTACGCGTGCTGATCCAACGCCGCCCCTCCGTCGAATGCGGTTTTCATAATATTTTACCTGCCTCAAATCAGGCAAGAATGCTACGGTCATTGCGCGCCAGCGTACGTAGTGACCATCACCCCAAGACGTGAGCCGGACCGCACGGCAGACTTCAAGCGTTGCTCCACGACCAGGCAGCGTCGCGCCGACCGCATGAAGAGGTCTTAGCCGGACTGCCCAAGATGGTGAGCGAAATCAGCGATGCGATTTCGCCATGAGGAAGAGCCTCTAGTGGCGAATGGCTGATTTATCGATAGGAAGGGTGTCCCACGTCCGCCAGAAGGCGTCCATCTCCTCCGGTTTGCCCAGGGAAACGCGGATCCATGTATCCCACAGCAGAGATACGGGAGCGATCAGGATATTGTTCGAGCGGTAGTACTGGATGACCATGGTGGCCGGATTTTGCGTATCCACAGCGAAGAAGTTAGTGAAGGACTCGCGCTGCTTGAAGTTGCGCGCGAAAGCTGCGTTCACGAATTCCTGGCGGGCGTCCGTGTTCTTCCTGATGCATGCCCTCAGGCTGGGGGCATCGTCGAGCGCGGCGATCGCGGCGCGAATCCCCAGCGTGCTTACCCCGTCAACCGTTCCGAAGGCCCGCATGCGCGCCGCCGCCTCGGGCGATGCGATCCCGTAGCCCACCCGCAGGCCCGCCAGCCCGTAAGCGTGCGAAAACGTGCGGGTCACCACGATGCGGGGATCGTTCAAAGGCTGGTCGAGGAACGAAATATACGCGCTGGACCGTCCCGCATAGTGATGATAGGCCTCATCGATCAGGATGCAGCACGACGACGGCAGCCGGGAGATGAACTGCTCCAGGTCAGACCGCGGCGTGATCGACGCGGTCGGATTATTGGGATTGCAGATATACACCAAACCCGTGCCCGGCCCGGCGTGCGCCAGCATCGCATCCAGGTCATGCTGAAAGCGGCGGTTGACCGGATCGGATGTTACCGTTGCCCCGCTGGAGCGGGCATAGAATTCAATGGCCGGAAACGTGGGTGACGGCTGCAGCAATTGTTTCCCGGCGCCGAGAAAGGCACAGCTGGCCATGCGGAGAATCTCCGTCGAGCCCGCCCCCAGGACGACCTGTTCCGGCTTGACCTTGTGCGACTGAGCAATGCGCTCCGCCAGTTCGGACGCGCCCGCGCCCGAGGGATAGCGTTCAGCTTCGCGGGCGGCCAGACGCATCGCTTCCAGTACTTTGTCCGACGGGCCGTACGCGCTTTCATTGTTGTCCAAACGGATGGGACCCCGATTCCTCGCCGCCGAAGCCAGCGGCACGCCCTCCGCCGAAAGGCCGGCGGCAGTGCTTATACCCAGGATCTTCAGGAAGTCTCGGCGCGAAGAAGACATGATTGATTATGCCGGTTGCGTGGGACCTCTACCTATTTGCGCTGGTCGAGCAAGGTCTCCACCAGGTCCCCTAGTTGCTGTGAGCTGAATTCATTTCCCTCCAGATTGGCCGCGAGCTTCTCCTGGCGATCAATCACCGCCGTGTGAAAGGAGTGCACCAGCAGGGCCTCATCGGGATAGAAATTCATGTCGAACTTTCCCGCAATCTGCTTGATCTCCGGCAGCGGCCCGGTCAGGAAGTGCCAGCCCTGAGAATCGGCCTTCCAAATCTTGGCGTAATGAGTCAAAGCTTCCGGGCCATCGTTGGCGGGATCGATCACAATCGTCAGCAGTACCAGGTCCCGCCCCATTCGTTCTTTAAACCGCTTTTGCAGCTGCCCAAAATTATTGGACAGCCGGAAACAATAGTTGGGGAATGGACACCGGGTGTAAACAAAAGTCACGGCCACCACTTTCCCGGCAAACTGGGAGAGCTGGACCTGCCGTCGATTCTGGTCGGTCAAGGTGAAATCGGGAACCGGCTGGCCGACGGCAAGAGCGCTGGGCAGGGACGAACTCGGCGCCACCTCCTTCTCCAGAAGGTGCATGCGGCGGGCCTGGGTGGGGTCTAATTCCAGGTTCTCGAACGCCCGGGCCTGCACGTCGTCAGCGTACGAAGAATCTCCGTCTACCACCAGGACGAATTTCACCGCAGTGCCGGGCTGCAACCCTTCCAGCATTTTGGGTTCCCGAACCGCAAAAGGCATGGTCATGGCTTCCATGAAGCCGGGGATGCTCTCACAGGAAACCAGCATGCTCTTGTGCGACGGGTCTACCTTCAACACCAGGCCGCGAACGTCGTACTTCTCCACTGCCGCGGCGCGAACGGCCGCAACCAGGGTAAGGACCACCAACAGAACCCAATGCTTCATAACGGATTACACCAAAAGCCTGGTTTAGTTTACCTTTCCTGGGGCGCGACCGGTACCCCACTTTGGTGGCGGAGAGCCGCGCTCCCGGCCCGGCCCAGGCGAAAGCTATGCCGTTCTAACTTCTTGTAATCATTGGCAAATTCCTTGATTTCGAGGAATTGATTTTTGCCCACTCCGGCGAAAGTCTGGCGGGTGTTGCTGGCCGGCCACCAGATCTCAAGCTGGACGATCCGGGCCGCCTTTCCCAGTCCGATATGCTGAGCCAGCGGCGAGGCTCCGAACGATCCCCCGCTGCCCACGGTGCGATAGATGGAACGTGGTTCGCCTTGCCCGTTTGCGACTGTGACCTTAATACGGGCCCCGATGGCGCCCCGGTTGCTCTTCACGCCTACCAGATGAAGGTTGATCCAGTCATTGCCGTTGCCCGGATTCTCGAAAAGGCGAAAAGGGTGCGAATCCCCGGGTGCCGCTCCTGCAATTTGCGCCAGTAAGTCCTCGTCCCCGTCATTGTCGATGTCCGCAAAGGCGACGCCATGTCCCTTGTGGAGTTCTCCGGTGCCGGACGAAGCCGTCACGTCAGTGAAGAACTTGCCATCGTGGTTGCGCAACATGACGTTCGGCAGCAGGGAAGCATAAGAAGGATTTCCCGTGCCCATGTAGATATCAAGAAACCCGTCGTTGTCGATGTCGCCAAAGTTGGCGCCCATGGGCATGAAGACCTTATCCAGCGAAGTTTCCTTGGTCACGTCCCGAAAAGTCCCGTCCTTCATGTTCTTGAACAGCTTGAGGGTCTCGGCATTGGGAGCAAGCCCCAGGTAGCTTCGTATATTTTCTTCCAGCGACACGTAGTAGCTGCCGACAAACAAGTCTGGCCAACCATCGTTGTCATAGTCGAAAAAGAAGGCGGGCGAGCTTTGCCATGGCCTGGTCAAGCCTGCCGGGACGCTCACCTCGGTGAAAGTGCGGTTATGGTTATTGTGGAAAAGGTAATGGGTGCCGTTCATGACGGAAACGTAGAAATCCACCCACCCGTCATTGTCGTAGTCGCCAGCCGCCACAGCTTTTACGAAGCCGCCGAACGCGACGCCGGCCGGGACCGCGATATCCTCAAAGGTCCCGTCGCCTTTGTTGTGGAAAAGCTGCAGGGAGCCGTTCTCGTTGCCCACGATCAGGTCGACGAAACCATCGTTGTCGATATCGGCCCACGCTGCCGCCTGGGTGCTGGTGACGGGTTCAGCCAGGCCGCTCTGCGCGGTCACATCGGTAAAGGTGCCGTCGCAGTTGTTTCGCAGGAGAGATTTTCTCTGGGCAAATTCCCAGGCCCCGCGCAAGACCAGAACGTCGAGGCATCCGTCATTGTTATAGTCGGCCTGGAACATGGTGTAGCCGCCTAGCTGGGTATCGAGGCCGGCCCGTTTCGTGCGGTCGGAAAAGGTTCCATCGCCGTTATTGTGGAAGAAATGCATGGCGCCGCACTGGTCGTAGTCGGAGAGCATCACTTCGAGCAAGCCGTCGTTGTCAAAATCATCCACGATGATGCCGGCCGACTCGCCGAAAGTATTGATTCCTGCCTTGGAGGCCACGTCCACAAACCGGGCCACTTTCTCGCTCGACTCGAATGCCGATAGCGGGATCAGGTATTTTGGCGGGACCTGATCCGGGTACCCGCCGAGTGTGGCATCGGCCAGGTTCAGCAGCCAGCGCACATCCAGCGCATCGGGCTTGCGATCCAGATATTTCAGGAAGTACGCGACCGCTTTTTGCGAATCCGCCGGCTTTTGATAGCGCATGCCCGGCCGCGGCGGGAAGATGCAGCGGTCGTCGGGATGGCGATAGACATCGTTCTCCATTTCGGACTTATGCAAATACGCAATTCCCAGCACTTCCTCGAGCTCCGGCATCGCTCCCGTAAGCTGCGTCGACGCAATCTGGTAGGCGGATTCCCATTCCGCCACCGCCTTGTCCATGTCTCCTCGATAGGCGTAAAGATTCGCCAGCCCGTAGTGCGCCTCGATCCGGTCCAGCGCGCTCCCGGGAGCCTCACCTTTTGTATCGAGCAACGGGTCTTTCTCCAGCCGGTCGATCATGAGGGAAAGAGACTTCTTGCGAATCTCGCAAAGCTCGCGCAAGTCTCCGCCCCAGCCATCGGGCTTGGGCAAACTGCGGAACGCCACGTCGGCCTCGTTTTTTCCCCCTACGTTGGGAGCGTACCGGATGAAGCCGGTGGCGGCAGCCGGCAGATTGCGGGCGGGATTCGCGCCCTTAATATCCGGGGCATCCGACGGAAGCAAGACCTTCACGATGGCAAAGCCAGCCGAGAGCTTGACGACGCCGGTCATTTGCCCCGGTTGCAAGCCCTTCAGCGCTTCCCGCAGCTCGGGGCGCAACGTCGCGGGATCAAGCTTTCCCATGTACCCGCCATCGTCGGCGGTGGCATCCGTGGATTTCTGTTTGGCGAGCGCGGCGAAATCCCCGCCCTGCTTCAGGCTTTCCAGAATGCGCTGGGCCTCGTCGGACGAATCCACCACGATGATGCGAAGGCCAAGGTTCGGTGAGGCCGCGCCCTGGCCCAGGGATAGAACCGATGAGGTAAGAAGGAAGGAAAGGAGTAGACCGAGGCCTCGTTGAAAATACCCCGTGGCGTCTGTGAATCGCGGTCCCAATGCGTTATCGCCCAACCAGTAAATAGCTTACACGACGCACGCGCGGATGGCACCCCGCAGCGCCAAGATCAGCAACGAGCGTGCAGCGGGCATCTTCACTCGCCCCAGCTGGGGACCCCCGGGCTTGCGCGAAGCGGTGAGACACCTAATGGCCGATGCCAGCCAGGAAATCCACCGGCGTCAAACTAATAGGACAGCGGGATGCGATAGATGTTCCGCCGCGTCTCGTGGCGGGTGTAGGAGTACCGATTCGGTCCCGCGGCGGAATCGATCTGCGGCTGCGAGATCATCACGAGCCCTTTGTACGCCTTCAAGTCATCTCCCACGCTGACGCCGCCTGGCGGGAAATCCGGAATTCCGCGATCGGGCACCGGCAGGGCGTACGTACTTCCGCTGCTCGATGCGGGAAAACTGAAATAGAAGAACCTTCCGTTAATGTCCCAACCAGCACTGCAGAGCGAGTTGCATACCGGAACTGGGGTGCCGCCGTCCAGGGGATAGGCCATAAAAATCGCCTGATGTTCCTCGTCCTCGCCCTTGAATGGCCCCACCAGCCAACGCCCGTCGGGAGAGATTGAATAGGCGTCCAGAATTGGGTCTGGAACGATTTTCCTGCGCTCGGAGCCGTCGTCCTTGCTGCGGTATATGAAACGCTGCCCATCCTCCATTACGCGGAACACAAGGTCGCCATTGGGCAAAATGACGGGAGAGTCCTGGCCTGCGGCGGACATGATTTCGCGTGGCGATGAGCGATGGTCGGTGGGAGCGATCCACAGATGCGAGAAACCTTTCTGATCGGTCATCGAGAACGCGACCTGCTTGCCATTATGCGAAACGCTGTAATAGTCAATGTCAGACCCGGGCTGGAGCGCAGCGCCCGATACGACCCGTTCGGTTTTGCCGCTGCCCAGGTCCCTCGACCAGAGATCAGCCCCGCTCCGCCCACTTTGCATCCGGTAATACAGCTTGCTTCCATCCCAGGAGAAAGTTGTCCCAAACGCGTCTCCTTCGGACGACAACTGATGGTCTCCACTGGCATCGTGAATCCAGATGGTGGAGTCCGTGACGCCTACCGAAGTGAGCAGCGACTTCCCGTCGGGGCTCATGGCAATCCCTTCTTCTTCCGTGGTGCCGGAGGTTACCTGCTGCGGTGGGCCGTCGGGGAACTTCTGCCGCCAGATGTGGAATTGGCCGCCATGGTTTGAGCTGACGTAGATCCACTTGCCATCGGGTGACCAGGCACCGGCAAGGCAGATT
>DASQHA010000252.1:0-5700 GCA_035632335.1 Terriglobales bacterium
TCAGGATGACGCTGTTTGAACGGGACGGCTTCGAGTTGAGCCCACCGGCTTTCGCCGGGCGGTGCGCCATCCCAGCGTGCCGGTGTCGCGGTCACGAAGAAGCACCAGCGCCGTGACGTCGTTGTGCGCCGGCGGCGCCTCCATGAATTGTTCGGCGGACTGGAGGATGGCCAGGCACAGGTCCTGTGCGGTGAGGGCGGACGCTCCCTGAAAACTTTTCCGGGCGCCTTCTAGGCCGAATTCCTGGCCGGCATGCTCCGCTTCGACAATTCCGCGGGACACCAGCAGGAGCGCGGTGCCCGGCTCCAGGGCGCAGGTGGAGGCGCTGTGGGTGGCATGGGAAAAGATGCCGAGGGGCAGGCCGCCCGCCTCCAGCTGGGTGATTCCGGAACGGTCGCGAAGCAGGGCCGGAGTGTGGCCGGCGTTGGTGTAGCAGACCGTCCCCAGGTCTTCGTTGTAGCAGCCGATAAATGCGGGACAGCTGCGAATGCCGCCGGCGACCTGCAGGATGGTGCGGTTCACCTCATGGCAGAGGGCCACCATAGCTTCGGCCTCGTTGAAGTCTCTTCCCGCAAAGAGCCGGGGCGCGTGGATTCGAAACGTGTTCTGGGCCGCGATCAGAATGGCGCGCGTGTCCTGCCGGCGGCCCGCCACGTCGAACAGGCCGAACAACACGCGGGACGGCCCGACCCGCAGGAATTCGTAGAAATCGCCGGCTACCCGCTGGTTGTGATACACCGCGGCGACTTCAGCCCGGCGCAGCCGCGGCACGGCGGAATGCCGCGGGTCCACCGGCTGGGCGATTTCACCGCGCCGGAACAGGGAGCGGACAAAGTCCGCCGGCGGCAGATTCAGGGCACGAATGATTTTTGCTCTTCGTGTCATAGCTCGTTCGCGGCCCGTCTCTTGCCCGGCTGCTTCAGCAGCGACCGAAGGCTGACCGGTCCGGCGTCCCGGCCCAATCCACCTCATCGGCAGTTCTCGCCGTGACCCTTAGAGATGCCTGCTCGGCGAGAGGTTGTCCGGCGGGCGGAATACTGGGAGGCGCCAGCCGGCACCGCGAACCTCGAGCTTGGGGTCGGTAAACCGACTGCAAGAAATCTTTCAACTGGGGAATTCCTGGCGATGACACAATGCGCCCAGTGGTCCGAGCTTGAGGCCCTGCATGCAAGATGCTGGGAGATGTGGGGCCTCAAGCCGCTAAGCAGCTTTCCTCTCGCCAAGCTTGTCGTCGCATTCCCTATCCGTTTCGCGAAAAGATCTCTGCCTGCTGTTGGTTATCCGTTATTTGTAGCCCGGTCGTGCTGGCGGCTGGCACTACGGAGCCATTTACGTCAATCGGAAAGAAATCTAGGCTGCGCTTGAGCAGTTCTGGGGGAGGGCTGTTCGACGGGCGTCCCAAGACTCAAACCTGGGTCTGGGGCGCTTTCGTTTTTTCCGCCGGAAATCTGGCTGCAGGAGTATCCATTTCGTCGCCGACCAGATGGCGGGCGGCAGGTCAATGTCCCTCTGGATGTGCAAATCCCAAAGCGCATACAATTCCGCCGGGCGCGGTCCCGCCCGGGGGACCGCAAGAGACGCTCGCGACTAAGTGGAACCATCCACGCGGGTTACAGGGCCTTTGAAGCGCGGGAAGGAAGGCGTCAATTGTCACCTGGCTCCTCCCGAATTGAAATTAGGCCACCGCTTCCACAAGCTTTCCACAGTGTGTGGCAGTGGAGTTGTAGGCGGGTTTAGCCAGGAAATTGGCTATTCCGGCAGTCCCGTTCCGTCCTGCTCCATGGTCTCGAAGCGGGTGGACCGCTTGAGGAAGGCCATTTTGATTCTGCCGGTCGGACCGTTGCGCTGCTTGGCAATGATGATCTCGGCGACGCCGTCGAGTTCGGGCTCGTCGGGCTTGTAAACTTCTTCCCGGAAGATGAATGCAACCACGTCGGCGTCCTGCTCGATGGATCCCGATTCGCGCAGGTCGGCGAGTTGAGGGCGGTGGTCGCCGCCGCGGCTTTCCGGCGCGCGGCTCAACTGGGAGAGCGCGACCACCGGCACCTTGAGTTCTTTGGCCAGTCCCTTCAGTCCGCGCGAGATGGCGGACACTTCCTGGGTCCGGTTTTCGTAGCGCCGGCTGCCGCCCGACATGAGCTGCAGGTAGTCCACGATAATCAGATCGAGTCTGCCTTGGGCCTGTTGCAGGCGGCGCGCCTTGGCCCGCATTTCGCTGAGACTGATGCCCGGCGTGTCATCGATGAAAATAGGCGCATTCGCCAGGTCCTCCATGGCTTTCACGACTTTGTCCATATCGTCGCGCCACAGCGAGCCGGTGCGCATCTTGTGCGAGTCTACCCGGGCCCTCGAACACAGCAGGCGAAGCAGAAGGGCCTCGCGAGACATTTCCAGAGAGAACATGCCGACCACCTTCTGGTCCTCGATGGACGCATTCTCGGCAATATTCATGGCAAAAGCGGTCTTCCCCATGGAGGGACGGGCCGCGATGATGATGAGATCGGAACGTTGCAGGCCGCTGGTCTTCTCGTCCAGGTCGGTGTAGTGCGTGGCAAGGCCGGTGATGCGCTGGCCGCGCTGCAGCAAGGCGTCAACCGATCCGAACGATTCCTTGACGATTTCCTGCACCCCCATGAAGCCGCGGCCGATGCGCTTTTCAGAGAGCTGCATGATGGCGGATTCAACGTCGTTGAGGACCTCCTCGGCGGGGTCGCTCTGGTCGGCGGCGCGGGCAATCGCGGAATTGGCGGTGTGGATCAGTCCGCGCAACAGCGCTTTATCGCGAACGATCTTGATGTAGTGCTCGATGCTGGGGCGGTCGGGAACGCCATCCACCAGGCCGGAGATGTAGCCGACATCGCCGATGGCCTCGAGTTCTTTGTGGCGGTCGAACTCCTCGACCAGCGTGATCATATCGATCGGCCGGGAAGATTCGGCCAGGTCCATCATGCGGGTGTAAATGCGGCGATGCGAGTCGAGGGAAAAATCTTCCGGCTTGAGATGCTCGGCTGCCTGGTTGTAAGAGAAATTATCCAGCAGGATGGCGCCGAGAATGGAGCGCTCGGCTTCGACGTTTGCCGGCAGGCTGTGCGCGAGACTGTAGTCAGTGGTGGCCAATGTCTATTTATCGGTAAAGCGATTCAGTTTGCGACCGCGAAAGCGATACTAGCGGCGAGGCGCTTGTGGACGTCCCGCGGCGGCTTCGGAAAACTGGAAACAAAGAGAATTTTTTCGGCTGCATACGTGCAAAGCCAGTATAGGAGAACAAAAAGCGAATTATCAAGTGTAAGTACGGTGGCGGCCCTGGAGTGATGGTGGGGTCCTCGCCAGGTGCATGTGGACCGGCGAAGATCCGAGGTCAAGCAGCGCAAAATAAATGCGGCCCAGGCCAGCCACCTGGGCCGCATCGCTCGTGAGTGCGATGTCTGCAGGCTTCACCGCATTAAACGGCGAAATGTGAAGCCGGGAAACCGCGCTCCCGAAGGAGCGTACGTTCACCGGCACACCCTGTAGACAATCAATCCGCAAATTCTAGATTTGCCGATATTGATCGCCTGCGACTGCGGAAGCGGCGGCGCCAGTCCAGCTTTTTAGGGAAGGACTCTCTGAGGAGGCCGCAACGCCCGAGTTTCCTGAAACACGCCGAAGCGCATTTCTAAAAACCCTCCCGGTGGTTCACCCTCGAGAACCACCAGTCACCGCCAGCTCCGTTACAGCCGCGAGCAGGCTCAATGCATCTCACGTTTGCACTGAGAGCACTGTGAGGGAATAACCAAACCGGCGCAACGGAAAATTGCGGTCCGCTTGTGCAGAAGCTGTGGAGGACAGGACTTCCTTGTGGAAAGGGAAGGAAAACGCGGGGAAAATTCCTGGCCACGGATCTAATGATGATCGCGGATCGATGATCCCGCATCGAAGAACAGGCTTGAAGCCGGTCGCCGGCGGGTCATCAAGGACACTCGCTAAGCGGCGTTCAGAGCGACGTGTAATACCAGGAAGGCAGCAATCGCTACCATCCCCCAGAAATGGCATCGCTTGACGAATCGTCTACGTGGTGCGCTGCTACTCTGCAAATAGATACCGAACGAAACCTGAAGAAACAAGACTAACAGTGCGCCGGTTGCCGCCCAGATGCCTTCTGGGTTGGTGTGGCCGAGCGGATCCCCCATCACTGCGGATGTATGCACCAGCGAAACAGCAACCAGCAAATATCCCAGCCAGAAATGCGGTCCCATTCTCTCCAGGTAAGTTGAAGCCGCAATTTGGGACAGGGCCGGTGGCGGGGATGTTGAAACCCGCCGCATCAAGTAGGGAAGAAGAATTTCGAAACCAGTCACGATCACGGCGATCCATCCTGCGGCGCTGCCGATAAGATACGCGGTCATGCGTACGTCCTATCGGACATGGACATATCCCGTCAGGATGACGATCTGTCTCGCCTGAATGGAACGAGTCGGCGTGACGGCCCCGCTGACGTGCAGAATGGCGCCAGGATGGATGTCGCTCGCCTTTCCCATCACGAACGAGGTATGCGTATCAATAGCGGCTTCGGCCAAAGTTTCGGAGCGTGCGTAGACGGTTTCGGTCTGCCTCTCCAGCAGTCTTCCCTTGACGGATTCCGGCGATGAATCCAGAACCTCCATGACAACTTTGGTCAGTTCCCCCGGCTTAAGCGACTGGAAACGGTCCTGCCCCACCGCAGAGACTGCCGACTCCATCTTCGCTGCCTTCTCGGAGGTCCGCCATACGGCAAGAGCAGAAAGCAGTGCCAAGGCGGTGCACACCAGTATCCATGTCCGGTGGGTCTTCGAAAAGAAAGCGGAACTCGTGGCCACGACGACTCTCTCCGCTTACCAATGTGCGGGTTGTACCCAGGTATAGGGTCAAGCAGTAATTGGGACTGCAAAAGATGAAGGGCGCGTGTGCTCAGGGAAGGCTTTTTCCGGCCGGTTTAGGGGAAGCCGGACAACCGCGCGAATTCGCGGCTTCGAGACGGTGGAGCATGGAAAGCAGTTGTACCCTCATCGTTTTGAGCAGACGCAAATTCCGTTCCACATGTTTCAGCCTTGCCTGGGTGATCTGAGCGATGACCTTCCACTCGCGCGGCTTCCTGACGGAGGCAGGCGAAACCGAGGAGGCCGCCTGATGAAGTTTCATCAACTGCTGGATTTCCCTGAGGCTGAAGCCCAGTTCCTGGCTCTGCTTGACGAAACGGATGTTATCGAGATCGGCGTCGCCATAGGCGCGGTAACCGGAAGCGTTCCGGAGCGGTTCCGGCAGGATTTTTCGCCGCTCGTAGAAACGGATGGTCTGAATATTGACTCCAGCTTTGTCTGCCAGTTGGCCGATCCGCATGATTGTGATAGTGAACCCTATACCTCGGTATAGGGTCAAATTCAAAATCGCCGGCTCGGACCAAAAACAAAAGGCACGACCGAAGCCGTGCCCTTCAGCGCCCAGATTTTCTCCGTGCCTCTGTGTCTCCGTGGTGAACCTGGTCGCGCACCCCATCCAGGAACGCCCGCCGCTTTCCCTGAAAACCAGGGTCTGGCGCTTGGGCAAAGCAAAAGCCCCGAGAGTCACTCGGGGCTTGGATTGGTACTGGACGCTGCCTGCATCTAAATCATAATCCTGCTGACATGCTTGTCAAGCTTCTTCAGAGATTGCGAGTGACCGCGGAGGGCGAGGGACTCGAACCCT
>DASQHA010000253.1:0-4441 GCA_035632335.1 Terriglobales bacterium
TGGGATACGCCGACTACCTGGGCGCTCTGCAGCGCTATCGCACCGAGTATCCGCGAGACCCCAACCTGCTGGCGGTGTCGGAATTCCTGATCGAGTATCACTTTGCCAACCGTTTGTTTCCCAACTCTCTGGATGTGGTCGAGCACGTATCGCAGTGGGGGCAGGCTGTGATTCTGTCGGACGGCGATGTGGTCTTTCAACCTCACAAGGTGAGGCGGTCGGGATTGTTTGATGCGGTGAATGGGCATGTCCTGATTTACGTCCACAAAGAGCGCGAACTGGATGATGTTCGACAAAGATACCCCGCGGACCATTACGTGCTGGTGGACGACAAGCTGCGCATTCTTACCGCGGTCAAGAAGGCCTGGGGCAGCGGCGTAACGACAGTCTTCCCCCGCCAGGGTCACTATGCGCGCGACCCGAAAATCCTGGCTGCCTATCCCCCGGCTGACATCAGCATCGAACGCGTCGGAGACCTTATCGAATATGGGCTGGACGACCTTACCATCGCAGCCGGCAAAGTCGGTAGCGCGGCCGAGTGAAACCCATTGAAGAGATTTGTGGCCGCTCCATTTCTTGAATCGAGTGTTCGCGGCCGACCGGAACTGAGCCTTCTATGACTGCCAAACGTGGGAATCAACCTTTGAGCAAGGAACATCAGCGCCTGCTCGAGCCCCATGACGGGATGGTCCCGCCCTGGCGCAAGTGGGGCCCCTACGTCTGCGAACGTTCCTGGGGCAGCGTGCGCGAGGATTACAGCGCCGACGGCTGCGCCTGGGAATTTCTCACCCACGATATGGCGCGCAGCAAGGCCTATCGCTGGGGTGAGGACGGTATCGCCGGAATCTGCGATCGCTACCAGCTTCTGGTCTTCGCGCTGGCCTTGTGGAATGGCCGCGACCCCATCCTCAAAGAGCGCATGTTCGGCCTCACCGGCAACGAGGGCAACCACGGCGAGGACGTAAAAGAATACTGGTTCTACCTCGACAACACTCCCACTCACAGCTACATGAAGGTGCTGTACAAGTATCCCCAGGGCGAATTCCCCTATCAGAAATTGATTGAAGAAAATCGCCGCCGCTGGGGACAGGTCGGAGCGCGCGAATACGAATTGCTGGACACCGGAATCTTCGACGAAAACCGCTACTTCGATGTTTTCGTCGAATATGCCAAGGCCGGGCCGGAAGATATTTGCATTCGTATCGAGGCCATCAATCGCGGGCCGGACGCCGCCGACCTGCACCTGATGCCTCACCTCTGGTTCCGCAACACCTGGGCCTGGACGGAAACCCCGGGTCCTGAACCATCCATCGGGCTGAAGCGCGCCGGCAACCATATTGCCCTGGTGGCCGACGGCTCCCAGGCCGCCGCCAGCCTGCGCAATCTGCAGTTTCCCTACTCGCTGGGCACCCAATATCTCTACGCCGAAAAGGGCGGGGAAGCGATGTTCACCGACAACGAGAACAACGCGGTCAAACTTTACGGCTGCGCGGAGAACCGCAAGCCCCATGTAAAGGATGCGTTCCACCGCCACATCATTCATCAGGAAGACTGCCTGAACCCCCAGCAGACCGGCACCAAGGCCTGCGTTCACTACCACCAGACGGTCCCCGCGGGCGGCTCGATGGTGTTGCACCTGCGCCTCACTCCAGAAAAGCTGCCGGCCCCGCTCAACGATGTGGATGACATCGTGCGCCAGCGCCAGGCCGAAGCCGACGAGTTCTATGCCTCGGTGCATCCGCCCACGGCCACCGCGGACGAAAAACTAATCCAGCGCCAGGCCCTCGCCGGAATGCTCTGGAGCAAGCAGATTTATTTATGGGATGTCAATCGCTGGCTGGAAGGCGACAATCCGAAATTTCCCCCGCCTGAATCGCGCAAGCGGGGACGCAACATTCACTGGCGCCACCTGAACTCGATGCGCATTCTTTCCATGCCGGACAAGTGGGAGTTCCCCTGGTTCGCGGCCTGGGACCTGGCATTTCAGTGCACGACGCTGGCGCTGGTCGATCCCGAGTTTGCCAAGGAAAATCTGTGGGTGCTGTTGTTCGAGCAGTTCCAACACCCCAATGGCCAGATTCCGGCGTATGAATGGGGATTTTCCGATCTCAATCCTCCAGTGCACGCCTGGGCCTGCTGGCGCGTCTACCAGATGGAAAAGCAGCGCACCGGCAAAGGCGACACCGTTTTCCTGGAGAAATGCCTGCACAAGCTGTTGATGAACTTCGCCTGGTGGGTGAACCGGGTCGATAGCCAGGGCAACAACGTTTTCGAAGGTGGGTTTCTGGGCCTGGACAATATTGCCGTGGTCGATCGCGGCGAAAAGTTCCCCAACGGAGCCATCCTGGAACAGTCCGACGCCACCGGGTGGATGGGTTTCTTCTGTCTCTACCTCATGCGGATCGCGCTGGAGCTGGCCAACCAGAACCGTGTGTACGAAGGTGTAGCCACCAAATTCTTCGAGCACTTCATCTACATCGGCGCGGCCATGAAGAAGATGGGCGGCCGCAACTACCAGTTGTGGGACGAGCATGAAGGCTTCTTCTACGACGTGCTCCGCTACCCCAACGGTGAGTTCCACAAATTCCGCCTGCGCTCGCTGGTGGGACTGATCCCGCTCTATGCCATAGAAGTTCTCGAAAGCGAAGAGCTCGCGGCTCATCCCGGGTTTTTGCGGGATGTGGAATGGTTCATCAAGAACCGTCCCGACCTGGTGGGAGACGCCTGTTACACCGTGGGCAACGGACAGAAGCGCTACGTGCTCTCCATCGCCGATCCCAACCAGTTCAAGCGCCTGCTCGAGCGCATCTGGGATCCGGAGGAGTTTCTATCGCCCTACGGCATTCGAAGCCTGTCGAAATATCACGAACAGCATCCTTTCCAGTTTGGCGACCGCTCCATGGGTTACGAACCGGCGGAGGCGGCGGTCAAGTTGATGGGAGGAAATTCGAACTGGCGCGGTCCTGTCTGGTTCCCGACTTCTTACCTGCTGATCCACTCGTTCCTGCGTTTTGGAGACGCCGTGGGGCAGGAGTTCTCTTTGCCCACCGCCGGCAGTGACCACCAGCCGGTCACGCCGCATGAGATCGCCGGAGAAGCTGCCAACCGCATGATCTCAATTTTCAAACGCGGAGCCGACGGCAAGCGGCCCTGCTTCGGCTTCTACAGCAAGTTCCAGGAGGATCCGCACTGGAACCAATGCCTGCTGTTCAACGAGTATTATCACGGCGACAGCGGCATGGGGCTGGGCGCCAGCCATCAGACCGGCTGGAGCGGGCTGGTGGCCAATCTGATCGACGAATGGCGGCGCTAACGCCATGGCCCTGCGCAAACGGCTGCTGCTCGCAATAAGCCTCCTGCTGGGCCTGATCGTGGTCAGTACCACGGGATACCGCCTGATCGGCGGCCCATCCGTCAGCTTCCTGCAGGCCCTGTACATGGCTGTGATCACACTGGCTGGAGTGGGCTATGGCGAAATTGTCGATACCAGCCACAATGCCGCCCTGCGAGTTTTCAACATCGGCATCGTGCTGTTCGGGGTGGCGATCACGGTTTATGTTTTTTCGGTGGTGGCCGCCTTCCTGGTGGAAGTGGAGTTCACCAACCCTTTCTGGAGGCGCAGAATGCAGCGGCACATAAATGAGCTGACCGGCCACCACATTGTCTGCGGCCTGGGCGACACGGGGCGGCACGCGGTGGCTGAGCTGCAGAAGACCAATACTCCCCACGTGGTGGTCGACCTGTCCGAGGAAAATATCAAGAAGCTGAAGGAACTGCATCCCGAAGCGTTGCGCGACATGCTCTACGTTGTCGGCGACGCCACCGAGGAAGACATCCTGGAAAAGGCCGGACTGAGCCGCGCCAAAGGCCTGATCGCCGCCCTGCCCCTCGATAAGGACAATCTGGTCGTGACCGTTATCGTGCGCCAGCGCTTTCCCAAGATGCGCATCGTGGCCCGCTCGGCGGAGCGTAAGTTTTCCGAACGCATGGTACGCGCCGGGGCCAATGCCACGGTTTCCCCCAGCCACATCGGCGGCCTGCGCATGGCCAGTGAACTGATTCGCCCGCATGTCGTCGGGTTCCTCGACACCATGCTGAAGGAGCAGGGCAAGACCCTGCGGGTGGAGGAGATCGAGGTGAAAGCAGCTTCTCCATGGGCAGGAAGCGCTCTGCACCAGCTGAACCTCAAAGGCCGTTACAACCTTCTTGTTCTCGGCCTGAAGCGCCCACTGGCGGAAGGCTCCTCAGATTTGCTGATCAATCCTCCGGACAACTCGATCATCGACCGGGAGCAGATCATCATCGCCATGGGCGACGTAAAAGATATCCAGCGCGCCCGCCAGGACGCCGGCGCCTAGACACCGCCACCGGCCACGTGGGGACAGCCGCCCTCGGCTGTCCGGCGGAGCGGCGCTAATCTGGTGGTGGGAAAAGGGGTCGA
>DASQHA010000254.1:0-11066 GCA_035632335.1 Terriglobales bacterium
CATCAAGAGCGCAACCTCCCGCCCCGCCGAGATGCTGGATATGACGGGCCAGATCGGGGTGGTCGCGCCCGGCGCCTACGCCGACATCGTCGCCGTCAACGGTGACCCGCTGCGCGACATCAACGTCCTGGGAAACGTGACTTTTGTGATGAAGGATGGCGGAGTATTCAGGAACGAAAATAAATGATGAAGGGATATGCGGCCACGGATGTCACGGATTATCAAATCCTCTTATGTCATGGCTAATCCGTGAAATCCGTGGCCTCGGTTTTTGCCGGGACGCCAGCATGCTCTTTTTAGCCCGACCCGGTCATGAATCTTCTTGACACCGTCCGCGCGCAAGTCATAATGCGGAATTCTCCGTGATCGCATGCCCGATCGGGAGTGCTCGGACCCAGCCGACAAGGGGGCTTTATGAGCGTTTTGGAACTTTGCGATGCCGATGTGGCTTCTGTGCCCGTCGAAGTGAGCGCGGATGACGCCATCCGCCTGATGCTGGACCGGCATGTCGGCGCAGTGGGCGTGGTCGACAGTGGAGGCCTGGTGGCGGGCATCTTTACCGAGCGCGACGTGCTGCTCAAGTTGTCCCTTACCGGCCGCAATCCCGAGGCCACGCCGGTGCGCGAACTGATGACCACCCCGGTCGAACTGGCCACCATCGACACGCGCCCGGGCGAGGCCCTGGCCATCATGCTGGAACGGCACTTTCGCCACCTGCCGGTGGTGGACAATTCCGGCAAGCTGCTGGGCATGCTTTCCATCCGTAACCTGCTGGAGCAGCGGATCGACGATCTCAGCCACGAACTCGACTCGCTCGAGCAATACGTCACCAATGACGGGCCCGGCGGCTAGACCGCCTCCGGGTAAAATACAAAGCCTGATGCGCAAAATCTCTGGCGCCCTTCCTAAAACGATCGCGGTGGTGCGCATCGCCACGTCGGCCTTCTTTCTGCTCTTCGGCCAGTACAAGATTTTCGGTTCCGAGTTCGCCCATGGCGGATTTCAGCAGAATCTCCAGGGCTTCCTGGAGAACGGCGCGGTCAGTTTCTACCGGCCGATTCTGGCCAACCTGGTGTTGCCGCATGCGGTGTTCTTCGGATATCTGGTGGGAGTGGTCGAGCTGTTTATCGGAGTGAGCCTGCTGCTGGGAATCTGGGTGCGGCCGGCCTCGGTGCTGGGCGCCTTGCACATGCTGAGCCTGACGCTCGCCACCTGGTGGGAGCCTGGCCAGGGAATTTCGGTGTGGCACTACTTCGGCGCCGAACTCGACCACCTGCCCCTGCTGTTTCTGTTCGTTATTTTCTTCGTTGCCGATGCCGGCCAGGAGTGGGGCCTCGACGGCCGCCGCGCCCCGGCCCAAAAAAGATAAGAATGACCAAGCCGCCCAGCCGGGCACAAGAATACGCCGGGCGCAGGCGCAAAGCCGCGAACCGGCACCAGAATGAAGCGGGGCGCAAGCCTAAGCCACGAAGCGGCGCAAGAATGTAGCCCACGGCGTAAGCCGTGGGAAAGCGAAAAACACGACCCAGCTCCGAAGGAGCGAAAGAGGGGTTGCGACGCAGACTCGTAATGCCGTACCTGTAACATCGCCGGGAGATCAATGGCTAAAGAGGTCGGATACCGCCATGTTTCTCTCGCCCTTCGAGGGCCACATTCCTTGGCCCGCTACGCGGCCCTCTTTCGGTCTCCCCATCGGGCCGCGGTAAACACGACTTAGAGAGCCCTGTTCGCAGGGCTAACTCAACGAGGAGCAAGATGAAAAAAACCGCACGAAATATCTTTTTCAACATCATTTTCCCTTCCCTTGTCTTGATCCCCTTCGCACCCGCGCAGCAAGCCGCCGCCAAGCCCGCCGGCAAAGTCATCGTCCACGCCGGAAAATTGCTGGATGTGCGCACCGGCAAGACGCTCACCGACCAGGCCATCGTGATCGAAGGTGAGAGGATTTCGAGTGTGGGACCTTTTGCCCAGGCCAGGCGTTCGGCCGATGACCGGCTGGTCGATCTCTCCAACGCCACCGTTCTCCCCGGCTTGACCGACGCTCATACTCACCTGACCATGAACCCGCAGGATGTCGGGCCCCGCGGCCTGACGATTTCGATTCCGCGCGAGACCCTGACCGGCGCCCGCAACGCGCGCATCACGCTCGAGGCGGGTTTCACCACCGTGCGCAACGTTGGGGCAGATGGATACAGCGACGTCGCCCTGCGCGATGCCATCAATGATGGGGATGTTCCCGGCCCACGCATGCTGGTGAGCGGCCCGCCGCTCGGAATCACCGGCGGGCATTGCGACGAGAACCTGCTGCCCTTCGAATATCACTACTCCGCGCTGGGCGTGGCCGACGGGGTGGAAGGCGTGCAGCACAAGGTCCGCGAGACCATCAAATACGGCGCCGACCTCATCAAAATTTGCGCCACCGGGGGCGTGCTCTCGCACGGAGACAATCCCCAGGCTTCGGCCTATACCCCGGAGGAGCTAAAGGCGATCGTAGCCGACGCCCATCGTCTGGGACGGAAGGTTGCGGCCCATGCCCATGGCGCCCAGGGTATTCTGTGGGCTTCCCAGGCCGGCGTCGATTCCATCGAACACGGCTCCTACATCGACGATGCCGCTATCGCCGAAATGAAGAAGAACGGCACTTACCTGGTGCCTACGCTGTACCTTGCCGACTGGTTTCTGGAAAACGCCGAGCGGCTTCACGTTCCGCCCGAGCTGATCGCAAAAGGCAGGGAAGTGATGCCCGCCGCCCGCAAGAACATCGCCCAGGCTTTCGCCAGCGGTGTGAAAGTGGCATTCGGCACCGACGCGGCGGTCTATCCGCACGGCCTGAACGCTCATGAGTTTGCGGTCATGGTGAAGCTCGGATTGACTCCGCTGCAATCCATTCAGGCGTCCACGATCAACGCGGCCGACCTCCTGGGCTGGTCCGACAGGATGGGCGCAGTCGAACCCGGCAAGTGGGCGGACATCATTGCCGTGGACGGCGATCCCCTGCAGGATGTAACCACTCTCGAGCGCGTGAAGTTTGTCATGAAGGGCGGCGAGGTGGTGAAGAACGAATACGGCAAGTAAGGACGACGCGTGGGTCCATTACCACTGCCCGTGTAGGGACGGGTCTCCGACCCGTCCGAGCCGAGCGCAGCTCGGCTACGCTCTTGTTGGTCGTCCGAACATCCCCGCCGAAGCGAAGCTTGGACGAGGCTCCCGAGGAGCGAGAATGGGCTCGACAGGACACCCAGGGGCGGCTGTCCCCACGTGGTCCATGGCAGAGTTTTGGTTGAACTGACGACTGACAGCTGAAAGCTTCTACTGCGTGCTGACCACCGGCTTCACGTTCGCCGTGTCGGTTGGCATCGTGGGATGAACTTCGAAGAACGAGTGGTCATAGAGGCTGCGATACATGCGCCCGGAAATCTCCGCCGCTTTCGGTCCGAAGGTCGGCCGTCCGCCCTGCAGGAAGACCACGACCACAATGCGTCCCACATCGGTGTTGGCGTAGGAGGCAAACCATCCGTAGCGGGTGCCGGCTTTGGAGCAGGTCCCGGTTTTCCCCAGAATCTCTTCTTCGTTGAAATTGACCCGGAGGCTGCGCGCGGTGCCATAGCTTACTGCCGCCGCCATGCCGTCGGAAATTTCGGGAATTAACGGAGCGATGTCGAGGTGGCGCTTCACCCGCGGCTCGAAGCTGGCCACTTCTTCGGACGTTGTGGGATGCTGCAGATAATAGAGCGTGCCGCCGTTGGCGATGGCCGAAACCATGGCGCCGAGTTGCAGCGGCGTCATCGAAATGCCCTCTCCAAACGAGCACATCTTGCCGACTCCGCCCAGCTTCGAAGAAATCTCCTGCTGCGGGTAGGTCCCGAGTTGCTCGCCCGTAATGTTGTATCCAGCCAGCTCACCCAGTCCGAACTGGTGAGCGTAGAAGCTGACTTTTTCGAATCCCAACTTGCGTCCCAGAGCCTCAAAGTATGCGTTGTTGGAGTGCGCCAGGGCGGTGGTGAGATTCATCTGGCTGCGGCGTCCCAGGGCGATCTTGGTGTCTTTCGTGATCAGGTCTTCGCTTAATGCGGCCAGGGCGACTGAGAGCTTGATGGTCGAGCAGGGTTGCGCACCGCTCGAAAGCGCCAGTTTCTGGTTCACCATGGCCAGTACCCGGCCGCTGGTCGGCTCGATGGCCAGCACGGTGCCGTTCATGTTGCCCAAGGCATCGATGGCCGCCTTCCGGACCACCGGGTCCTCGCCGGCCGTGACATCACCGTCGAAGCTGTCTTCCACGAACGAACTCGCGGTAAAGCGCTCATAGTAGCGATGGCGCCGACGGTGCCTGGCGGCTACAGCGGTACGGGCCCGGCTGCGCGAGAGCCTGGTCAGGCGCTTTCTGGCCCGGGGGGCCTCACTCACTTTTTGTGATTTGGGCTTTCTTGCGGTCAGGGAACGAGTACTGACCGTGGCTCCCATCCCATACTCAGGAAGGACCGTCAGAATGAAAGCTACCAGCAAACCCAACACCGCAAAACGCTTCTTGGAAATCACCAATTTTGTCCCCATCCCCGGTTCGGATACTTAGATTGTGATGCACGAGGCCTGCCAAGTCCGCACCGGCCCGGCCCTGCACTTGTAATCCTCCGATAGTAAGGGACTTAGAGCTCGGCGTACATTAAAAAATCGGATTGTTACCATCCACGAATCAAATGTGTAACCTTATGAAATTGAATGGCTTATTCTCGCCTTTGGCTATGATTACCGACCTTTCGTAATGGGAAAGCTTTTGCCCTGCGACCGTCAATTTAGGAAAAGTTTTTCACTTTTTGCCCGGAATTTTTCAAGCCCGGATGCCGGCATTCCGGCAGGCCTGGCAGCGACCGATGGGTCCTTTGCGCCCTGTGCGGTTCAAAGAGTTGTAGCTCCGGCATCCTGCCGGCTGTCCCGAGGGCGTCTCGCCCCCGGCGGCGGGCGAGACGCCCGCTGGACAGCCGCCGGGACGGCTGCGCTAACACTCTTAACCGCGAAGCTCGTCAAGAACTCGCAAAGGTCGCAAAGCGAATGGACCATGCTTCCAGTAGCATGAGGATCTACAATCTGAAATCTGAAATCTGAAATCCCCAGACTGGACTGCCATGAAAGACTGCTTGTTCTGCCGCATCGTTGCCGGTGAAATTCCCGCCAAAAAGGTCTACGAAGACGAGCACACCTTGGCCTTTGAAGACATCAATCCGCACGCGCCGACCCACGTGCTCGTGGTCCCCAAAAAGCATATTCGCGGGCTGAAGGAAGCGGCGGCTGAAGACGCGGAGATCATCGGGCGGTGCCATCTGGCGGCGGCCCGCGTGGCCCGCGAGCGCGGCATCGAAGACGGCTATCGCACGGTGCTGAATGTGGGACCGGGCGCCGGCCAGTCGGTGTTCCATCTGCACGTGCATCTGCTGGGCGGAAGAGATTTGAAGTGGCCCCCGGGCTGATTATGTGGGCGCGAGCGCCCCGCTCGTGCGACCGCAAAAATCAGAGACGCGCGTGAGCAGAAGGATGTGCTGGACTACGACGGGCGAGGCCGCCCGTCCTCTATCAAGTCTCTAGTTGGTGGCTTCGGCTTCCGGAGCGCCGTGACGGCGCAGCAGTTGCGGCAGGTTCTGCGAGAATGCCGACCGCGGCAGCACCATGTCGCAGCCCACCTCGTGCGCCTTCATCTTCAAATCTCCCTGCACGTGTGACAGGAATCCGATGATCGACGTTCCCTTCTTCAACTTGGTCTTGAGTTTGGGGATCAGGGTCAGGGGCTTGGCGTTGGCGTTGTTCATGTCGAAGATGATCAGCGACGGCTTTTCTTCGCCATTTAGCTTCATGTGATCGAGCAGGTCTTTCTCCGTCTTGACGAATTCGACCTTCACGTTCAGCTTGCGCGCCGTCTCCTGGATCTTGGCCTGGAAGAACAGATCGTCCACGAAGGCAAAGATGCGGGAGTTGCCGTTGTCGCCCTGGGGCAGAGGCTCAGGCTCGATGGGAACGTAAGCCGGGGCAAATCCGGGACGCAGGCGTCCTGGTCTCGATCCATTGTTGCCGCCCAACGTGGCGCGGTAGCTGTGGTCCATGGGTGCGCTGTAGATGCCGCTATGTTGCTGACGGTCGCGGCCGTTGGGCGCGCCACCACGGTTCGGCGGACGACGTCCGCGTCGCCGCTTGCTTCTCCCTCCACCACCGCCGGAGGGATGTCCGGGTCCTGCATTCATATTGTTCTCGTTTTATCTGTGCATTCAGTCCGCCCGAAGGGGGACTCGATCTTGCTGATGATCAATGACCGCTTTCTGGTAAAACCTCGCGTCGCGCGCAGGCATGGAGCCCGCGCCGAAAACCCCTTGCGGCTGAAACTCACGCGTGAATGACTTTAATCCGTATGGCGTCTGAAGCCAGGGGGTGCGGAGGGCCAGCTAGAGAGCATGGCCACTGGAAACACCTATGATGTTACCGCCCCGAGTCGCCGGAGCGCAAGCCCTAAGACGGCTAGTTTTGCACAATAGTAACGCCAACCCCATTAAATGTGGGCGCGAGCGCTCGCGCTGGTGCGGCGGCGCCCCGGACGCTGCCGCACAAACCGGGACACTTGCCGCGGCGGCTGGGAACGCCGCCGCCCCGCCAGGTGCTGTGCATCGGCACCCCGGACGCTGCCGCACGAGCGGGGCGCTCGCCCACACGGCAAGCGATTATGATGGCAGCATGTCGGGCGAGATCTCGGCCACCCGCGTCGCCAGCGCTTACACACTCATCCAGCCGTACATCCGGCGCACTCCACTGCTTGAAGTCGACGGGGCCGATTTCGGCCTCGACGGCGTCACCCTGGTCTTCAAGCTGGAGTCTTTGCAGCATTCCGGTTCCTTCAAGGCCCGGGGCGCTTTTACCAATCTGCTGCTGCGCCATATCCCCGCTGCCGGCGTGGTCGCGGCCTCGGGAGGCAATCACGGCACCGCGGTGGCCTTTGCCGCGATGAAGCTGAAGCAGCCGGCCAGAATTTTTGTGCCTGAAGTGGCGTCGCCCACCAAGCTCGAACGCATCCGGGAATATGGCGCCGACCTGGTCGTGACCGGCGAGCGCTACGCTGACGCCCTGGCTGCCAGCGAGATATGGGCTGCGCAATCCGGCGCGCTGGCCGTGCACGCTTACGATCAGATTGAAACCCTGCTCGGCCAGGCCACCGTCGGCCTCGAGTTCGAAGAGCAGTATCCCCGCCTCGATAGTCTGATCGTGGCCGTGGGAGGCGGCGGGCTGATCGGCGGAATCGCCGCCTGGTATCGATCAAGAGTCAAGATTATCGGCGTCGAGCCGGAAGCTGCGCCCACTCTTACCCGGGCGTTGGAGGCGGGCCGCCCGGTGGATGCCGAAGCGGGAGGAATCGCCGCCGACTCGCTGGCTCCGAAGCAGGTGGGTCAACTGATGTTCCCCATCGCGCAAACCCACGTGCAGAATGTTTTGCTGGTCTCGGATGATTCCATTCAGCAGGCGCAGAGAGCGCTCTGGAAAGTGCTGAGAGTGGTTGCCGAGCCCGGAGGCGCGGCCGCCTTCGCCGCCCTTCTGTCGCGGCGCTACCAGCCGCTGGCAGGGGAACGCGTAGGCGTGCTGGTATGTGGCGGCAATACCACTGCGGTAAATTTTGGGTAAAGTGTGGGGCGGACACTCTTGTCCGCCGCGTTTGACCTGGAATCTGGCTGGCCTCGAAATGCCTGGCCCGGGAACCACTAATAAAAATCAAAACCAACCGCAAAAGCGGCGGTCAAGAGTGTCCGACCCACGCCGATGTTCAGTTGTCACAGACAAACAGGAAGGCCTTCCACTCCAATAGCAGAGCACAACGTGATGCCCAATGGCCAAGCGTACGGCTCTCGACAGGACCTACGAATACCGCCGCAAGCTGCCGCACTATCAAAAGCTGGGCCAGCCAATCTTCGTGACATTTTGCAAACTCGGCAGGGATCCCTTCTCGGACGCTGCACGCAGCCTTACCCTCCGACATTGTCTTCACGACCATGACAAGCGCTTTCACTTGCACGTTGCCGTGGTGATGCCCGATCACGTGCATCTGCTGCTTACTCCCCTCAACGATGAGCTGGGATGGCCCTATGCGTTGCCGGCGATCATGAAGCTGATCAAGGGAGCTTCGGCCCGCAGCGTGAACAAATTACTGAATCAGTCTGGGCCCATATGGCAGGAGGAAAGTTTCGATCACGTGCTGCGTTCTTCCGAAAGCTTTGCCGAGAAGCTTGAATATATCCGCCAAAATCCCGTCAGGCGAGGTCTGGTGAAGAGAGTGGAAGATTATCCGTGGCTATGGGTCGAGCAGTGTGGGGCGGACACTCTTGTCCGCCGCTTTTGACCTGGAATCTGGCCGGCCTCGAAATGCCTGGCCCGGGAACCATTAATAAAAAATCAAAACCAACCGCAAAAGCGGCGGACAAGAGTGTCCGCCCCACACATCCTACTGGACGATCAAGGCTATGCTGGCAGTGTGCGACAACGAGCTGCCGCTGGTGGCGGTTACGGTAATGCTGTAAGTGCCTGCGGGTGTCCCGGCATTCTGGCTGGAACCGCTGCTGCCGCCGCCGCAGCCCAGGCCGGCGGCGAAAAATACCATCAGCATCAGTCCAAATCCGGCCAGGTATCGACGCCGGCGCGGGGGCCCGCCCGCGAAGAAAATTCCCGCCAGCAGCACGCTGCTGCCCGCCGCCAGCCAGCCCAGCCCATGGGGCCGCGCCGACGCTGACGTCCCGGATAAAATGTGCGGCGCCGTGGTCGATATCGTCATCGTCGAGGTGCCGCCGGTCGTGCTCACCATCACCGACGCCGGATTGAGCGAGCAGCTGATCTGCGCGCTGGCGGAAGCCGGCTTGCAGGTGAGGTCCACCGTGCCGCTGAAACCAGCGACCGATTCCAGAACGATTTGTGAAGTGGCCGGCTGCCCGGGGGCAGCAGCTGTTGCCGAGAACCCCGAAACTGTGAAATCCGGGCTGGGCGTGGTCCCCGCCCAGGCATTCGCCAGGTTGGTCACATTTACCGAACCCAACCCCGTGACCTGGTCGTACCCCGCGCCCGCGCTGAAACCGTACTGGAAGGGGGCTTTGGTTGGACAGCCCTTCGAGCTTTGGGTGCAGGGAACGTTGTTGTTGCCCCTTGTGATGTCATGGAACGCGCTCGGAGCGGACGCCGCCAGGCTGTAAAGCATGGGGTTGACGTTACCCAAGCCGTGGGAGGCGGGCTTCTGATTCAGCAGGGCCACTATGCCGGCAAAAGAGGGCGCGCCGGCCGAAGTGCCGGCGACTACTGCCAGAGCGGCCGCATCGCTGGCCCGGAACCCGGTCGCACAGCTGGTGACGGCAGGAGTCACGCCGACGAAAAAACTCTGGGAACAGATGAGGAAGCCATCGTGGTTGGGTGAAGCACTCAAGGCCACATCGGGCACATCGCGGGAAGCGTCATTGGGAACGCCCGCACCCACCTGCCAGCTGGGTTTCGAAAACACCGAACTCTTGCCCCCGCCGGTGGCGGAAAGTGCCGATCCCGCTGTGGTGTCATTCCAGGTCGTTTCCGGAATGTAGGACTTTGCTGAACTCAACTTGTCGGCAGCGCCTGTGGTGCCGGTCCAAAAGGTCGTAGCACCGAAGTCGCTGGTAGTAGGGGCAACTCCACCGCTTAAAGCGCCGGCAGGGTCCTGGCCGGTGCCTCCTCCGTCGAATTCGCTGCCTCCGATTCCGGTGACTTCAGGAATGCTGGCGGGCGCATCTACTGCCGGTCCGTGCGTGGCCGTAGTGGCGTTTTGGGCTTCACAGTCCCCCGCGCCCGAGTCGCCCGACGCGGCGGTGATAGTTTGCCCCTGCGCGTTGGCCTGCTGCGCCTCCTGCTGCAGGGTCTGAACAAACCCGGTCAAGTTGGCTTCACAATTTCCATAACTGGTGCTGATGACCGGCGCCAGATTATTGTCGATGGCGAAGGCCATGGCATCGAAGACGTTCTTGGTGGTCGAGTTCGCGCCCGCGTACACGTAGAGAATCGTGGCTTTTGGGGCGACTGCGTTTGACCACTCCAGGTCGAGGTTAGCCTCGACTTCGTCGCCATCGCTGAATCCGGTGCCGCCGCCGGTGATCAGAACCTGCTGGAAGTTACCGCTCGTCCGGGCGGGCAATCCGCCAGCCGTGCGAAAAGCATCGATGTCCGATGTGTTGATCTGGGTCTGTCCCACCACCGCGATGGTCTGTCCCGTGCCGTCGAGCCCGGCAGGAATGCTGTAGATGGTGGCAAAGTCGCCCGGGGCGATGAAGTGGTTCCCGGTCTGGTGCGAGGTGAAGTTAGGCCTCGCCACCACCCGGGCCCGGGGACGCGGGCGGAAATTTTCCAGGCCGCGGAAGCCCAGCACCATCCCCGAAATCGCTTGCGGAACCGAGATCTCGATCGCATTCGCGAGGCTGGTTTCGCCTTCCACCAGGTAGCGGTGGAACTCGGTGTGGAAGGCGTCTCCCACCTGGTCGGCGGTTCCGCTGAAAAACACCTGGTTACGGCCGCGGGAGAAGCCGTCCACGCGCAAGCCTTGCGATTTCAGCCAGGCCGTGACTTTGCCCAGGTCGCTATCGCTCATGCCAAAGCGCGCGGCATACTGCTCCGGGGTCAGCCATTTGCGAAAGTTTGGAGAGTGCGGGTCCTGCTGTTCCGCGAGCAACTTATCCAGCGCAGCCTGTTGCCCAGGCGCCAGTTTGAATACCATGGCAGCGTGGTCGATCAGCAAGCTGCCTTCTACCCGGCCCTGATCAAACTCCGCCCGGGCCAGGGGATGCGGGGCTGGAACAACCACCGGCTCGGTGTCCCCGATATTTTGCAGGATGCGGTTTCGGATTTGTGCGGGAGCCGCGACCGCCAGGACTAACCATGCAGAGATACAGACAACCACACGCATGCCAAACGGGCGGACCAAGGTCTTCGGCATTCACTGCTCTCCTGTTCAATTCTGATTTGCAGCATTGTGCCGGTGGCCGAGGCCAGCACCGCCATTCTGAATATGGATTCAGATTATCCCAGCAAAGGATGTACGC
>DASQHA010000255.1:0-6758 GCA_035632335.1 Terriglobales bacterium
CGGGAAAGGCACCGTGGCGCCAAGTTTGAAAGCCAGCAGACGGACTGGCCCACGTTTTGATTGCGGAGTCGCCATGGTCCATGAGGGCGCAAACAGTCGCGATCCCGATCCCCATCCCACCGGGCACAGGATGTACTGCTCGCCTTTGATTCTGAACGTCACCGGAATCGATTCGATGGCCGAGCCGGTTTGAATCGACCAGACTTTTTTCCCGCTGTCGGCAGCGTAGGCGGCAAATTCTCCCGAGCCCTGTCCCTGGAAAACCAGGTTGCCGGCGGTTGAGAGGACGCCGCCGTTGGTGGCGATGGGTTCCTGCACCGACCAGCGTGCAGACTCGGCGACCGGGTCCCACGCGATCAGCCTGCCTTCAGTGCCATGCATCCACTCGCCGGATTCAACCGCGGTGTTCGACGCCGGCTTCCGGTCGGTTGCCGGTACATACACCAGCCCGGTGAGAGCGCTATAGCTCATGGGCCACCAGTTGTGGACGGTCCATTGTTTCCCGCCGCCCGCGGAGACAGGGACTTCCTCAGGGCGCCCGGTCTTGAAGTCAACCGAGTTGGCCCAGGCCAGTTTGACCAGCGGTTTCGCCGAGAGAAGTTTTCCGGTCTTGGCGTCCAGCACATAGAAGAAGCCGTTCTTGGGCGCGGTCATGGCGACGTGCCGCTTCTTGCCGTCGATGACCAGGTCGGCGATCAGGATGTGATTGTTCTCGGTTTGCAGTCCCGGCGCGCTGGTCTGAAAATGCCAGGCATATTCTCCGGTTTCAGCATCCACCGCGATAATGCATCCGGCAAAAAGCTTATCGCCGGCGACTTTGATGGACGACAACTCGCCGTAGTCCACGCCTGCTCCGGCAGTGCCGAAAATCACCAGGCCGGTGACCGGATCGTAAGTAATCGCGGTCCAGACATCGCCGCCACCGATCTTCCACGAATCCTTCCCCGACCAGGTTTTCGCGGCCATTTCGAGCGCTTTGGTTTCGAACCCCTTGGCCGGATCTCCGGGGACCGTCCAGAAGCGCCACGCCTCTTTGCCGGTTTCGGCGTCGTAAGCGGCCAGCGATCCCCGCACGCCGTCGTCGGAGCCGTTGTATCCCATCAATATTTTTCCTTTGGCGACGTGCGGCGCGCCGGTGATTCCGGTCTGAGTGGCATCGCACACCGCGGCATCCCAAAGCTGTTTTCCCGAGGTCGCGTCAATCGCGATCAGGCGGCAATCCCCCGTACCCACGTATACCTTTCCATTCCAAACCGCCACCCCGCCGTTAGTGCGCGCGGAGTAGGAGCCATTGATGGCCAGGTCCAGCCGGATTTTGGGATCGAATTTCCAGAGCAATTTTCCAGAAGCCGCATCCACGGCATAGACCACCGACAGCGGCGCGCTCACGTAAGCGACGCCATCGACCACAATCGGCTCCGAGACGACTCCCATTCCGCTGTCGATGTCGAGATACCAGGCCAGGCCAAGGCCGCCGACGTTCTTATCGGTAATCTCCTTGAGCGGGCTGAAATGCTGCTCGTCGAAGGTGCGTCCGTTGAGCAACCAGTTGTCTCCGTCGGAGGCCTCCGACATGGCTCTCGCTTCACTCACGTTGCCGGCTTTGGTTTGGTTGTCCGCGGAAGAGCGAACCGCAATGGTGAGCGCGAGTAAAAGACACAGAACCATCAGAGCAAGAACTTGCCATGTCCTCATAGCGGCACCATTCTATGCCAGTTCTGGCTTCTCGAATCAACCAGGGCTCACGAACCACGTAGGGACAGATCTCCTCATTTGTCCAGTCGAGCGAAGCTCGACTCGGTTTTTGGGAGGACCAAACCTTGCGGAGCTTCGCTCCGCTGGGCAGATGAGGACATCAGCCCCTACGTGGCCCGTGATGAAAGATTTATTACTGCAGACGGAACCGCTCGTTCATCAGCCGCTGCAGTCGAGGCTTGTAAAGGATGTCGAAGGCGAATTCCTTGTCGGGAAACATGGCCAGGGCCGCGCGTTTTGCGCCGGCGGCCAGTTCCGACGCTTCTTCCAGGGTGAGGTCGCGGTCCTGACTGATGACCGACGTGACCATGCTCATCATGAGCTGCAGCCGCCGGATATTTCTGGCTTCCTGTTCTTTGTCGGTCAGACACGCACCCGGCTCAGCCCGCTTCCCGCTGCTCATTCGGCCCCCAACAATTTGCAGATCACGCAAGACCCCGGCATCGGACCCTTAGTCTGATGCCCGGCGACAATCGAACGTTGCGCTCGTCCTACTGCCCTATTCTCCGGGCATTCGGAGGCACATGCAACAGCAAAGAAGCGCAGGACTTCGGTAACCCGTGCCACCCGAGGTACAATCATGGGGCGCCAATGCAGTCTTGGTGTACCGGTTCCCGTCTGCTTCCCCCGATCGGAGGATCTATGAACGAACGTCCCGCCGCGCGCCCCAGTCCGAATGGAAAGCTGGTGCGAATCTTCGACACCGAACAGGAATCCGAGGCGCTGGTCGTGCACGGCCTGCTCGAGTCCACCGGGATCGATTCCGATGTTACTTCGCTGGCGGCGCAGCAAGACATTCTTCCCGGAGTCGGCGGGACTGTCATCCTGGTGCGGGAAGAGGATGCGGACCGGGCGCGACGCGTCATCGAGGAATATCGCCAGGCACCAGGCAGCGATGAAACCGCGGAAATCGATATCAGTGGACTTCCGCCGGAGAAAGAGCCGGGATAACCGTTCTGCCGTCCAGATAAAACGTGATCGCCCCTTCCAGATCGGTACGGTAAGTCAGCACGTGGGCTTTTTCCAGCCGGGCCAGAACTTCTTCTCGCGGATGTCCGTAGGTGTTGCGCGCTCCCACCGAAATCACGGCGAATCGAGGATGCACCCTTTCGAGCAGCAGCGGAATCGTGGAAGTGGCGCTGCCATGATGCGCCACCTTGAGCAGATCCGCTTCCGGATGCTCGTCCGCGATCTGGCGTTCTGACCGGTTCTCCGCATCTCCCTCGAGCAGGGCTGAGGTTGTTCCGTAGGCCAGTTTCATCACCAGAGATTCGTCGTTGCGCCGCGCCGCAGGATCCTCGGCGGCTGGAGCCAGAACGCGGACGTCGGTCCCGCCAAAGTCAAATTCATCGCCCGCCCGGCGGCGGATCACGCGTACCCCCAATTCCCGCGCCTGCTGAACCAACCCGCTTAGCTTGGGATCGGAGGGATCGGCCAGCCACAACTCCCGCGGCCGGAAGTTGGCCAGTACAGCCGCCGCTCCGCCCATATGGTCGGCATGCGCGTGCGTGATGGCGAGGGCGTCGAGGCGGCTGATGGAGCGCGACCACAAGTATGGAGACACAACGTCTTCGCCGATATCCAAATCCGAATGCGCCCAGCGCGGCAGGCCTCCCGCATCCACCAGCAGGGTACGCCCGCTGGGGGAGACCAGCAGAATCGCGTCTCCCTGGCCTACATCAATGGTTGTCATCTCGAGCACTGCGGACCGAATCTGCGGATGCGGCGGGAGGGCTGAAATCCAGAGTGCGCTGGCAGCCAATGCCGCCACGCCGCCTGCCGCCAGCCCGGGACGGCGTCGGACCAGCGTCATGGCCAGCGCGATCGCCAGGGCGCTCATTAAAATCAAAGTGGTCCCCGGAGTGGGCACCCGCAGATCGGCGATCCGCAGTCCGCCCAGCCAGCGCACGGTGCCGGCAATACCTTCGAGCGCAATGCCCGCGATCAGCGACGGAATCCTTGCCAGGGCCTGCGAAACGTATCCCAGCGCCATGGCCGCGACGGCCGCAGGCATCAGCAGTTCCATCAGCGGCACCACCAGCAGGTTCGCCGGCAATCCGACGACCGTAGCGCGATGGAAATAGTACGCCATGGGAAGCGCCAGCCCGATCTGCATGATGACTGAAATCAGCAGCAATTCGCCGGCGCCCAGCAGCAGGCGTGAAGCGGTCGCCAGCGCCGGCAATGAGACGCGCCGGCCCGCGAAACCTTCCAGCCGGCCTGCGATCATGCGCAGGTCCAGGCGAAACTGGACCACCTTCGCGGGCAGAACAAAATCGTAGGACTGGGAAGCGATATGCCGCGAGCCCCGGAGGAAGGGCTGCGACGTCCGCTCCAGGATGGGTATGCCCACCGCCGCCACCAGCCACACGCACAAGAAGGTCAGCTGGAAACTGGCTCCAAAGAGGACTCGTGGATTCACGACCAGCAGACCCAGGGCTGCTGCTCCGATGGTGTTCAACATCGACTTCTCGCGATAGAGCAGTCGCGCCCCTAAATAAATTGCCAGCATCAGCGTGGCGCGCCAGACGGGGGAGCCCAGACCGGTGAGTACGGCATACGCCACCATGAGCGAAACCGTGATCGCGCCCGCCAGCAGATCGCTGACCCGCAGGCGCCGCAGAAACCAGAACACGACCAGCGCAAGGATGCTGACATTCATCCCCGAGACCACCAGCACGTGGTAGGTACCGGATCTCTGAAAGTCCGCGCGGGTGGGGCGATTGATAAAGGCATCTTCCCCAATCACCATGGCGTCCATCAAGGCGGCTTCGCCTGGCGGCCAAAGAGCGTGGACCTTTTCCAGGATGCTGCGGTGGATTCGAGAACGCCAGAGTTCGATCCGGCTACCGGCGAAACCGGGAAGCACCTCGATGCTGCCAGCTTTGGTCGTCGCCAAAGCCACGATTCCGTGGTCTGAGAGATAGCCCTGGTAATCAAATGCGCCTGGATTGCGGTAGTTGCGCGGCGGCGAAATCCTGGCGGGAAAACGCAGGCGCTCGCCATACTCAAACCGGCGCATGGGTGGAACGCCGGCCGCTGACTCACCTTCGCTTTTCAATTGCGGCTGATAAACATTAATCCGCAAGCCGGAGTTGACGGCGAGATTCTCTTCGCCCCGGGTGATCTGTTCGGTCTCAACCGCGATCCTCTGGCGGAGGCTGCCCGTGCCGTCCTCCTGCAGGCTGCCTTCTTTGGTGACGTGGGCGGTGACCGTGACTTCTGTCCCGTCGGCGAAGCGCGGCCAGAGAGAATTGGCTGGGTCATCTGGGCTGCGCACTTGAACCATGAGCGCGCCCAGGAAGAAGAGAGCGCTCAATCCCACGATGGACCCTACCCAGGCCCTTCGCCGGACGAAGTACGCACCCGATACGGCGAATACGATCCATGCCACCACCCACCAGAGCGGCGGCCTCCAGGCATGAACTCCGATGGCAATTCCAGCGGCAAAGGCCAGCGCAGCCCAAAGCAAGGGTTGCCTTCCGCCACCCGCGGAAGCGAGAGCCGGCCCCGGGTTGGCTTGCGAAATCGTCACAGACCACGTGGGAACAGCCGCCCTCGGCTGTTCGGTCGAGCGCAGCTCGACAGGTTTTTGTGCAAATGACAGAGAACGTCGCTCAGCCGGACTGCCGAGGACCTGCCCTGATGGCGAAGGGCTGCCCCCACCTGGGCTGTACTAGCGGACGAGGTGGAAGACGCTTTCCAGGTGGTAGGTCTGGGGAAATAGATCCACGAGATGCGCTTCGTCCACCCGGTATCCGGATTGAAGCAGCCGCACCAGGTCGCGGGACAGAGTTGCCGGATCGCATGAAACGTAAGCGATGCGAGGAGCTTTCAGGTTCACCAGTCCTCGGATCACCCGTTCGCCCAATCCGCTGCGTGGTGGATCCACCACGATCAGCGCGGGGCGCAATTTGCCGGCTGCATTCTCCAGATACTGTTCCGTGGTGGCGCGGACCGCCTGCACGTTCGCGGGCGAATTGTATAGCAGATCGGCATGAGAAGTCGGTGACGACTCAACCGCAATCACACGTTCAAATTCCCGATTCAGGACAGAAGAGAAAAGCCCCACCCCAGCATAGAGATCGAGAGCAGTTCCCGTAGCGCCGGCGTCCCCGCCGGCTGTCCGGTGGGCGCCCCGCCCATGAACAACAATGTCTACCAGCTCATCCGTCAAATGACGATTGACCTGGAAAAACGCTCCCGCGCTGACTCGGTAAGAAGCTAGCCTGGTTGTATATATGAGGTGGCCCCCGCCGCCGAGTGCCTTCGCGTCGCCCTGTCCTTCCGCTTTCACACCCCGGGCCGCGAAGAACCCGACAGAGGAGATTTCGGCCAGCGCTGTTTTCAAATCCGCCCCGAATTGTTCTTTCCCCGTCTCAGGCGAGCAATAGACTTCCGCCAGCAATTGCGTGTCATCGCCATTGGCGAAGAATTCAATTTCCTGAATCGTGGATTGCATTTTGCCCTCGCGCCCTAACTGCCATGCCGCAGCCAGGGCGCGATTGATCAAGGGCGAGCTGATCGGACACTCCTCGACCGCCAGAAGTTCGTGGGAGTTGAACTTGTAATATCCCAGGGCGAATTCCGGCGCGGTCTGGACTTTGAATCGTGCGCGGTTGCGGTAGTTCCAGGGCGGCGAAGAATGGATGGTCAACTCCGTGCCTAGTTCAAGCTTGGCAATCCGCCGCAGGTTTTCTTTCAGGATGGCGGCCTTGATTTCGAGCTGATGTTCGTAATCCGTGTGTTGATAGTGGCACCCGCCACAGCGCTGAAAGTAGGGACATCGGGGAGCGATGCGGCGAGGGGAGGCAGTGAGGACTCTCTCCAGGCGGGCGCGCGCAAATCCCGGTTTCTCTTCACGCAGAATCGCTTCCACGCTTTCGCCGGACAGAACGAAAGGAACGAAGACCGCCTTGCCGGAGCCACGTTCGTCAGCAGGAAGGCGGGCCAGCCCTTCACCGCCATAGATGAGCTTTTCGATGTCGAGTCGCAAGCCTAGA
>DASQHA010000256.1:0-4276 GCA_035632335.1 Terriglobales bacterium
GGCTAGCGGGGCTCGATCTCGGCTGTTCATCTAGCTCTTGGTTGCCAAAAACTACTCGTTTGGGCACGGTCCGATGCTCGTGCAAAAGCTCCCTCGTGTTCTGAGTCGCGCGTGGGGCTCAGGCACCGAGGATTTGGGTACACGCGCAACACGCGTGGACGGCAGGCAGGATGCGGCAGTATCGGCACCGGAACAGAACGACCGGGAGGCATCTCAGCGCCCGCCTGCTGATCTACGATCGCTGATGAGGACGGCCCTTTTAGCAAGAAGCGACATGGTGCCAAGGGGAGTTCAGAACACGTGTGCGTCGGCTCCGGGGGCCGTTTTCCCACAACGCCGTTTCAGGCTACTGTGCGAATCAGTGAATAGCAGCAGGGCAGCGGCAGACTGCGGCGCCGGCGCTGGAAAGGGCCGTGCACGCCGTCTTGCAGGAAGGCCCCGCGCGCACGTCCGACCCTGGTGGCTGCTCGACCACGACGCATGTGACCAACGGCGTCATCGAGAAGCTCGCCCGGCCTTACCACACGCCCGGAACCAGTCGGTAGCGTGTCCGGGTGCAGTACTCCCCGTAGCCCGGCAATTCGCGCCACAGGGCGCCGTCTTCCAGCACCGTACGGACAATGAAGGTGGCCATCAGCATCGCGATCGGCGCAAAACCCCATGCCGAGCCGAGAATCAGCGCGCACCCCGGCAGCAACAGCATCAGCCCGGAATACATCGGGTGACGCACGACGCGATAGGGTCCCGTGGTGATGACGTGATGGCCAAGCTCGGTCTGAATGCGGACGTGTCTTTCGCCGAAGGGATTCTCGGCCATCGCCAGGTAAATGGGTACGAATCCCAGGAGCTCGAGCGCGATGCCAGGCGATACCCAGGCCGCGCTTAATTGCGACCAGCCGTAGCGGGCGTCGAGGCCGGCCACCGCGTAAAAGCTAAGGAAGCCGACAATCGTCGCGGCGACCACGAATTTGTCGAATCGCTTAATGCCCGGTTGCCACTCCAGCCGCCGGCGCATCAGGTCCGGGTTCTTGCGCCGCAATACGGCGAAGCTCACGCCGATGAACAGCAGAAATGAGCCGACGAAAAGCCAGCCGCGCCACCAATTCAGGCGGCCCGCGAAAGCAAATGGCAACAGGAAAGTGAGCGCGCGGAAGATGGCCCGGAGTGCCAGCTTCCAACCTGGGGTCTGTGCCGACATTGAACAACCTGCCTTCTCATTCATAGTTTCCCTCGAATCGCACACTCCGCAACCGATGAGATCGGCGCACACATCGTGCACCGGCGAAAATGCAGCTAAGGGACCGCTGAAACGATATCGCAGTAGGCGCTTCCTGGCCCAGTGCCTTGCAGCAAATCAGCGAGGGTGACTCCCCCGCGACCGAAGATTATGAGTCCGGCATCGCAGCGCTGTGGGTATCCGGAAGCACCTTCTGTTCAAGGGCTCGCGGCCGGCGCGAAGTGGGGTTGGAGGAAGTTACCGGGATGCTGGCCGACTTGAACGAAGCCGCGAGTGCGGCGGACGCCTTCGGCGTGTATCGGTGAGGCGCTGGCGATAGCGTTAGTCACAGAGAAAGGAGATCTCTGTGACCAAATTCCTGGAGCGGATGCGCGAAGAACTCGTGCGCCGCAACTACGCAGCAAGCACGATTAGTTCCTACTTGCGGATCGTGGAAGACTTTCACCAGTACGCTGGAAAACGGCTCGATCATTTAGGACCGGACGATCTACGGCACTATCACGCTCACTTGCTGGAGGAACAGAAGCTGGCGGTTCGTACCGTGGTGCTGCATGTGGCCGCGGTCCGATTCCTCTACTGCAAAACACTCAAGCGGCGGGACATGAAAGAAGATCTGCCGTACCCCAGAAACTATCGGCGTCAGCTGCCGGTCATCCTCAGTCCGGACGAAGTTGCCCGGGTGATTGATGCGGCGCGCAATCTCTATCACCGAGCCATGCTCATGACGCTGTATTCGTGCGGTTTGCGGCGGATCGAAGTATGCCGATTGAAGGTCAGCGATATCGACAGCCAGCGCATGATGCTGCGCATCACGCACGGCAAGGGTGGCGTCGATCGCGATGTGCCCTTGAGCCCAAGACTGCTGGAGACGCTGCGCGAGTACTGGCGATGGATGCGTCCGAAGACGTATCTGTTTCCGGGAACGGAAAATGGCTGGCGCACCGATAAACCGATCACCGCAAAGATGGTCTGGGCGGCTGTCAACCTAGCTGCGAAACGGGCCGGCATTACCAAACATGTCTCGCCGCACTTGTTGCGTCACAGCTACGCAACTCATCAGTTGGAAGCGGGCATGGACCTGAAGACCCTTCAGGTCTTGCTAGGTCACGAGGACCTGGCCACCACCTCCCGTTATCTCCATCTCTCCCAGAAGCACTTGCAGGCGGTTTCCACCCCTCTGGACCGAATCGGGATGAAGCCCGCAACGCAGGTGCCGCGGTCGCGTCGACTCCGTAAACCTGAATGAGCCGGCCCACCGTGGAGGTGGCCGATATCCTCCGCGCACAGGGCGACCGTTTTGTGGAACGGAATCGATCATGGCTCGGCTTTCAGCGACTGAGTGTGCTGCGAGCCATTACCCGCTGCCGTACCGCGGCACTGGGCGGCCACATCGATGCGTGTCCCCACTGCGGTTATCAAGAGGCCATCTCCTATAATTCGTGCCGGAACCGGCATTGCCCAAAGTGCCAGGCGCAAGCGCGCCAACGCTGGCTCGCCGCCCGCGATCGAGAGTTGCTCGGCGTGCCTTACTTCCACGTGGTATTCACACTGCCCCATGAGCTCAATCTGCTCTGCCAGTACAATCCGGAGGTCCTTTATAGTCTGCTATTCCAGGCCAGCGCTGCCACCCTGTTGGAGGTCGCAGCCGACCCCAAGCACCTGGGAGCTGAGATCGGATTCCTGAGCATCTTGCACACCTGGGGACAGAACCTGCTGCTCCATCCGCATGTGCACTGCGCCATTCCCGCAGGCGGATTTTCTCCAGATCACACTCAGTGGGTACGTCCACGATACACCTTCTTTCTGCCCGTGAAGGTGCTCAGTCGCGTTTTTCGCGGCAAGTTCGTGGCGGGGTTACGCCGGGCATACCGACAGAAGAAACTATGCTTCCATGGTCCCATCGCCGCATTGGAAGACCCCAAGCGATTTGCGTCCTTCCTGCGTACCGTGTTCCGGCAAGACTGGGTGGTGTATGCCAAACCTGCCTTTGGCGGGCCCCTTCAGGTTCTCAGGTATCTGGGACGCTACACGCATCGTGTCGCGATCAGCAATCACCGACTCGTGGCGTTTGATGGCGAGCATGTCGTGTTCCGCTGGAAGGACTATGCGCACGACAACAAGCAGCGCAAAATGAGGCTGAACGCCATGGAGTTTCTGCGGCGGTTCGTCCAACACGTCTTGCCGCGTGGCTTCGTCCGCATTCGTCAATACGGCTTCCTGGCGAACCGCTGCCGGACAGTTCGCTTGGCGCAAGCTCGGCAGCTACTGGCAATCACAACAAAGGCGCCGGAGCCTTACACGGAGACGGCTTCCAATCCGACCAAACGTTGTCCCCGCTGCGGAGCTGCGATGAAGATCGGCCCTAATCTCACCGGCAGCGAACTCACGACGCGGTGCAACTTCTTCGACAGCTCGTAGACCTCTGGCTAAGACCTGAAGCGGCGACGTTCACTGCACGCCGCCGCGGCCGTGTGTCTACGGCGCAAGAATGACCCTTGCAGCACACATTGAACGAACCACCACGCATGACAGGGGACTCATCTTCATGCCGCAAATCAATCCGCTTGGGCTCTCCCGGCCTCTCAGCAGCACCTCCCAGCAGTACCAAAGTAGGTTCGAGCATCCATAGGTCCGCCGCACCCACGGCTCCCTTCAAGTCGTCCTATCGAAAGTGCCACGGCCCGACCGCTCTCCTGCTCCCCGCCAATTTCCCGCCGTGGCACTCCCGATAGGAGCACTAACGACTTCCAGGTACAGGTTGAGGAAATTGCTTTCAAACACCGCGGAAGTGACCGTCCCGCTCACTTCCACCCATAGGCTGTCGAGAGAACCCGAAGCCAGCTCCTCCAGCGACGCCTTGCGCGCCTGTGGCAGCCTTCCCTGGCCGAGTATCCGGAGCCCAGTCTCTTGCACGACCGGCGCGAATTCGCCCGGACCGGTGATGCCGGTCACCTCCACGTACTGCCCCTGCCGGATCTTCCATGTCCGCTCGGTGCTCACATAGATGCCAGCACTCGCATCCTGGACGAAAAGATCTCT
>DASQHA010000257.1:0-5963 GCA_035632335.1 Terriglobales bacterium
ATCCGGCGCACCTGGGCAGGCGGCCCGCCGAAAGGGCAAAACATGGGGCAAGTGTTCCGCATCGAGGCCTCGCAAAACGGGAAGCCCCTGCCGGTAAAGATCCATTACGACAAAGTGATCTGGAGCGGGCTCTCCTGGGCTGCCGGCGAAGTCGAAGGCTTCAAGCCGGGAGCCCCGATCACCATCCGGTGCACGACGGCGGAGAAGGACGAAGTGAAGCTGGAGGTAAAGGTCTACCGCGTGAGATACGACTAGGTTTCCTTCCGCGCTGCCCCCCTTGACGCCGCCGGGCGGGCGGTGGCACAATCCTAACAGTTAATTCAGGTCTGAAACTGAATTTTGCCCGATTTGACGGGCCAGGGGGAAGTCAATGCGCAACCACGTTTGTCGTGTGTCTTTCTTCGCCTTGCTCACCGCAGGCGTCCTCTATGCACAACTGAATCGCGCCTCCGTCACTGGAACCGTGACGGACCCCAGCGGCGCTGTAGTGGCTGACGTCGCAGTCACGGCTACCAACGTTGGCACCGGCGTGGCCACAAAGGCATCCACCAACGGGTCCGGAATTTACGCGATTTTGAACCTGTTTCCGGGTAAGTACTCGCTGGAATTTAAGAAGTCGGGGTTTGAAACCATCCTGGTGCCTTCCATTACGCTCGAATCGACGCAGGTGGCCAAGTTCGATGAGCACCTGGCGGTCGGCGGCCTGGCACAGGCTGTGACCATCACCGCTGAAGCTCCGATACTGGACGCCGAGACGTCCAGCCAGGGCACGCACCTGACCGGCCAGATGGTGACCGACCTCCCCATGAACATCTACGGCGGCCGGCAGATCGAGACGTTCGCCTATGCGCTCACCCCGGGCTACTCGCCGATCAGCGACCCCTACCAGACGGTCATAAACGGGACACAAAGCTTTACGAAGGATTTCACCATCGATGGCACTTCCGGTACGGCGCAGATCCAAGGTGATTCGATGGAGACCGCCCCCACGATGGAGGCCGTTCAGGAAGTGGAGTCGCAGACCAGCGGCCTCGATGCGCAAAACGCGATCACCAGCGGCGGCGTGATCATGCTCAACCTGAAATCCGGAACCAACCAGTTCCACGGCAGCGCCTTCGACTACGGCCACAATGAATTGCTGGACGCCAGAGTGTGGGGCAACCCCGACAAACCCAAGAACCGGTTCTGGGATTACGGGGGCAGCATTGGCGGGCCGATTTTCAAGAACAAGACCTTCTTCTTCGGCGCGTTCGAGCGCTACCAGCAGAACGATTACTCGCTGGGTGCGCTGGGGAACAACACGGGCGCAGCCACGGTGCCGACGCAGGCGTTCCTGACCGGCGACTTCAGCGCGCTGCTGAACACTGGCAAGCAGTTGGGCACCGACGTGAACGGGAAGCCGATCTATGCGGGCGCCATCTTCAATCCGGCACAGCCGGGCGCGGTGTTCCAGGGCAACGTGATACCCTCCACCATGTTCAGCTCGGTCTCGCAGAAGATCATTGCCATCTACCAGAAGGAGTACGCTCCGCAGTCCAGCTCGCTCTTGGGCAATAACCGGTTCCCTACTACCAACAGCCCCTCCCAGACGCCGGATCAGGCAGTGGTGAAGCTCGATCATGACCTGACGCAGAAGAACCGCCTCTCCGGTTCCTGGGTTTACAATCACAGGCCGCGGCTGCTGGCGGACAGCGGCGGAGTGTGGCAGCTCGGCAGCACCAACGGCGGGCAGCTTGCCGCCGACCGGTATCAGCGCGTGATCGGCGGCGAGTATCGCGTCAGCGATTCGTGGTCCCTCACTCCCAACGTGCTGAACATCTTCAACGGCACGATGAACCGTTATTGGAACGGTTCTATTCCGGCCACCGCGGGAAACTTCGCCCAGCAGCTCGGCTTCGGCAATACCGGCGCGAATAACTTTCCTTCGATCAATTTCGGCCCCGGCGTCAACGGGTTCTCGGAGACGACGATCGGCAACACCTGGCAGGGTAACTACATTGCCACCACGTTCATCTATGGGGACACGCTTTCCTGGAGCAAAGGGAAGCACAGCTTCATGTTCGGCGGTGACTTCCGCGCCATGCAGATCAGCAGCCACGGAGGGTCGGGCGCCCTCTCGTTCAACTTTTCCAATAACACGACCGGCGCTTCGAGCCAGCCATACGCCAACCAGGTAGGCTTTGGATTTGCGAGTTTTCTGCTGGGCGATGTGCAGTCGGCTTCCCAGTCCACGCCGTTCGATCTGTACGGCAGGCGCAAGGCCATGGACCTTTTCGCGCAGGACCGCTGGAAGATCACGCCGAAGCTGACGATCAACCTGGGGCTGCGGTGGGACGCCACTTTCCGCTTCCACGAAAAGTACGGTCATTGGGCGAATTTCGACCTGAACGCCATCGACCCGAATCTCGGGATCCGGGGAGCGATCGCCTACGCCAAAAACGGGAGCGACAGCTTCGAGAAGAACCAGGACTGGCACAACTTCGGGCCCCAGGTCGGTTTCTCCTGGAACCCCTGGAAGCGAGTAGCGTTCCGCGGCTCGTTTGGGATCCTGTACGTTCCGATCGGAATCCAGTACTGGGAAGGCGTGCCGTACGCCTACGATCCGGGTTATCGCGGGACCAATGCAGCCGCTGCGCCGTTCCACTGGGACAACGGGTATCCGGGCGTGTTCACGCCTGGCACCAAGACCTCGACGCCGCCCATCACGCAGTTCCCGGTCGTGACGATCCCCCCAAACGCGCTGACCGCAGGTTATACCGACAACTGGAACATCGGCGTGCAGTATGAAGTGACCAACAGCATGGTGGTCGAAGCCAGCTACATCGCGAACCGCGGGCACCATCTGCAGGATTCCGCCCTGCAGAATGATCAGGGCTCGGCCGGGCAGTTCCAGGGGTTGGTGAAATCCGGGAACCAGTTCAACTATGTTTGCGACGCAAAGTCTGCAGCGGCCAACGGCGTTCCTTTCCCGTATGCCGGGTTCTGCGCGCCCGCGCTGGCGGCCATCGCACCCTATCCGCAGATTGCGGCCGCGGAAGCGAACTACTGGTATTACCCGGTGCTCTACTACGTGGGCCTGCCGCTGGGTCAATCCTATTACGATTCCATGGTGCTGCAACTGAGGAAGCGGTTCGGCGCCGGCCTGGCCATGAACCTGAATTACACGCTTTCGCGGCAGGAAGGAAACACATTCACCAACTTCGGCGAAAGCTACAGTGTGGCGGGCATTCAGGATTTCGCCAACATGGGTGAAGCCGCGCACACGCTTTCGCCGTATGACCAAAAGCACGTCGTCAAGGGTGCGGTCAGCTACGAGCTTCCGTTGGGTCGCGGGCGCCGGCTGTTCTCGGGCGCGGGAACCGTGGCCGACAAGCTGATCAGCGGCTGGAGGGTCTCGGGGCTGGTGCTCTATGCCTCGGGACAGCCGCTGACATTCTATTCGTCAAACTACTACTGGTATCCGCTGTGGGCGGCAACTTACGTGAATTACAACCTGTCGGGATATAACGGGAGCACGTTTCACAAAGGCGGTTTCCAGCAGCCCACAGGGTCTAACCCCACGCCGGGTGCAGACCGGTACTTCCCGGCCTCGGTTGCCGTCAACCCGGCGTACGGAGATTTCGGGACAGGGTCGGCGCGCATCGATGCCCTGCGCGGCTTCGGAACCATCAGCGAGAACGTCAGCCTGCTAAAGAACACTTCTTTCGGCCCAGACGGCCGATACAGGCTGCAGCTTCGCGTGGAGTTCTACAACATCTTCAACCGGCATTCGTGGGTGCAGCCTGACACCGGCCTCTCCAGTCCCACGTTCGGTTTTGTCACCGGCGTGAACTCCACGCCGCGGAATGGCCAGTTCGGCGTGCGATTCGAATTCTAGGCCTTAGCGCCGCAGCAGCTTGAAAGCGTGGTTGGTGCCCTGCCGCTGGGTGACGGCCAGGTCGATCCAGAGCATGGCCAGCGGCTCGAGCAGGCGCGCGTTCCTGAGCGGACCGACATCGACAGGCGCGAGGCCGGCTTGCTCGACCAACTGCCGGACCACGGTCTTCGCGGCTGCATCGTCACCGCAATAGAAGCCGTCGGCTTTCTGCCCGCCGAACTGCGCGTTGCCAAAGTTGACCGAGCCAATCGTATTGAAGGCCTTGACGACCTTGGCTCCTTTGGCCCAGCCGGCCACCTGTTCCGCGGCGGAGGTGGTCAGACCCACCGCAAGCCCCTTCAGGTCGGAGGCCAGCGGGTTGGTGCAATCGATCAGGATCTTGCCAGCGAGGTCTCCCGAGCTTCGGATCGCCTGTTCGGCGGCCGGCCAGGGCACGCTCAACACCACAACCTCCGCGCCAGACACAGCCTCAGGATTGGTGGCGGCGCGGCGTTTGCCCTGGATGGCGGTGAGCGCGGCCGTTACGCGCGGGCCTTTCGGATCGGGCACGCCAAAGCGAACGTCGTGCCCGGCGGCTGCCCAGAGGCGTCCCAAGGCGCCGCCGACGTTGCCTGCCCCGAGGATTGCGATGTTGAGTTTTTCGGCCCTCGAGCCAATGCTAACAACTGCACCCTCATCTGCACATCAGCCATTCGGGCAGGGGTCCGGCCAGCTCGTGAGTTTTGGTACATCGCGGGAGCGCGTCGCAAGACTTGTTACAATACACCTCGCCATGCGCCTCAGAATCCTGATTGCCGCGCTCATCGCCGCTGCTCCACTCATCGGGCAATCCGGAGATTCCGGCGAGCGCCGTTACCTTTACGTAGCCGAGCCCGGGATTCGCAACTACGTCGAGTATGGCGGCGTTGGCGTGCTGGTTTTCGACGCCGATAACGCCTACAAGTTCGTGAAGCGCATCCCGGCCTGGGAAACGCCGGCCGGCAAAGAACCTGAGAACGTCAAGGGTATCGCAGCGAGCGCAGCCACGGGCAGGCTCTATGTCACGACCTTCAACCGCATGGCCGCGTTCGATATCGCGACGGGCAAGAAAATCTGGGACCGCGAGTACGAGGGCGGCTGCGACCGCATGGCGATCTCGCCGGATGGCAGGATTCTCTATGTGCCCTCGTTCGAGGGAGCGCACTGGAACGTGGTGGACGCCGGAACGGGCGAGCGCATCGCGAAAATCGAAACGAAATCCGGCTCGCACAATACGATCTATTCCCGCGACGCCTCGCGCGTGTTTCTGGCGGGCTTGCGGTCGCCGTTCCTGTCGGTCGCGGACACGAAGACGCACACCGTCATAAAGAAGGTCGGCCCGTTTTCAAAACCCATCCGGCCGTTTACGGTGAACGGGCGCGGGACATTGGTGTTCGTGAACGTAAATGATCTCGCCGGGTTCGAAGTGGGCGATCTCGAGACCGGCAAGGTGCTCTGCCGCGTCGAGATTCCCGGCTACAAGCCGGGTCCGCTAAAGCGGCACGGCTGCCCCAGCCATGGCATCGCGATGACACCCGACGAAAAGGAGCTCTGGGTCGTGGATGGCGCGAACAATTGTGTGCACGTTTTCGACGCCACGGTGATGCCGCCCAGGCGCACGACCACCGTCAAGCTGCGCGATTTTCCCGGCTGGATCAGCTTCAGCATCGACGGGCGGCTGGCCTACTCCTCGACCGGAGAGATCATCGATTCGAGGACCAAGAAGATCGTGGCGGCCTTGACGGATGAAACCGGCCGGCAGGTCCAGAGCGAAAAAATGCTGGAGCTCGTGTTCGCGCACGGCAAGGTGATCCGCGGGGGAAATCAGTTCGGAATCGGAGCGGTGCGGACTAGATGATCTTGCTCCCGTAACGCGAGAGAGCCTTTTGGCTGAACTCCACGCCGAGGCCGGGAGTGTCATCGAGGTAGAGGATGCTCTTCTCGATGCGGGGCTTTCTGTCGTAGATCTCGAACCAGAAGGGATCGCGGTCGGGATTGGCGAACGATTCGAGAATGTAGCCGTTGGGGACCGACGCCAGCAGATGCGCATGCAGGGCCGGCTCGTGGT
>DASQHA010000258.1:0-27842 GCA_035632335.1 Terriglobales bacterium
GTAGCGTCTTCGTCGCACCAGGAGTATGAATTTAAAGTTATTTGGCACGGCCCATCGCTATCGAACGCGAATACCCCCGGATTGCTGGACGAGGTGAGAGGAATAGAAGTCAAGTCCCCACCTGAGCTGTTTAGGACGCCAACCAAGGTATCTTCCCCGGGATTGCCGAGAGTTTGGTCATAGGGGTTGCCGTTGCCCTCATTTGTCACAGTAAAGGCAGTCGCTGCGCCCGTGTGCGGATCAACCTGCGTTACGGTGATCAGGACGCCACAAGTGTCGCCAGAATCGCTATTGGGGGCGCTCCCCACCGTTCCCGTTCCCACACCGATCGTAGGGGCGCTGCATTGGTCAGCCAAGGCTGGGGCGGCCACCAGCATAGGCAGGCTCATACATAGGGCCGCAAAGGCCACCTTTTTTATCGCGGCCAGCACCATCAATCTCGTGATATCTCTTTTCATAAAATCCCCCTTATATACCGCGCGCTGGTTTCCCAGTCGTGCCTTTGGACCTGACGCGAATGTTGCAAACTTTTTGTCCTGGAACCCAACCGCTGCCTTCGGGCTCCTGGCAGGCCGAAGCATTCTTCCGCAATTGCCCGGCCAAATTGTGGACACCGCGAACCAGATGATTATTCCCGGAGTATTTTGTTCGTATGACGCAACCTGTTGGTTGGTCCTCGGCGCGGGGCGCGGGGGGAAACGGGTTAAGCCCGGATGTTTGATGGTCAGCGGACAACCAACGTTGGACCATCCACTGACATGCACCCGGCACTATGGCCCGTACACTCTTGCCGAACGTTGGAATTCTGCCCTCGAATCGCCCGCCTGTCAACGGAATTACGCTGTCCCCCGGTGTATATCTTGGCGACGAACCGGGGCTGCATTCAGTGCAATTTCTTGCACTCCCCGCCGCGCCAAACACCGCGCTGGGCCTGCCATTCCGCCCGTCCGAACGCTGCCGGCAGGCCCCCTGCCGCAGCTCCCATGCAAGGAATTGCCTCATCCCGGGAAACCGCTTTCCACAGCCTGAACCCCAAAGACCAACCCGGGCCGGCCCCGGATAACGGTTCCAGCCACGCCTCGCCCGATGTCATCCCCGGAAACAATCACTGCACGCCCGCGGGCGGGTGCACGTCGACGTAATCGAAGCGAACGGTCTTGTGGCTCTTGCCCATGCTGCCGCCCACGTCCATGTCGATGTCTTCGCGCAGGGGCAGGCCTTTGCTCTTGGAGATCCAGATGGTGGTGTCCATTTTGCCCGTCTCGGTGTCGGCATGTGAGCTGTAGACGGAAGTGGCCTCGCCACTGAGCGTTTCGTCGCGCAGATAGCGGCAGGTGTTTTTGGCGGAAGCCTGGCCTTGCTCTTTGTCTTTTACCAGTTCTCCCGGCGTCAGGCGGCTGCGAGTCCATTTGCCTCTGACCATGATGTACATGACGCCATTCGCTCCGCCGGTCGAGATCATCTCGCTGCTCTCCGGCTGATTGTGGTTATATGCCGCGACGGTGGTGACGTACATGTGGTTGGCGGTGAGGTTGGCCTTGCGCGAGGCATCGTACAGTGCCTTGCAGGTAGGATCGTCGAGGGCAGAACTCAAGGCTGGTGTGGCCAGCATCAACCCGACGAAGGCGGTGACAACGATGAGCCATGAACGTGACATCCAGGTTTCTCCTCTGTTGAAGGAATTAATTCTCTGACCACAATCAGTGACCGGAATCACTGACAGACGATCTTCTGCTGGGTGAAAGAGACGATGGTTTTCGCCGGCAGCCCGGGCTGAAGGCGGTAGTAGGTGATGGCGTAAGCGTCGGTATTCTCGCCCTCCTTGCCCCGGCTTCCGGTCACGAACACGACCACCGTTCCGGTGTCGTTGTAGAACGCGTCTTGCGAGCGTTCGTCTGCGTAGGCGTGGGCCTTGTGAAAGCCCGGGAGGTGGGCGGCATACCAGGCCACGGTGGCATCCACCTTGGAATCAAACACCGAATAGAACTCGCTCTGCATTTTACTTTTGCAGATCTGCGAGTCACGTATCCTCGTGGGTTCGTTGCCGAGATGAAGACGCGAGTCGGTAGCGGGATCGACAGGCAGCCCGGTCAAAGGGTCCGTGGTCAGGGTCGCGGCGCCGGCCGAGAGGGCAAAGGCCATGCTGATCATGATGGCGAGCGTGCGAAACAACTTCATGGTTCTTCTCCCGTTCAAGAGTTGTCCGTCCAGACGAAAGTGCTTCTCATTTGCACGCCGGATTCGACGGACTGAACACCCGCCACTGGTGCTCCGTGAGCCCGGTCTTCAGGCTGAGATACGTCACGGAAAACGCTTCGTCGCTCTTGGGAGTTCCGGTGATGTTCACTCCCTTGGTGCCGTCGGGGCTGAAGAATGTGTCCTGCGACCGGTTGTCCCAGAATGCATGGACCATGTGATACCCCGGCAGGTGAGCTTTGTACCAGGCAATTTCGGCGGGCACCGTGTCGTTGCCGCTGAGCGAATATAGGTTGGCTTGTGCCGGTTTTCCGCAGATGTTAATGCTCAGCGAATCGTCGCTGGGCGTCATGCCTGGCGCCAGGGGAAGGCCGCTTACGGGATCTTTCGCCGAGTCCGCGCCCCAGGCGGGAATTGCGAAAGCCAACGCCGCGGCGATGGCAGCAAGCAAAAGCGACTTCAAAATGAATGTGTTCATGTCGTTTCCTTTCTCCTTTTTTCGAGCGATCCGAAATCTGCGGCCCTCTACACGCGGTCAGCCAGTTTCTTCGCCAGCGGCTTGATATTTTCCACCGAGCACGGACAGGTGGAATACATGATGCGGATCAGCTTGTCGCCCTTGCGGACCATCATCATGGCGGTGGACTCGTCCGTGGCCTCATCGCCGATGCCCGGAATGCTCACCTGGCCAGGGCCGAGTCTTCCCATCACTTTCGCGTTGAGGCGCATTTGGGCTTCGGCCGCAGTGTTATCGACGCCGAAAACAAAAACCGGAACGTTTCCGTTGCTATCCATGGTGGTGTCGTGGCCTTCTTGAACCATCTTGGCGAGGCCTCCGGTAAGGGTTTGGACCATCTGCTGGGTCTTGGCGTCGGCGCCTTTCGTGCCCGCCATGGCGGCCATATGTCTGGCGGCCATGTCTGCCGGGTCGCCGTGCGCCAAGTAGGAACATCCGGTGGGGGATCGCTCGGTGGCGACGATTTCGACTCCGATGGCGTTGCTCACTTCTTCCTTGCTGAGAAGGCGGCAAGGATCGCCGCTGATGGCGCTGTTGTTCCCGATGCTGCCGGAGTCTCCGCCGTCGTTGTTGCTTGATCCGGATACCATCTTTGAGATGGAGCCCATGATCCCGCCGCTGGAGCTGGCGTTGTTTTCCGAACTCGGGCTCAGGCCGGCATCGCGGGCGACCTCGTGCACCTTCTGCCTGACCCGGTACACCACGTAGTAAACGCCGCCGGCGGCAAGCGCGCCGATCACCACCACGAACACCACGAAAGCGACCAGAACCTTGACCAGCGGGCTGCTCTTGGCGGGTGTTTGCGAAGCGGGGGCCGGCTGCGAGGCCGGCAAAGTCGGAGGCGGAATTTGCGCGGCCGGAGCCGCCGCCTGCCGCATGTCCGCGCCACATTGGTTGCAAAACATCGTCCCGCTCGACGCGGCGCCGCATTTGTTGCAAAACCTGGCGCCGGGCGGGGTGGCGCTGGCGACCGCAGCCGGCGGCGCGGCGGAAACCGGTGTCGGCCCAGCCGGTCGAGATGCCGGTCGTGCCGACGGGCTTGCCGCCAGCCGGGTGTCAGCTCCACACTTCACGCAGAATATTCCGCTGACCGGTGCTCCGCACTTGTTGCAAAAATTAGCCATGATCGAATTCTCCTGTCACTCGGTTCATGTCAACGCACCCTTAACAATAGGTGGTGGTTGAATTTGAAATGCGATCTCGAAGTGGCGTCATCCTGAGGGACTTTAGTCCCGAAGGATCTGGCGCGCCCCTGCACAACTGCCGGCCTTCTTTCCCATGAGCTCCACGCCAGATGCTTCGCAAGCTCAGCATGACCCCGTCCCTTAGGGAAAGAAGGCACAAATTCATCCACACCCCACCAATTTGCTTCCACCGCTCAAACTGGAGACCGCCAGCAGGACCGGCAGTTCAGATCGCCTGCGCCAGAAGTAGACCGCGAAGACAATGGCCACCAGCGGCAGGACAGCGCCAAATTCATCGATATACCAGTTGGTCTTGCCGGTGTTGCGCGTAAGCGGCGTGAAGATCTCCTGGATATACAGATTGTGGCTGGCATGCAGGATCACCCCCGTCCAAAGGCTGCCGGATTTCAGGCGCATCCAGGCAAACACAAAACTGATGGCGACGACCATCACGGTGAAGCACGACATCCCGTACCAGGCCGGCGTTCCACCGTTGTAGTCGGTGAAGAGCAGTCCCGGATAGTGCCAGACCGCCCACACCAATCCGCTGAGCAACGAGGTCACGGTGAATGAGGATACTTTCGCCAACTCGGGAACCATGAATCCGCGCCACCCGATTTCTTCGCCCAAAGCGCTCGACATGCTGCGCGCCAGCTCGAATGTGCCGGCGAGCGCGACGTAGAGCAGCAGGGCCAGCCACGCGGGCATATTTGGTCCCATGCGCGAGGCGATCCGCCCCACAAATTCCGGATCAGGCACGCCACCCAGGCCGGCGCTCCAGACAATCGAGTAGGAAATGAAGGTGTAGAGCAGAGGGATGAACCAGGCCAGCACCTGGTATTTGGTCTTGCCCCAGCCCCAGCCCAATTCCGAAAGCTGGCGGCCGTTCAACTTCAGGGTGGCGATGGCAGCCAGACCGGGGCACCACATGATTCCCAAAACGTACAGGCCATCTCCCGCGCCCACCGAGTGGGCGCGAATCATCAGCCAGTAAAAGACCAGGCTGAAAGCAAAAACCAGCAACACATAAGTGACAATCTGGCGAGACGTATGAGGATCCCGCGTGGGCGGTTCTCCTGCGGAAATCTCTTTCGCCAGATTGTCTGTATTAGGCAACCGCGTCTCCCGACCCGCTTGTTCTTTACGGCTCGACCTTATACAGCGCCGACATCCCCGCGTCCATGTGGTCGTCAATGTGACAGTGGAACATCCAGGTCCCGGGATTGTCGGGGACCATATCGACCGTCAGCATCTGCGCCTGCATGAGCTCCACGACATCGGTGCGCTTGCCGTCCTGCAACACCACGTTGCCGTGCCAGTGTGGAGTGTGCACGCTGAACTGTTCACCCAAACTCACCAGATACCAGCGCACGCGCTCGCCCTTTTTCATGGTCATCAGCGGCACGTTCCCGTAGATGTACCCGTTGATGGAGAACTTGGCATTGGCGACGGTGAATCCTGATCCGAGTGCCGAGAAGTTTCCAGACCCATCCTCAGGCTTGAATTCGAACTTGTCGACGCCTTTCGGGTCGCCGGTGAAAGTCTGGATGTTGTGATCGATGTACCAGCTGCTGTTCTCGTCAAACAACATGAAGAGGCAGACGAATTCCCGGTCCACATCCTTCGGTCTGCCATCGGCGTCCGCCATGCCGCGACGAGTGACAACAATGGCTCCTATTAATCCACTCTCCACGTCTTTCAGCTCATTGGTGTGCGAGTGATAGAGCCACACGATCGAGCTGGGGTCGTTGGGCCCGGGACCGGCCCGCTCCGGTACCTTCCAGGTGTAGACATGCGTCTTGCCGGGCGGGACGGCATCGTCCTCCTTGTCCGCCCCAGAGGTTCCGTCGTCATATCCCGCGCCTTCGGAGTCCTTGTCGTAGAACACACCGTGCGGATGCATGCTGTAGGGGCGGGTGGCGTTGTTCTTGAACACCACGCGAATGGTGTCGCCGACTTCGGCGCGCAGAATGGGACCGAGAAGTCCAGTGTGCTCCCACTGGGCGGGACGCGGCTTGAGCTTCGAGAACGTTTCATCCGTGTATTCGCGATAGAGCGCCTTGCGGTAAACCGTGCCGATGCGATGTGGTCCGCGCTCGGTGAAGATCTTGGAGTAACCTTCGAACTTCATGCCCATCATCTTGTTGACGCCGCCGGGAGCGTAGTCCCAGTCGACTTCGTCGGCGGCGATGTAATAGGTGCGGACTTTGGGCGTGACCGGCTCCGCCAGAGCAAGCCCGGCGAAGCAGGTAAGAATCCCGAGGATGGCCACCGTCGATTTCCGCATAAACCCTCCGTTGATCGGGATGGCATTTCTTCTATCGGCTCATTCCTCGGCCGGGACTCGCACAGGAGAGCCCGCAGGACGCCGACGCTGCCAAATTCCCTTCGCGTGCGAACACGAATGTGAAGCAAGTCGCGAGGGGAGTCAATGAAACTGCTCTTTAAGCCTTCATTAACCGCGAAATGGCTGTCAGGCAGGGGTTTACACGCGTGTCTTAACTGGGTTGGCGGGCGATTTACCATGATAAGATTTGGCCTCGTCAGTGCCCTTGCCGCGAGGACCAGGGGTGATCTGGATCATGGACAGTTCCCCTCAAGAATCAGCCCGGTACTGCTTCGGCCCCTTTGAGCTGGACCCGGTCGAAGGCCGGCTCCTGCGCGGGGGCGTCCGGGTAAAGCTGCAGGACTTGCCGTTACGATTATTGGTCTTACTGGTGGAGCGGCCCGGGGAAGTCGTCACCCGGGATGAGGTTCGCCGGCGGCTCTGGCCCCAGGATACCTTCGTCGCGTTTGACAACAGCCTGGGCGTGGCCGTGCGAAAGTTGCGCGAAGCCTTGCACGACGATGCCGATGCTCCCCGCTATGTTGAGACCGTCCCCCGTCGTGGCTACCGGTTTCTGGCTTCGGTCACGCAGCCAGGTCCCGGTGTAACGGCCGGGCTCGATCAGGGCTTAGAACCGCGGGCGCCGGAAGGAAAATCCAGGGCGGGAAATCTTACGGGAACGCTTGAGCTGCCAAGCCGCACGGCGGCAAAGACGGCATCGACCGGTCGCTACTGGGTCATCGCCTCGCTGGTCGTGCTGATGGTTGGAATCACGGTTTATGAATTCCGTTCCAACCCCCGGCAGTCCGCAGCCAAGGTTGAAGGGGGTGCCACGTCCCGGGTACGGCCACGCCGCGCGGTGGCGGTGCTGGGTTTCCAGAATCTGGCGGGACGTCCGGACGACAATTGGCTCTCGACCGCGTTTACCGAAATGCTGAGTACGGAACTGGCGGCCGGCGGCGGACTTCGCCTGGTTCCCGGAGAAGACGTGGCCCGCGCCAAGCGCGAGCTGTCGCTGGCCGACGAAGACACCTTGGCCAAGGCCACCCTGGACAGGCTGCGGACCAACCCGGGGGCGGACGTCGTGGTCCTGGGCGCCTACACCCTGCTGCCCGGCAAGGGAGAGAACCGCATCCGGCTGGACGTTCGGCTGCAAGACACCGCGGCCGGAGAGACCATCGCCGAACGAGCTCTGACCGGCAGCGAGGACAAGCTCTTCGAACTGGCGGCGCAGGCAGGAGCCGAGTTGCGGCGAAGCCTGGGCGTGAATTCTGTTTCCGCGGAAGCGATCAGCGCCGCGCGGGCTTCGCTGCCCTCCAATCAGGCGGCGGTGCGCTTGTATGCGGAAGGCCGCGCCAGTTTGTGGGCATTCGATTTCCGGAGCGCTCGCGATCTGCTGGTCAAGGCGGTCGCGGCCGACCCCAACTATCCCCTGGCGCACTCTGCACTGTCTGAGGCGTGGTGGCACACGGGCTATGCGGGCAAGGCGCGCGCGGAAGCCCAGCAGGCTCTCGACCTCTCGCAGCATCTCCCGCAGGAAGAACAGTTGCTGGTCGAGGGACAGTACCGCCGGGCGATTTCCGACTGGCCAAAAGCCGTGCAGGCGTACCAGACGCTGTTCCACCTCTTTCCGGACCGCCTCGACTATGGCCTGCTGCTGGCCTCGGCGCAGATGTACATCAGCCCGGCTGAGTCCCTGCAGACCCTGGAGACGCTCCGCCATCTTCCGCCGCCGTCCGGCGATGATGCCCGCATTGACATGATGGAGGCTTCCGCGCTGATCGATACCGACTTCACGAAAGCGCGGAGCGCGGCGCAGCGCGCCATCGACAAGGCCAGCGCGCAGGGATCGCATGCCCTGGTGGCCCGGACGTATGGAATCCTTTGCCAGCAAGGTCCGTCGATCGAAGTTTCCGCGGACGCGATTCGCGACTGCGAGATCGCACTCCAGAGTGCCGTCGCGGCGGGAGACCTGAACGGCCAGGCCATGATGATGACCGATCTTGCCGATCTTTATTACGAGCAGGGCGACCTGGTGCAGGCGGAAAAGATGTGGCGCCAGGCGATCCGGCAGTTTCGTCAGGTCGGCAATCCGGATGGCGTGGCCACTGCTTTGGCTAACGTCGGGGGCGCGGAGCTCGTGCAGGGGAACCTGGGCGAAGCCAGGAAATTGCTGGAAGAATCGATCCCCGGCTACCAGGCCGTCGAAGACAAGAGCGGAGTGGCGCTGTCTCTGAACAATCTGGGAGATTTGGCGCGGCAGCAGGGAAACCTGCAGGCCGCGGAGACCACCTACCAGCAGGCGAAAGCGACCGCGCAGGAGATCGAAGACAAGAACGCAATCGGGTACGTGCTGAGCGGCTTGGGAGACGTGTTTACGGATCGAGGCGATCTGGCGGCCGCGCGCAAGTCCTATGAAGAATCGCTGGCGCTGAGAGACCAGGCAGGTGAGAAACAATTCGCGGCGGAAACCCAGGTTTCCCTGGCTCGCCTCGCGATTGAAGAAGGTCATCCCGCCGCCGCCGAAGCCGCGCTGCTCAAATATAAAGATGAGTTTGATAAACAGCAGGAGGCCGACGACGAACTGACGGCCAGCATCGTCCTGACCCAGGCTCTGCTGGCCGAGGGCAAGCAGGCGGAGGCGCAAAAAGAAGTGGAAGCCAGCAAGGCTCTGGCCGGGCGCAGCCAGAATTGCCTGTCCCGCCTGCAGTTTGGCCTGGCGAATGCGCGCGTGCTGCTGGCTTCGGACCATCCCGAATCGTCCCGCGCGCAGCTGGAGCAAATACTGAAAGATGCGCGCGATCACGGATTCGCCGGGGTCGAATTCGAAACCCGGCTGGCGCTGGCGGAACTGGAGAAAAAGTCAGGGCACGAAGCGGCATCGCGAACTGAACTGATTGCGCTTGAAAGCGGCGCCCGCAGCAAAGGCTTTGGCCTGGTGGCCCGCAAAGCCGCCGCTACACGCTGAGGCCAAGCGTGAAGCCGGCATACGCCTACTTCGGGTACCAATCGAGCAACCGCACTTCGATGCCCGTCCCCTCCAGTCCCTTTTGAAAGACCGCGAGATCAGACCCGCGATAGTGATAGGGAATGACCACTCTCGGGTGAAAGGCTTTGACCGCTTCCGCCGCCTCTTCGGGCGGCATGGTGTAGGGCAGGTTCATGCACACGAAAGCCACATCGATGTTCTTGAGGGCGCGCATTTCGGGCACGCCTTCGGTGTCGCCCGAAAAATAAAAGCGCTTGCCGCCGTAGGTGAGGACGTAGCCGTTGCCGCGACCCTTGTCATGGAAAAGCTTTCCCGGAGATGGGCCGCGCTTCAGGTTGTAGGCGGGAATCGCTTCGATGGTCCAGTCGCCCCACGTTTTGGTTTCGCCATTGGCAATGGGCTGGGCGCTGGTCACAGTCTGGACCACGGCGGGCGGCGCCAGAATCTCGGTTCCCGCTTTGCTAAGGTCCTTGATCGAATCGGGATCCATGTGGTCGCCGTGAATGTCGGTAATCAGAATCAGGTCTGCTTTCGGGTCCTCCAAAAATTTGACCGGCTTGGCTGGATCGAGGTAGATGGTCTTTCCTCCCGCCGCGATCATAGTGCTGGCATGATTGAGCGGCGTGATCGTGACCGGTCCCGCCGCCGTGGGAAAAACTTGCGGCTGGGCGGCAGCATGCGCCAGCGCGGACAATGCGAAAACACAAAAGAGAATTGTAGGGAGCGGTTTCACGGTTGGCCTCGCATGAATCAGAATCATCACGAAGAGCGTATCAAAAAATGGCGGAGCGTTGCCGTCTTAAGCAGAGGATTGCCGTCCTGAGATTTGGAGCGCTCGTTCCCATACGTTGCGCCTATCGCGGCTCACCATCTACAATCGTGTGACGGCGGACGAAAGGCGCGGTATTTCGTCTCGAAAGCCTGTTCGTCGTGGACCCATGTAATTTGTCCCTGCCGCATGGGGGCGTAATCCGCGTAAGTTGTTGTAAATAAAATGTGGCGGCGTAGCTCAGGTGGTTAGAGCGACGGTCTCATAATCCGTAGGTCCGTGGTTCGAGTCCACGCGCCGCCACCAGATTTCCCTAATTGTTTTTCCACTAATCGCACTCCCTGGCCGCAGCCGGACCGCGCTGCCCTTTCACCCCACTGCAAACCCTCGTTAAAATAAGCGCAGGTAGCATCATTTGCAGCTTCTGCACAATCCCGCAGAAAATTATCGCAAAGAAGACTCGAGATAGAAGGAGGATTTATGCTGGTCGTCCGCAACTGCTTTGTTGCCAAGCCGGGAAATGCGAGCAAACTCGCAGCCCAATTGAAAGAGGCAGCCAGCGCTGCCAGGATTCCCAGTCATCGGGTTCTGACTGACCTGACCGGTGACTTCAATCGGGTCGTCCTTGAATTTGAGGTAGAGAACGTCGCTGGGTTTGAGGCGCGCCTGAAAGACTACGGTACAAACCCTGCCTTCCGCGAAAAGATGAAGGGCTATACCGACTTGTGGGTCACCGGCAGCCGGGAAATACTTCAGGTCGCCTAAGTTTACTTGTGCGACGGGTGCTCGCCGCCAAGTTCGCGCGGGTTGCGGTTCTGGCGGGTTGGTTGAGTGCGCGGCGCGATCCGGTATATTCGATAATTTCCAATGGAAGCTAACGGATTACCCTCCCGCACCTCGATTCTGACCGCAGCGGCGCGTGCGCTGGGGTCACGCGAACCCGATGCCAGCGTGCGCAATCCCGACTGGGTCGCCGACCGGCTGATCAGTCCGGCTGAGTTGGTTCTGATATCCGACCATCCCATCAGCCAGGCTCTCGACCGGGATTTTCACGAGGCCATGGACGATCCCGATGTCTTCGGCTTCGCCTGGCTCATGCTGGTGCGGACGCGCTTCATCGACGAACTCATGGAGCGCGCTGTCCGCGGCGGGGCGACGCAGCTGGTGATCCTGGGCGCCGGATTCGATACCCGGGCCCACCGCTTCACCGAACTGTTGAAGGACACGACGGTCATTGAGGTCGATTACGGCGCCACCCAGGAGTACAAAAAGCGGCGCGTCGCAGCCGCTTTGGGCGGCGCGCCCGCCAACCTGGTCTATGCCTCGATCGATTTCACGCGGGAAAACCTGGGCGAGGTGCTGCGCCGCGCCGGTTTTCAGCCCGGACGCAAGACTTATTTCATTTGCGAGGGTGTCAGCATGTACGTTCCGGAAGAAGGCATGAAAGAAACCCTGCGCGCGATCGCTGCCGAATCCGCTCCGGGCAGCGCGCTCCTGCTGGAGTATCTCAACCGGGGCGGCCTCGAATTGCTGAGAAAATATCCCTCGGGGATGATCAAGAACGCCTTCGATTGGGGTGAGCCGTTCGTGTTCGGCGTGCCCGACGGACAGGACCGGGAGTTCTTCCGCGAAGCGGCTCTGGAACTGGGCGAGACGCTGAAGATCGGCAGCCCCGAATCGGTGAAGCGATATGCCACGCGGCAGGATGGAAGCTACTACGGCGCGCACCTGGAGAAAGTCTTTGAGCAGCGGCGTGAAGCCGCCTTGAAGGCCATGGACGATGCGGGTCGCCAGCAAGCCGCCCAGGCCGCGGTTACCTCGGGCTACTGGCTGGCCGAGTTGTCCGTCCTCGATGGCCCTTCCTAGCAGGTCACGCACGGCAGATTGCTAGGCACTGCTTCTGCCCCTGCGTGCTGAAGATCGGTCGGCGGAGGATTAGTTTGGGAGTACCATGCGGAAGGTTATGTGGCGTGTCCGCAGCAGCCGCGGTCGGGGCGATTTCGGCTTCTCACGGTTTCGATGGCCAGGGTTGGCGCTGATCATCGCCGTGGCGGCGCTGTCTACGACTCGCCTGGGTGGGCAGGCCACTCGCGGTTCCGCCACCAAAGCCCCGGGCTCTCTAATCCACAGTTCGCTTCCGCCGATTCCTGACGACCGGGTCACAGGTCCGGATCCTGGGACAGCTTTTTCGGTCGCCACTGACGAGTCCTGTTTTCTGTGGCCGCTGACGGGCGTGCGTGCCCCAACCGCGGGGGTTGCGTCGCTGGAGGTGCCCGGGCCGGCTCGCAAAGACTTTCAGCGGGCGTGCAAGGCGGCCAGCGACCATAGACTGCCTAAGGCCGAAGAGCATCTTCGCCGGGCCCTGCAGGCGGATGCGCAATACCCGGCGGCGTGGCTCCTGCTTGGCCAGGTTTTGAAAGCCCAACAGAAGCTGGACGATGCCCGCCAGGCCTGCTCCCAGGCTCTAAAGGTTGATCCCAACTACCTTCCCGCCGGTCTCTGCCTGGCCGAACTCTGCGCCATCGAGCAAAAATGGGAGGAGATGCTTCGCCTCGCCAACGCCAGCATTGCCCTCGACCCGACGAACAATTTTCACGCCTACTTTTACGCGGCCGGCGCGTACTTCGGACTGCATCGCCTGCCCGATGCGGAGAAGAATGCTTTGCGGGCGGTTGAGATCGACAAGGACCAGCGCGAACCGCGTACTCATTTCTTGCTCGCCCAAATCTATGAAATGCAGCATAAGCCGGAGGCGGAAGCGGCCGAGTTGCGCGAATACCTGAAATCCGCCACCGACCCGCAAGATGTGGCCATGGTGAAGAAGTACCTGGCGGATCTCAGGCAGAGTCCCAGGAAATAGTCGAGCTCGGCGCCTGGAAGTCCGAGCCTGTGGGGCACTGTCTCGCCATATTTCTCGGGACACCTCTGATCGGCTAAACTTGATTGTGGCGATGAAAATTCTGATTTCGGGCGCGGGAATTGCGGGGCCAACTCTCGCCTACTGGCTTGCCCACTACGGATTCAAACCCACCATCGTAGAAGCGGCGCCCCGCTTGCGCACCGGCGGCTACCTCATTGACTTCTGGGGCGCAGGTTTCGACATCGCAGACCGAATGGGCCTTTTGGCAGAGATCGACAGCAAAGGATACAAGGTCAAGGAAGTGAGAATTGTAAACCGGAGCGGGAAACGGGTAGCGGGATTCCCGGTGGTCGCATTTTCGCGCGTGACACACGGCCGGTTTGTCACTCTTCCGCGAACGGAATTGGCGTCAGCGATCTTCGGCAAGATCGAAGGGCAGGTGGAAACGATATTTGACGACAGCGTGGATCGCATTGAGCAGACGGCAGGCGGAGTCCAGGTCACCTTGAAGCGTGGTGGCGGCCGCGAATTCGATCTCGTTGTGGGAGCGGACGGGCTCCACTCCCGGGTGCGCGAACTCGTTTTTGGCGCGGAAAGCCGATTTGAGAAATATCTGGGTTACAAAGCCGCAGTTTTCGAGGCGAAGGGCTACAGGCCGAGAGACGAACTGGTCAACGTCATGTACACCGAAGTGAACCAGCAGGTGGCGCGGTTCGCCATGTACGGCGACCGCACCATGTTCGTGTTTATCTTCAAGGACGACGATCCTGCCGGAGCCGATACCATTCACGGCCAAAAAGCCCTGCTGAGAAAACGCTTCGAAAACAGCGGGTGGGAATGCCCCCAGATTCTGGACGCGCTCGATTCCGCCCACGATTTGTATTTCGATCGGGTGAGCCAGATACGAATGGACCCGCAGCAGGGATTATGGACGCGGGGGCGGGTGACGCTGGTGGGCGATGCCGCCTCCTGTGTCTCGCTGCTGGCGGGACAAGGTACAGCCCTGGCCATGATAGCCGCCTATATTCTTGCCGGCGAACTGCATCGCGCCGCCGGCGACTACGCCGAAGCGTTTCGACGATATCAGGATCTGTTCGGACCCTTCGTGCTCATGAAGCAGAAGGCTGCGTTGCGCTTTGCTGGTGCGTTCGCGCCGAAGTCGAAGCTCTCGCTGTTTTTGCGCAACCAGTTCTTCAAACTCATGGCTATTCGCTGGATCGCAGATTTTGCTGTCGGCCGCGATTTTGCCGACAAGATCGCGCTCCCGGATTACTGACAAGACCCGGGACGGACGGCAGTTTCCCGGGTCCTGCCGGCATGGCGTTATTGTCCCTTGCTTTCGCTGGTCGAGGGGCCAAATCCCCAACCTGCACGCATGGCTTGGCGGAATTTCTCCCGCTCTTCCGGGGTCATGGGTTCCCCGCGCTCCCCCATACGGCGGCGGGAATTAGAGCGGCCGGAACCGTGACATCCCCATCCGCCGAACAGGACGCGGGACAGGGCCAGAATGCCAACTGCCTGCCAGAAGTTAATCATCCTCCAGCCGAAGAGCGGCGGCAGAAGCCAATTCCACAGGCGCATCACCACTTCACCGCCGATGGCGACAAATGCCGCCATTCCCAGAATTGCCAGCGGAACAATGAAAATCAGTTTCCATTTCTTGCGCATGTTCAGTTCCTATCCTTTCGTGAATTCGTCGTAAATGCTTTGCAAGCGCTCGCGCAGATGCAGAACGGCGTAGCGTTTGCGCGAGAGCAGCGTATTCAGGCTCACGCCGGTTTCGGCGGCGAGCTGCTTGAAGCTGCGCCCTTCCAGTTCGTGCGCCACAAACACCGCGCGCTGCTCCTCCGGCAGTTCGCCGACCGCCAGTTCGAGTTCGTGAAGAAGCATTCCGCGGGCATAGAGCGCCTCCGGTCCGGCATCGGGCGAAGGCAGCAGGTCTTCGAACCCCGGCAGTTCGCCGCCGTCATCGTCCTCGTCATAATTGTGCGCGATGGCGGCATCGCTGAAGCTCTCCGGCCTCTTCTTGCGGAAAAGGTCGGTGATGCGATTGCGCGCCACGCGAAACAGCCAGCCGGTGATGTGCTCGATTGGCATCAGCAGATGGTTCGCTTCCACCAGCTCGTAGAAGACGTCCTGCAGAATGTCCTCCGCGTCGCGCGGATCGGGGACGCGGCGGCGAATGAAGTTGCGCAGCCGGGACTGCTCCCGCTTGACCACTTCGGAGATCCGCTGGTCCGCTTCGATTGCCATCCGCTCCAGGCTCGTTGCGCCGCTCATCTTCTATCAGTACCTACGCTTGTAGACGAATGAGGGTTGCAGATATTGTAGGGCCGCTAAGTTATTGAGAGGATGGGGGAAATGGGCTCGCCCGTAACGCTATCTGGGAGGAACAATGCCGGAATTGAAAAATAATCCACCCCGCAGGCCGCGTAAAGCACCCGGGCAAGATTAGGGGCGGACCAAATAGGCCGCCGAAGGTCTTGGCATTCACGCCAGCCTGGCTTAAGAAATGGGAACCAACCGCAGGTTAGGGATACAACATTCCTTTTTCCAAAAAACGTCGGCCACTGGCTTTCCCTATTTCTCGCCGGACACCTTCTGCTGCGCGTTGTATGCCTTCCAGGCTCCATCGATCACATAGGCATGAATGGCGTCGTCTTCTTCCACCGTCAGCTTCTTGATGTTGGGGAATTGCATGTCAATCCCGAAGCCGAGCATGCCCGCTTCCCGGTGAGTGCCGGCCAGGACGATAGCGTGCCATTCTTTGTGAACCCGCGGCGGAGCATAACGCAAGTCGGGAATGGCTCCTTTCTCGGTCCAGGCCCCGCTTCCATCGAGCCCGGGAGAATGGCAGCCGCTGCATAGGTGGGTTTCGTAAAGAACTCTGCCTTGTGCAATCGCTTCTTTGCTGAAGGTCTGCTCCGGCGGCTTCGGGACTCGTGGGACGATGTTCAGCGGATATGGAAAAGGTGTCGTCCCTCCCAGCTTAAAAGCCAGCAGCCTCGATGGCCCGCGTTTCGACTCGGGCGTTGCCATCATGCTGGCCGGTCCGAAAATTCGCGACGCCGATCCCCACCCCACCGGAACCAGGATGTATTGCTGCCCCCCGGCGCTGAAGCTCACCGGCGTGGCGTCGATTGCCGAACCGGTCTTGAGTGACCAGAGCTTTTTCCCACTGTCGGCCGAATAAGCGTTGAATTCGCCCGTGCCTTCGCCTTGAAAGACCAGATTGCCGGCGGTTGAAAGAGTGTTGCTGTTGACCGCGATCGGCTGCTCCACAGACCAGCGCACGGACTCGCTGACCGGGTCCCAGGCTACGAGTCTTCCGTCGAAAGCAGATGCCCACGCGCCTTCTCCTTGGGGCTGATCTTCATCGCTATCGGCATCGCTATCCTCGGCCGCCTTGAGCAGCGCCCGGCGATCGGTTGTCGGGACATAGACCAGCCCGGTGATCGGGCTGTAACTCATGTGCCACCAGTTGTGCACCGTCCAGCCTCGTTTTGCGCCAGGCATTTCCAAAGGCCGCCCGGTCCTGGGGTCGAGAGCCGAGGCCCAAGGCACTTTTACCAGGGGATTCCCGGCGATGAACTCGCCCGTCTTCGCATCCAGCACGTAGAAAAAGCCATTCTTCGGAGCGGTCATGGCCACGTGCCGCTTTTGTCCCTTGATCTCGAGATCGGCAACAATGATGTGGAAGTTCTCAGTATCGAAACGGGGAGTGCTGGTCTGGAAGTGCCAGACATATTCTCCAGTGTCTGCTTTCACCGCGACGATGCATCCGGAAAACAATTTGTCGCCGCCCGGACTGTCTTCGCGCGAGTCGGTGCCTTCGCCGACTCCCGCTCGGGAGGTGCCAAAAAGCAAAAGACCGGTGGCCGGATCGTAAGTGATCGGGTCCCAGACATCGCCGCCGCCGAATCGCCACCACTCTTTGCCGGTCCAGGTCTTGGCCGCCATTTCGAGCGCCTTGGTTTCGAACCCTTTGGCGGGATCGCCAGGGACCGTCCAAAATCTCCAGGCCTCTTTCCCGGTTTCGGCGTCAAAAGCAACCAGCGATCCCCGGACGTCGTCATCCGAGCCGTTGTAACCGATAAACACTTTTCCATTCGCGACGTGAGGAGCGCCGGTGGTTCCGGTCACCGCCGGATCGCAGATGGGCGACGCCCATACCTGTTGTCCCGAGCCGGCGTCGATGGCAAACAAACGGCAGTCTCCCGTGCCCACATACACTTTGCCATTCCACACCGCCACGCCTCGATTGACTCGGGCCGAATAGGAATTCTGGGTGCTCAAGCCGAGCGAGATTTTGGGATCAAACTTCCACAACAGCCGCCCCGACAGCGCATCCACCGCGTACACCCGCGAGAGCGAGTCGGTCACGTAGATTCGGCCGTCTACAACAATGGGCTCTGCGGCCATGCCCATCGGGCTGTCGATATCCAGCCACCAGGCCAGCCCCAGGTTAGCCACGTTCTTGTCGGTAATTTCTTTCAGCGCGCTGAAGTGGCGCTCGCCAAAATCCCCGCCGTCTACCATCCAGTTGGCGCCGTGCGATGCCTCTGCCAGGACCCTCGCTTGGTTGACATCGCCAGCCTGGGTTGGCGCATCCGCCGAAGATCTTGCGATCAGGCTCCAGCCCGCCAGCACACCCACAATCATCAAGGCAGGAATTTGAGATCTCTTCAGAGGGCCGACTGTCATAGGTGAATGCCTGGCGCTACCCGCGTGGAATTGTTTGCGCGAATGCTCGGGCGCAATCTTAGGTTGGCCGCTCGGGAGAGTCAATGCGCCGATTTCGTACTTGCTGCCCTCGCCCGGCGATGCAGGTCGGGCGATTTCAATCGAATGCTGAATTCCTCAAAGCTCGGCCCCGGTCCTTGCCATTGCAGTTCAGCGACCGTATCGAAGACGGGAACATCCAGCCGCAGGGTGGCGAGGGTGCGAAACAGCAGGGCGTCGTCCCACCCGCTGAACAGCGACTCGGACAGCGGCCGGGCCTTGCGGATTGAGGGATGCCACTCTCGCCAATCTTTCGGAATGTCTTCCAGGCGGGGATACTGGGACAAAGTCGCCGCTGCCGCCTTGGCGCCCCATCCCGGCAGGCCCGGGAAACCGTCGGCGCTGTCGCCGACCACGGCCAGGTAGTCCGGAATAGATTGCGGCTTCACGCCAAACTTGGTCACGACCCCGGCTTCATCGCGCAAAATTTCGCGCCGGCGGTCCAGTTGCACGACTCGGGTGCCCGCCACACACTGGCTGAGATCTTTGTCCGGCGTGCAAATCAGAACCTGCTTCACCCGCTTGTCCTGCGCGGCTTTGGCGGCGGCGGAAGCGAGCGCATCGTCCGCCTCAAAATAGACCATGGGCCAGACTACGACTCCCATGGCTTCCAGCGCCTTTTCGAGAATCGGAAACTGCGAGAGCAACTCCGGAGGCACGCCTTCGCTGGTCTTGTATCCGGGATACAGATCGTTGCGAAAAGATTCCACCACGTGGTCGGTGGCAACCCCGAGGTGAGTCGCGCCCTGTTCGATCATCGACAAGACAGAGCCCAATACCCCGCGCACCGCGCCGACTTCCTGGCCGTTCACGTCGGCCGCAGTCGGCACGGCATAGTAGTACCGGAACAATTCATACGTCCCGTCAATCAGGTGAACATCCATGCGGCTCCAGTAAGCCAAATCATTCTACCGCCGGCGTTCCATGACCGTGAGGATCGTGAGAGCGCTAGAATGGTTCCGCTTCCATCCCCGCCCACCAGGTGAACATGAAGCGTCGAGACTTTGTCCGTTCTTCCGTCCTGACCCTGAGCGGCGCGCTGCTCTCGAAGTCTCTTCCCGCCCTCAAGTTCGAGACGCCGCCCAATCCAGAAGTCAAGCGTGTCCTCGCTATGTTCAAATGCCACTTCGATGCGGGTTTCATCGACACGCAAGCCGCCGTCGTCCACCGCTATTTTTCGGAATTCTTTCCCCAGGCCATCACCATCGCCGGGCAATCCCGTCAGGCGGGGAACCAGCGCTACGTTTGACCACCGGGTCATGGCTTCTATACGAGTACCTGGAGCAGGCCTCGCCCCAGGATCGCCGCCGCATGGAACAGGCCATCGCGGAGGGCGACATTGCGTGGCACGCCATCCCCTTCAGCTGGCAGACGGAAATGATGGACGCCTCCATGATCTCCGCCGGCATCGCCCTGTCGCACTCACTCGATGCCCGCTTCGGCCGCCGCACCACGGGCGCCAAGATGACCGACGTGCCCGGCCACACCCGCGGCATCATCTCTCCCCTGGCCGCGCAGGGCGTAACGTTTCTCGATATCGGCGTGAACGACGCCAGCACTCCCGCGGAACTCCCGCCGCTCTTCGTCTGGAAAGACACGCGTGGCGCCGCGCTCGTGGTCATGTACCACCACAGCTATGGCAGCATCGTCCCGGTGCCCGGCTCCGACCTTGCCGTCGCCATCATCGTGCGTGATGACAATAGCGGCCCGCACCCTCCCGCCGAAATCGCCGGCATCTATTCCGACCTGGGCCGTCAATTCCCCAATGCGCAGATCACCGCCACCGGCCTCACCGAAATCGCCAATGCGGTTGAGCCCTTCCGCAAAAACCTTCCCACCGTCACTCAGGAAATCGGAGATACCTGGATCTACGGGGTCGCCAGCGATCCCTTGAAAGTTTCCCGCTATCGCGAAATTTCCCGCCTCCGCCGCTCCTGGATTGCCGGCGGCAAATTCCAGTCGGGCGATGCGACCGACATCGCGCTGCTCCGCCGGCTCCTCCTCGAAGCCGAGCACACCTGGGGCACCGACACCAAAACCTGGCTTGATTTTGACAATTACACTCCCCGCGATCTCGCCAAAATGCTCGACACGAAGAACTATAAAGTCGTCGAGTTCAGTTGGAGCGAAAAACGGCAGGACCTGTTCGACGGAATCACGGCGCTCCCTGAGCCTCTGCGCGCCGAAGGTCAGGCCGCTATTCGCGCGCTTGCGCCGCAACCGCCGCAACTCTCTCAGTCATCGCTGCACCCCGCCGGGAAAGATGTCGAGACTTCGCATTTCATCGTCGCGCTCGATCCTCGTACCGGCGCCATTCATCGCCTCCGCAACAAACAGAGCGGCCGCGAGTGGGCCTCTCCCGATCATCCCCTCGCGCTCATCTCTTACCAGACGCTCTCGCCCGCCGACTACGCGCGTTTTTTCGCCAACTACATCATCAGCACCGCCGACTGGGCGAAGAAGGACTTTGGCAAACCCAACATCGAGCGCTTCGGCGCCGAGAGCCGCCAATGGCAGCCCAGCCTGTCGAACCTCGAAATTGCCGAAGCTGGGGACGACTGCCACCTGCTGGCTCACCTCGAAATCCACGACCCCGAGGCAGTTGCTTCCGGCCGCGCCGCATTTCCGCAGCAGATGTATCTCAAGCTTACTCTTCCTGGCGCCGAGCCCGTCATCCAACTTGAGTTGTCGTGGTTCCAGAAGCCCGCGACCCGCATGCCCGAAGCGCTCTGGCTCACCTTCAATCCGAACGTTTCCGACCCGAAGGGCTGGACGATGGACAAATCCGGCGAGCCGGTCTCACCTTTCGATGTCGTCACTGCCGGCAGCCGCCATCTGCATGCCGTTTCCACGGGCTTCAGTTACCAGGACGGCCAGCACTCGTTTGCCGTCGAAACTCTCGATGCGCCTCTGATTGCCTTGGGCGAGAAATCTCCGCTGAACTTTTCCCGCGCCCAGCCCGACCTCGCCGGCGGGGTTCACTGCAACCTCTTCAACAATGCGTGGGGCACCAACTACATCATGTGGTTTGGCGAGGACATGCGTTTCCGCTTCCGGCTGCGTGCCTGACCCGTGTAGGGCTCGCCTGCTTAGGGGGCGAAGGAGACCGGCCAGTGGTAAACTGCGCGTATGGCTACCAGGAAAAAGCAGGCAAAGTCGAAAAAGAAAAAAGCCACCAAAAAAGCGCTGAAGAAGGCGGCCAGGAAGAGAACACCCCTTAAGAAGAAAGCGGGGAAGAAGAAGGCAGCCGCAAAAAAGCCAGCCGCGAAAACCAGGCCCCGCGCCAGGAAGGCTGGGCGGAAAAAGGTCCGCACGCGCCGGCAACCGGCTGCGGCGAGAAACCCACGCATAGATACGGCAGCTTTCACTCGCGAAGGACTGCGAGCACGTTCGGGCGGACAGTCGGGAGATTTACAGGGATTGTCCAACATCGCCGGCGCCGCTTCCGAGAGTGTCGACGAACTTCTCGAAGAAGGAAACGCGTTTGAGGCCGACGTGGTAAAGGGCGTGGAAGACGCCGGAGACGAAGGCGAAGTCCACACTCATGAAGTGCCGGAAGACGATGTTCCCGAAGAGTACCTGGATAAGGACTAGATCATCGACCTCGCTCCACCCACGTTCCCGGGCAGGTCTGTTCAGTCGCGAGCGTCCGGGGCCGTCGCCAGGACGGACGTGATGGCCGGATACATCCGGCGGTACGCGGCATAGCTGGTGCTCATGCGCTCTGCTGTTGCCGCCAGCGGATCGACGTGTTGAGCAACTTTCACGATCTGCTGGCACGCCGCGTCCACCGAATTCCACACTCCGGCCCCGACGCCGGCGAGGATGGCGGCCCCATAGGCTGCGCCTTCTTCCGCTTCGAGCACCTCGACCTGGTGTCCATACACATCGGCTTGAATCTGCCGCCACAACGAAGACCGCGCCCCGCCGCCCCCCAGTCGAATGTTTCTTACCGGCACGCCCATTTCCGCGAACAGGGTAAATGAATCCCGCAAGCTGAACGCTACACCCTCGAGGATGGCGCGGACCACGTGTCCCCGGGTGTGCGACGCCGTCAAACCGATCAGGGCGGCGCGCGCGTTGGGATCGAGGTGCGGAGTGCGTTCTCCCATCAGGTAAGGCGCCCACAACAAGCCGTCGGAACCCGCCGGCACGCCGGCTGCTTCAGCGGTAAGCCGCTCGTAGGGATCGCGCGAGTCATTTACGCCGGTTGCGCCCGCGCCAAACGTGTCCCGGAACCAGCGCAGCGAAAGACCCGCAGCCTGGGTCACTCCCATCACGTGCCAGCGCCCGGGAACGGCATGACAAAAGGTGTGCAGCCTTCCCCTGGGGTCAAGCGACGGCCGGTCGGTGGCCGCGAAAACCACCCCCGAGGTTCCGATGGTGGCACTCACCGCGCCGGGGGCTACGATGCCCATGCCCACCGCCCCGGCAGCCTGATCGCCCGCGCCGGCCACAACCGGCGTGCCTGCCGGCAAACCGGTAGCGGCCGCACCGGCGGCGGAAACCCTCCCGCAAATCTCCGGCGACTCAAACAACCGCGGCAGAAGTGATGGTTCGATTCCGGCTGCCTGCATGACTTCCCCGGACCAGCGGCGGTTGGCCACATCCAGCAGCAGCGTGCCGGAGGCGTCCGCCATGTCCGTGGCCCGTTCTCCGGTCAGGCGGAAGCGAACGTAATCCTTGGGCAGCATGACCGAGCGGACGCGCTTCCAGTTTTGCGGCTCGTTTTCCCGCACCCACAGAAACTTGGTCAAGGTGAAATTAGGCAGGGCAGGATTGCAGGTGAGCTGGATAAGCTTCTGCGCCCCGATTTTCTCGGTCAGTTCCCGGCATTGTTTTTCGGTGCGCACGTCGCACCAGATCAGCGCCGGGCGCACGACCTGATCCGCCTGGTCGAGCATTACGGCCCCGTGCATCTGTCCGGAAAATCCGACGCACGCAATCTGATCCGGGCGCAGGGCCGCGCCCGCCAGGGCTTTCCGTACGGCGACGCCGCAGGCGCGCCACCAGTCTTCAGGGTCCTGTTCTGCCCAGCCGATCTGAGGCGAAGCGAACGGCGCATGTTCTTCGGTGGCGGACGCAACGATGCGCCCTTCCGCGTCCACCATCACCGCCCGAGTGCCGCTGGTGCCGACATCGATTCCAAGAACGTAAGTTTGCATTCAGCAAGTCCCGCTTTCCCGCGTGGCCAACGACCCACGGCCAACGACCAACGACTAATGCCCCAGATACAACCCTTCCTTCTTTATGTACTCTTCCACCGCGGCATCGACAAATTTGCGCAACGGCTTCCGGGCCACCACTGCTTCCCGGATCGCCGTGGCCGAGATCGCCTGATGCACATTCTCCAGCAAGTGTACCGTCGCCCCGTTCAACACCAGATCTCCCGTCGCCGGCTGCCGGGCGAAGGGTTTGCTCACCGACTGCGGAGGACGAATCTTTTCCGGAAGGGAGTTCGCGACATCGGCCAGCGAATATCCGGGGCGGCTGGCCACGATGAACTCGCATTCGTGAAATAACTCCTCGGCCTGATGCCAGTGCGCAATTTCGGAGAAGGCGTCCATGCCAATCAGGAAAAACAGGCGGTCGCTCTTCTTCAACGACTCTTTCAGCCGCTTCACGGTGTCAATGCTGTAATTTGCCCCCGGCAGGTTATCTTTCGTGGCTTTCCCTCTCGCCACGGGCGCCGGAGTCGTATCCACTCTTGGAGCTTCCAGGACCGACGGGACAAACGCCTTCTCACCCATGGTGGCCAGCACCACCATGGCATAACGATGGAAATACGGAGTGACCGACCGGCTTTGCTTGTGGGGCGGCACGTTGGCGGGCACAAAGTGAATGCGCCCCAGGTCGAAGCGCTCCTTCGCTGCCCTCGCCAGGGCCAGATGGCCGTGATGAATCGGATCGAAAGTCCCGCCCAGCAGGCCGATGTTCATACGAGATCGCTCATAGTTCCGAGTCTCCAGGTCCCCGTTGCTGGCTCCGGCGTACGGGTTGCCTGCGCGCCGTTATTCTCCCGGTCAGCTACCGTTTGGCCCGTCTTTGCATGCACTCACGTAACTCGCGCCGTCCCGGTCTGAGCATTAGATTCTACTTATGCGAGCGAAGCTCCCCCTTCTTCGCAACCGCAATATCGCTCCGGCTCGGGCCCCAGTTCTCCGATACGGCGTCGCCGTCCTCAGCATTATTCTTGCCCTGATTCCGGCATTCCTGCTTTCCGACGTGGTCGAAAGCCGCCTGGTCGTGTTCGCGGTGGCCATCATGGTCAGCGCCTGGTACGGGGGCTGGAAGCCCGGCCTGGTCGCGACCTCGTTTGCGCTCACGGTCAGCGCGTATTTTTCCCTGGCCGGTGCCCGCAGCCCCGCCGACTACCGCCGGGCCATCATACATCTTGCGCTGTTCGTGTTCGTGGCCGGACTCATCTGTTTCTTCAATGCCGCCCTGCGTTCCGCCCAGGAAGGCCTGCGCCGCTCGGAAATCAACTTTCGCTCCCTGGTCACCCATGCGCCTTATGGCGTGTGCCGCTGCAGCTCTGACGGCATTCTGCTCGACGTAAACCCGGCCCTGGTCGCGATGCTGGGCTACAGTTCGGGCAAGAATCTGGTCGGCCGCAACCTGGCCAACCTGTATTCCGATTCGCAACAGTGGTTCAGCCTGGCCGACTCCCTGCGTCTGCTGGAAAAATTTCAGGGCTTGCCCGCCGACTGGTTGCGCGATGACCGCACGGTGGTCAGTGTGCGCCTCTCCGGGCGCGCCTTCCGCGACGAACGAAACACCGTCTTCTTCGAACTCTTCGCCGAGGACGTCACCGAGCGCCGCGCCCTGGAGCAGCAACTCCGCCAGGCCCAGAAGATGGAAGCCGTGGGCCGCCTCGCCGGCGGCATCGCTCACGACTTCAACAACCTGCTCATGGTGATCTCGGGATACTCCGAGTTCCTGCTGGGCCAGCTCGGCGATGATCCCACCCTGCGCGGTCACGCCCAGGAGATTGCCAACGCCGCCGGACGCGCCACCTCGCTCACTCGCCAGCTCCTGGCTTTCAGCCGCAAACAGATGCTGGCTCCGAAAATCGTGGACCTGAACAGCGTGGTCACCGAAAACGTGAAAATGCTGACCCGCCTGATCGGCGAAGACATCGACCTGGTCATGGTTCCGGGCCCCGACATCGGCGCCGTCAAGGCCGATCCCGGACAAATCGAGCAAGTCATCATGAACCTCGCGGTCAACGCCCGCGATGCCATGCCGCACGGCGGCAAGCTGACCATCGAGACCGCCAACGTCACGCTCGACGCCACCTATGCGCGCTTCCACGCCCCCGTCAAGCCCGGAGATTATGTCATGCTCGCCATCAGCGACACCGGCGTGGGCATGGACGCCGATACCCAGGCCCACATCTTCGAGCCTTTCTACACCACCAAGGGGCTGAAGGGCACAGGCCTCGGCCTCTCCACCGTGTACGGCATCGTCAAGCAAAGTGAAGGATATATCTGGCTGTACAGCGAAGCCGGCAAAGGCACGTCATTCAAGATCTACCTGCCGCGCTTCAGCGCCACCGGAGAAGTCCTGGTTACGCAGCCTGCCCTGGCCGCGGAGGCAGACCAGCCCGCCCCGGGTCACGAGACCATCCTGCTGGTAGAAGACGAAGAGAATCTGCGCCGCCTGGCACACCAGTACTTATCGAACCAGGGATACACCGTGATCGACGCCCCCGACGGCGCTACCGCCATTCAAATTTCCCAGGCCCACAAAGGCCCCATTCACCTGCTGTTGACCGACGTCATCATGCCGGGAATGAACGGGCGTGAACTGGCCAACCAGGTTTCTCCCACTCGCCCCGAAATGAGAGTGCTGTACATGTCGGGCTATACGGAGAACCACATTGGCCACAACGGCACGCTGGACCAGGGCATCACCCTGCTCCAGAAGCCCTTTACTCTTCCCGCGCTGAAATCAAAGGTGCGGGAGATGCTCGATACTCCACTCCCTCAGGAGAAACAAATGTCTGCTCGCTTAGCTCAACCAGCTCCAATGGCTCGAACTCGCAACAAAGTGTCCTCCCCCTTCCGTGCCACCCGCTTCGATCTTCACCTGCCGCTGAAATACCGGCTGGTGGGAGAAAGCGGCTGGCGCGAGGGAACAACCGAAAACATCAGCCGCTCGGGAATGCTCTTCCAGGCGGAAGAACCCATCGCTCCCAACGCGCAGCTCGAGATCAACCTCGTGCTGCCGGCGGAGATCGCAGGCCTGGCCGCGGCCGAAGTGGTTTGCCGGGGCGAAGTCGTGCGCGCGGTCAAGACCGAAGCCGGGACCGTAAGCCCGACTCTGGCCGCGAAAATCCTGCAATACCACTTCCAGCACGGCTCACACCTCTCCGAGGCGTGAGGGGTCGCTGGAAAAGCCACATAGGCGAAAGGACGTCCGTTCCGAAACGTGTGGGCACGGGCGCCCTCGCCCGTGCGGGCGAGCGCAGCTCGCCTGAGAAGCCCCGAAGCCGAACGAGATCTCAGCGAGCTGGTGCCGTTACCGCATGCCACCGCTTGCCACTAACTGCTCACCCGTCAGCCAGCCCGAATCCTCTGACGCCAGAAAGACCGCCAGCGGAGCGATGTCGCCAACCTGGCCACTGCGGCCAAGCGGGACCTGTGAGACGATCGACTTCTCGAAGTCAGAGCCGATGAAACCGGCACTGACCGAACCTTCGGTCTCAACGATGCCAGGGTTCAACGTGTTGACCCGGATCTTCCTCGGCCCGAGCTCCCGCGAAAGCACTCCCGTAATCGCATCCACCGCGCCTTTTGTACCTGTGTACACCGAGCTGTTCGCAGGCGTAATGCGGCTGACGGCGGAGCCGATATTGATAATGCTCGACCCTTCGCCCAGGTGCTTGACTGCCGCCTGTGTGGTCAGGAGCAGGCCGAGCACATTGATGTTGAACAGCTTGTGGAATGATTCCTCAGTGATAGATTCGATGGGAGAGAACTCGTACACGCCGGAGTTGTTGACCAGAATATCCAGCCGGCCGTAGTTCTTGATGGCGGCGGCAACTAGGCCCTGGGCCTCCGAGGCCTTGGAGACGTCCCCGCCCACCGCGACAGCCTTGCTGCCGGCTGCGGTGATGGCGGCGACCACCTTGTCCGCACCCGCCTTGCTGGAAGCGTAGTTCACGACGACCGATGCGCCCTCAGCCGCGAGCGCCTTGGCGATGGCGGCTCCGATGCCCTTGGATGCCCCGGTTACGACTGCTACCTTACCCTTTAGTTTGCTCATATTCGGTCCCTTTCAAAAATACGCATATCGGAAGTTGTAGACCTGCATCGATTCCGCAGGCCCTGAATTCAGTGCTGCCCGATAAGATGTGTGCCGGTATCGTGGAGATTCATTAGTTCAGAACATATGAACTATTGAACAATGAAGCCATTGCGGGTAGGATGAAGGGCCGATGAGACCTCTTTTTCATCCCTCGATCGACGATGTGACCGTCGAAGGCATCCTGCACGCCCTGTCTGACCCGGTGCGGGTGGCGATCTTCGCCCAGATCGTGGGCTCAGGATGTCCGCAGAATTGCTCGGACTTTACCGGGATCAGTGAAAAAGCTATCCCTAAGTCAACTCTTTCCCAGCACTTCAAGGCCCTCCGGGAGGCCGGCTTGATTCGAGGGGAACGGGTCGGGGTCGAGATGCGAAATACGTCTCGCTGCGCGGAAATCGAGAAGCGCTTTCCCGGACTGATCATGGCGATCGTGAAGGCCCACCAGGTGCAGTCGGCGGAAGAAGCGCGGGGACGCAAGCGCAAGACCCGGCGCGCGAAGAACTAGCTGCAGAGCGTCACGGGATGGAAGCTAAGACCTCGCGGGGGAGTCGCCCGCGGCCACACGTCTCGATGCGGTTCTCGAAGAAAGCCTCGACGCTCGACAGGATCTCCACCCGGCTCTTTGATTCGTAAATGGCCTTGCGCAGTGCCGCTCCGCCGGCTACGCCATGCGTGAACCATGAGGCAAACTGCTTCATCTTGCCTTCGGCTCCCGGCATCTCCTCTTCGATCAGCATCTCGAAGTACGTGCGGATCATCTGGTAGCGGTCCGCTTCGCTGGGCTCGTCGTAAAGCAAGGCGGACTGTGTGGAACCGGGTCTCTGACCCGGTTGGGCCGGACGAAGCCCGGCTGGGTGTTCGACGGCTGCCGCCGAGCCTGGCTCGGACTGGCCGGGTCGCAGACCCG
>DASQHA010000259.1:0-14596 GCA_035632335.1 Terriglobales bacterium
ACCGTGCGGGGGAAGGACTATCCCGGGGTGCAGAACGTGAATGCCGCGATCCGGCAGGCCGATGAAGCGGCGGATGCCGCGGCGGTGCAGACGGCGCTGAATCAAGCGAAGGGAACCAAGTAAGTGTCGGGCAACATGGCGCAAAATTTCGGCCGGGTCGATTACCTGATGGCGCTCCCCGTCATTCTGCTGACCCTGTTCGCGCTGGGCATATTGCTGCTCGACCTGATGGTGCCGGCGCAATGGAAGAAGATCAATGCGGTGACCGCGCTGGTCGGCATTCTGTTTTCCGCCGCCGGCGTGGTGAAGATCCAGATTGCCTTGAACGCCGCCGGAGTCCCGGGAGAATCCGCGTTCCTGAACTCGATGGTGGTGGACCGCTTCACCATTTACTTCTGGTACCTGTTCCTAGCGGGCGCGGCGATTTCCATCCTGATGTCGGTGCGTTATCTCGAAATTGAACACGAAAACCACGGCGAGTTCTACGCGCTGCTCTTATTTTCGGTCGTGGGCATGATGTGCATGGCCGCCGGTTTCGACGTGGTGCTGATCTTTATCGGCCTGGAATTGATGGCGATCTCCACCTATGTGCTGGTGGGATTCCTGCGCACCGACCGCCGGTCGAATGAAGCCGCGCTGAAATATCTGCTGCTGGGAGCATTTTCTTCGGGCATCTTTGCCTACGGCCTGTCGCTGTTTTACGGGCTGACGGGCAGCACCAGCCTGCTGGGAATCAGGAGCGGCCTGGTGCGGCTGGCGGCCGCCCATCCCGACCACATCGACCCGATCGCGATCATCGCGCTGCTGACCACTTCGGTCGGGTTGTTTTTCAAAATCGCGGCCATCCCCTTTCACCAGTGGCTGCCGGACGCCTATGAAGGCGCGCCCACCAGCGTCACGGGATTCATGTCAGTCGCGGTCAAGGCAGCGGCCTGGGCCATGCTGCTGCGCATTTTCCTCTGGGGCTTGTATCCGCTCCGCACCGCCTACGTGCCGCTGCTCATTTTCGTTTCGGTCCTTACCATGACCGGAGCGAATCTAGCGGCGCTGACCCAGAGCAACCTGAAGCGCCTGCTGGCGTACTCCTCGATTGCCCACGTGGGATACATGCTGCTGGGCCTGGTCGCGCTGGCCTCGGTCACCTATCCGGCTCCGGCCTTTTTCGACGGGCTCAAGGGCATCCTGCTCTATTTGCTGGTTTACACCTTCATGAACCTGGGGGCGTTCGGCGTGATCGCGTCGCTGCGCCAGCGTAATGTCATAGGCGATGAAATGGACGACATCGCGGGCCTCTATTTCCGCGCCCCCACCGAAGCCGTACTGATGCTGATCTTCCTGCTGTCGCTGGCCGGAATTCCGCCGCTGGCCGGTTTCTACGGAAAATATTTCATTTTCCTCAGCCTGATCGAAAGCGGCCACTACTGGCTGGCTTCGCTGGCCGTGCTGTACGCCGTCTTCGGACTCTATTACTACATGCGCATCGCCAACCAGATGTTCATGCGCGAGGCGCTGGACAAGACCCTTCTGCCGATCAGCCTGGGAATGCGCTTCGCGCTGGGCGTGGCCGCGTTTGCCACCGTCTACATCGGAATCTTTCCGGAGCAGTTCATCCGCATCGTGAACTGGTCTCTGGGGATTGCCCAGACCAGTTCTGTGGCCAGTCTGATACGCTAAGACCGCTATCGAAGCGGTGCGGGGGACGCGAAGCGTTCTCCCCTGTTGCCATGCCTGGTCGGGACGACAATTCGAAAAAAGAGAGAAGCACGTGGATCCAGATGGCCAAGTACAGCCAGCTGGCCTTCGTGTTCCCGGCAGCCACGGTCGCGGGCTGGTTGATAGGCGTGGCGCTCGATCACTGGCTGCATACGACGTGGCTTTACATCGCCGGACTGATCGTGGGCATTATTGCCGGCTTTGTCGAGTTGATCCGGGCCGCCCTGTCGTCAGAGTCCCAGTGACGTCGCGTGATGGTCCGCCCATGACGGTCGTAAAATGACAACCGCCGAACCCTCGTCTTCAGATCCAGCGATCACGGACCCAAACAGCGAAGCCTTCTACTCCGGCGCTCTGACCCGTATATCCCGCCTCATGCTGATTCTGGCAATCGCCCTGAGCGCCGCAACGTGGCTGCGGTACGGTTGGCGTGTCGCGTTGGGCTTCGCTTGCGGAAGCGCGCTGGCGTACCTGAATTTCCACTGGCTGAAGCGCGTGGTGAGCGCGCTGGCCGACCGCGCCACCCAGTCCGGCCAGACGCAATCGAGCCAGGGCGTGGTGTTGCGCTTCCTGCTGCGCTACGTTTTGATGGGCCTCGGAGCCTATGTTATATTCACTGTTTCCCGCGCGAGCCTTTATGGGTTACTGGCGGGCATGTTCCTGCCCGTAGCGGCCATCGCGTGTGAAGCCGCCTATGAGCTTTGGATGGCCCTGACGAAATCGGCTTCTGGCTACTAGCTTCTGGCCTGTAGCTGGAATCCCACGGGCAAAGTGGAATTTGTTTTGCGACTTAAGCCAGGAGCCAGTGGCTAGAAGCCTGTTTCATGCCTGAACAACTCTGGTTTACCGAGATTCTGAATCATCTCTTCGCCGGCGCGGTCGCGGGGCTGCTGCGAATGCTCCATATCGAGCCGCGATATCCGCAGGCGCCCATACCGAATGCGGTGGCGATGCAGCTCCTGGTATTTCTATTTCTGGTGGCGGTGTTTTTGCTGGTGCGCTCGAGCCTGTCGGTCGACAAGCCCGGCGCCTTGCAGCACATTTTTGAAGGGGCCCACGGCTTCATCGAGGACCAGAGCCACGAAATTATCGGCCATGGCGGTTCCGCTTTCACGCCTTTCCTGATGGCCCTGGCCCTTTTTATCCTGATCTGCAACCTGATCGGCCTGATCCCGGGCTTCGAGTCACCGACCGCGGTTCCCGTAGTTCCGCTGGGCTGCGCGATTTGTGCTTTTGTCTATTACCACGCGCAGGGAATCCGTAAGAAGGGCGTGGGGCATTACGCCGCGCATTTTCTGGGGCCCTCGGATTCCAGCATGTCTCTGTTCATCCGCGTGCCGCTATCCATTCTGATGTTGCCGATTGAGATCGTGAGCCACCTGGCCCGGGTGCTCTCGTTGACCATCCGTCTCTGGGCCAACATGTTTGCCGGCGACCTGGTCACCATGGCCTTTTTTTCCATGATTTCAGTGGGCGTGCCGGTTATCTTTCTGGGGCTCCACATCGGTGTTTCGTTCCTGCAGACGTATATTTTCATCCTGCTGACCATGGTGTACCTGGCCGGCGCGGTGGCGGAAGAGCACTAGAACAGTTTCGAGTTTCCGGTTTCCGGTCTCCAGTAAATTCTGGAAACCTGGAACCTGAAACCGGAAACTGTAGTCGTTCAGCGTGAGGGCGTCTGCATTATTCAGAGACGTCAACCACCTACTGGCGGCAATTCATAGCACGAGGAGAAACAAGATGCGGAAACTGAGTTATCTGTTCATGACACTCTCATTGCTTTGCTTCGCCGTGCCGGCGTTCGCTCAGGGCGCGGAAGCGGCGGGCACCAACTGGGTGGCAATCACCGCAGGTTTTTCGATGGCGATTGCTTCCGGCCTGTGCGCGTTGGGCCAGGCGAAAGCCACGGCCTCGGCGGCGGAGGCTTTGGGACGCAATCCGGCGGCCCGTCCTGGAATCCAGCTGGCGCTGATTCTTGGCCTGGCGCTGATCGAGTCGCTGGCGCTTTACACGCTGGCCATTATTATCGTGAAAGTAAAGTAGAGAAGACTTAACCAGATTGAAAAGCCCCGAGTGGACCCACCCTTTTGCCAAGTGCGCGAAGAGGGTGGGGCACCCGGGCTTTTTTTTGAGGTAAGGACGATCAGATCTGCTGCGGTCTGCGCTTGCCGTCCCAGTCGCTTTCCTTGGTTCCGGAGGCGTTCTCCAGGGAGTCGACCAGGATGCGGCGCAGGCGGTAGCGGCTTTCGAGATCGGTATTCACGATTTCAAAACCCACTTCGTTGACCCGCGCGCGGCGCAGCAGCACTTGCCCGCGAATGTGGCGTGCGCCGACGGAAATGTCGATGTTGGCTTCCGAGCCCACGCGGAGATTATCCTCTTTGGTACCCATGCCGCCACCCAAGCTCAATTCGCGAATCAGAATGCTGGATTTGCCCCAAGAGCTGCTGATGGTGGCGTGCATGGTCTTGCGCAGCACGATGCGCTCGTAGCGCCGTTGCCTGACCCAGGGACAGGCGGGCGCTGAATCCAGAGGCGCGATGGCCAGCTCTCCGGGTTCGAGTCCGCTTTCCGCCATGACCTGGCTGCCGTAGCGAGGGTCGATCTTGACCAGGGCCTGGGCCGCGGCGATACGCAGTTCGCGGTGATGGGTCCAGCGCCACATTTTCTTGGCTTCGAGCAGTCCGCGCAGCACCGGGACCGCGTCGTTCTCGCGCAGCCGGCCGAGGGACTCTACTGCTTTCAGCTGAATAAGCGCAGAGCGTCCCTGGGCTTCTCCGGCTTCCGCCATGACCACCAGCGAGGGGACCGCGGTGCGATCGCCGCTCATGCCAATTTCATCAATGGCCTGGGGCAGGACGAGGGAATCAAGAATCTCCAGGAGTTCCAGCAAAGAACGCCCACGATCATGGGCCGCGCCGTAGGCAATCTGACGCACCACCACGTCATGATAAAAGCGGTTCCACTCGGGCAGACGCAGAGGCAGGAGTTCGAGCAGGGTGGGCACGTCGAGACGGCTGAGCAGGCCCACGACCGCGGCCGCCTGGCGAGGCTGGCCGGTGCGCACCATCTCGCGCAACTGTTGCAGGGCGGGCGATCCCAGCTCCTTGACGATGTCCATGATGCGGTCGCACTCTTCCCGCCGCATGCAGCGGAAGAACCTCTCGGAAAGATGTTCGACGGCGGCCTGCGACGTCCGGCGCAGGACCTGCAGCAGGTCGGCCGGGAGTTGCGGCAGGTACATGGCTTCTTCGATGAACTCGGGCAAGCGGTTTTCCACGCCGATTCGAGGCCGCAGTTCGGTGGCCAGAACGGGCCGTTGCCGGGCCAGATTTTCCATGGCAATACAGACTTCGCTCAAAGCCGCAAACTGCTTGTTGGTGCTGGCTTCCGTGCTGAGGCGCACAAAGGCGGCGCTCAGCATGCTTTGCAGGTCGGGGTCGGGCTCCTGCGCCATGAGCTCGCCGATCTTGCGGATGGACAGGGCCATCAGTTCACCGCCGGCCGAGGCAAACAGGTCGGCCAGCTGGCTGACGCCGGTGGCGATGCGGCGACGCGGTTCGGGGTCTTTCGCATCCAAACAGTTCAAATAGTTTTGCAGAATGGCGACCGCGGTTTCCTTGTCGCCACGATCGAGCAATATCTCGACAAACTGGCGCACGTTGCGGGGCGGCACGCAGGGCGCTTCATGGGACAAGAGGACGCTCTTTTTGCCCGCCTCCGGCACTTCCGCCCAGAACATCCGGTCCAGGATGTCGGCATGCGACTCCACCAGGATGCCGGCCTTGCTCATCTTGTCTTCCTGAAGCTTGAGGATCTGGCGCAGGGTGTCCATCTGCCGGCTCATGTGCTCCATCATCTGGTGCACGGCGTTGACCTTTACTTCGCCCTTCTGGAAGCGTTCAAGGGCGAAACGAATGGCCATGTGCTCGGCCGCTTTCATGAGCAGGGGCGTATTGTCCGATTGCTCCGCATTGACATTGACCTGGGAAGCCAGGTTGCCCAGCAATTGCTGCAGGTTGACTTTGGTATTGGCGTCAACCGTGGTCAGTTCTTTTTGTAACGCCGAGGAATCGGCGCTGGGATCGCCGCCCACTTCGCCGAAGCGAGTGAGCAGGCGGATGGTCTGGATGACCTCTTCTTCCTGCAAGGGCACAACCCCGCCGGTCCAGGAGCCGCCGCCCGTGACCGGGACCGTACCTTCGACGGCCGGGCCGGGATTGGGCACGCTGCCTACGGGAGCGCCGCCGGGAACTCCGCCGCTTTTCGCGCCTTCGGCAGCCGCGATCAACTGCAGAAGTTTTTGCGGATCGTTAAGCCACTGCTTGAATTCGGGGCCCAGCGTCTGGGCCGCGATCTGGGCCGCGATGCTGATATCGCCGGTCGACGGATCGGCAGCGACAAACCGTACTTCGTTGATGCGGATCGAGGCCGTCTTGCTGTCGCCGAAGGTGCTCTTGATCTCTTTGACCACGTCCTGGGCGCGAGCTCCGCCTAGGGCGAAGGCGCGCACCAGCTGGACGAATTCTTCTTTTGTGACCTGGTTCGAAAAATGGATGCTGGCCAGGCCGGCGGTGGTCAGCAGCTGCGCGAAGCTGCGTTCCGCCTGCCCCGTCTCGAGTGGAGTTCCGTCGAGCAGCAGCTTGTTTTCGGATACGCCCAGCAGGAAGGAGCCTTCCGCACCCTGGGGCAGGCCATCCTGCAATTCTTTCCAGGTGACAGCGAACTGGCCTTCGGTGCGTTTATGGTCGAGCCCGTACAGGCGAACGTACTTCACAAGGATGTTCAGACTGTGGACAAACGCCCGGGCGGACGCGATCCTGCTGTTCTTACTTGTGTCTGCCGTTTGGATACGCGGCTCCTCTTACTGTCTGTGGTTACCGGCTAAGGGTAATGCGAAACCGTGAGAAGATACACATTACGGAGGTAATAGCGTCCATTGGCCTTCGGTCAGGGCCGGATAAAAGAGAACGCGCCTGGACCAGCCCGAGACTCCCGGATCGCCTTGTAAACTGGAATCCCCTTAGCCCACGCTCACCATGCCGACAGCGCCCGCCAAAAAGAAAACAGGCCTGGCTCTCTGGATGCACCGCGTCCTCGCGGAGTGCGACCGCGCCAGCCTGGCCTTCGCGCCCGACCCGGTGCACGATCTTCGCGTAGCCCTTCGCCGTTGTTGTTCCATGGCGGATGGCATCGCCGCCCTCGATCCCGATCCAGCCTGGAAGGAGATGAAACGAGCAGGGAAGCGCCTCTTCCGCCGACTGGGGGAACTGCGCGACCTGCACGTGATGCAAGAGTGGGTGCAGCGGCTGGACAGCCCCGGCGATCCCGTGACCGCGCCCTGGCTGCAATCGGTCGGGGCCCGGGAGCTTCCGCTTCAACAGGACGCCATGCAGGCGCTGGCGGAATTCGATCGCAAGCAATGGCTGCGCTGGAGCCGGTCGCTGCCCCGGCGGATGGCACGATTCCGCCCGGGCAGCCTGGTGTTTCGCCATCTGGCGCTGGAACGCTGGACAGAAGCCCACAAGCTGCACCGCCGGGCGCTGCGCAGCGGCTCGGCGACGGCGTTTCACCGGCTTCGCATCGGCATCAAGCGGCTGCGCTACATCGTGGAAAACTTTCTGCCCGACCTGCACGCCGCCTGGAGCGACGATCTCAAACACCTGCAGGACATTTTGGGCGAGGTCCACGATCTCGATGTGCTTTGGCCGGCGGCGCTGACCGCAAACGTTTTTCCCGATATCAACGCCCGCGTCCGCTGGCAGAAGAAGATCAGCGAAGAGCGCTCCCGGCTCATCGAGGCCTATCTGCAAAAAACCACGGCCCGAGACGCGGATGGAAACATCGATAGAGCTGCAAATAACAGAGACTCGCTCTGGCAGGCGTGGCGCAGCCAGCTTCCCGACCGGAAGCAGACCGAATCCGCGGCTCTGCTCCGGCTGCGGCTGTGGGCATCCTTGCTCGATCCCGACTTCAAACATTCCCGGCACGTCGCCCGCCTCAGCCTTGAACTCTACGACGGATTGGCAGCCGCCGGTCATGGCGCCGGATCCAGCGCTCAGGAACGGGTCATTCTGCAGGCAGCCGCGCTGCTGCACGACGTAGGCCGGTCGAAATCTGAAAAAGGTCACCACAAGACCACATACCGGATGATTCGCCGGCTCCCGCCGCCGTTGGGCTGGCGCGCTCAGGATCTGCTGACCGCCGGGGTAGTGGCCCGGTATCATCGCGGTGCATTGCCTCGCGCCGGGCAAACGCCCTTGCGCGGCCTTTCCCTCAAACAAAGGCAGGACGTGACCAGGCTGGCGGCCGTCCTTCGCCTGGCGAACGCCTTTGACCAGGCGCGCGAGCAACGGGTCCGGCATTTGCGGGTGATGGCCGGGCAAGAGGGTGACAAAATGCTTCTGATCGCCGCCCAAGGATATTCTCCGCGCGACAACCAGGCGGAAGCGATCGCGGCCGCCCGCCATCTGCTCGAAACCGTCTATCGCCGTCAGGTCATGATCAGGCCGATGAAGGTAGCGAAGCCCAGGACAAAACCGTGGATCAGGAAAACAGAAGCTGGAAACCAGAAGCCGGCTGCCAGCCGCCACAAGCCGGCCGCCTGAAGCGACCCTAATCAGTCACTTCCATCTTCCGCATCCACCGGCTACAGATACTGCATGACCCACCCGCAACTGGTAGAGAAGGCAGTGCGATGGCTCCGCGCTTATTGTTGCGGCGTGGTACTTTCCGAGCAGGCGTGTGTGAGCGGAGAGATGCCCGACGCCATCGGGTGGAAGCGCGCCTCGCACTCCGTCCTGGTCGAGTGCAAGCTGTCTCGCGCTGACTTCCTGGCGGACCGGGACAAGCCGTTCCGGCAAAAGCAGGAACTGGGCCTAGGGTGCGAGCGTTTCTATCTCACGCCTGGGGGATTGGTTCAGGTCAAGGAACTGCCGCCAGGCTGGGGCCTGCTGGAAGTCCGCAAGCGCAACGTTGAAGTTGTGCGGCGCTCGGCGCGCGACCTGCGCAGCGCGGCCGGCCTGACCTACGAGATGAATCTGCTGCTGGCCAGCTTGCGCCGGGTAGAGATCCGCATTGAGCCCCAAACCATCACAGAATTTCTGAAGTGGAAGAACCGCATGCTGCAATACAACGGCGGCGCCTGGCCGGCGGACATGGAGCCCACCCCGCAAGAACGGAACTATTTCCTCGAGACCGGCCCCCTCGAACCACCCCAGGCCACGTAGCGGCGGGTGTCCGCACCCGCCCCGTCGAGCGAAGCTCAAAAAAAACGTGGGATGCGCCATAAAAGCCGCAGTCTCAAGTTCAGGGGTCAGAGGTCCAAATTGTTCTCCCATAAAAACAAAAACCGGGCTGGTCGGCCCGGTTCATGTGGTGTCAATTTGGGATGCGGTTACATCACAACGGGGAAAACTAACGGAGACGGGAGGAACATGCCTTTGCTAGTGCAAGCACCCTGCCAATTCGAAGCCTCAACGGATTCTTTCTCAACATTGTGTAAGTTATTGCCATACAGTGAGTTATAATAAGTTAGTTCCCGGCCGCTGATTGGCGCGCCGTCAAGCTGGGAAAAGATTTACCCCCAGAGGAAAAGCCTCAGAACCTTCGGCTAGAGTTCCCGGCGTCCCTCCATGGCTTTGAGCATGGTGATTTCGTCGGCATATTCGATGTCGCTGCCTACCGGGATCCCCATCGCGATCCGGGTTACTTTCAGGCCGACCCGCCGCAGTTGACCGGAAAGATAAGTGGCCGTGGCCTCGCCTTCGATGGTGGGGTTGGTGGCGAGGATCACCTCATCGACCTCACCGCCTTCGACGCGGCGCATCAGGTTCGAAATCCGCAACTGGTCGGGGCCCACCCCGTGCAGCGGCGAGATAGATCCATGCAGCACGTGGTAGACGCCGTTGAAGTGCCGGGTCTTCTCGATGGCAGCGATGTTGGTGGGTTCCTCCACCACGCAGACCAGGCGCTGATTGCGGGTCGCGCTGCTGCAGTACACGCAGGGATCGACGTCGGTGATGTTGTTGCAGCGGGAGCAGAGGCGCAGGTTGGCCTTTACATCGCGCACCGCCGCGGCCAGCGACTCGGCGTCTTCATCGGAGGAGCGGAGAATGTGGAAAGCCAGCCGCTGCGCACTCTTGCTCCCAATGCCCGGCAATTTCTTCAGCGAATCGATCAGCCGCGCCATCGGCTCAGCAAATTTGGACATGATTTGTATTCAGGAAAGCTTTGAGTTCACTCATTCACGGTGATAGCAGTAATTGAAGTCACACGTCTTCTGTGTTTTTGACTTCCGATTCTGAAATCATCCATGGGTATCTACAATCCTGGAATGCCCATACCGCCCAGCATTCCGCCCATGGTGGATTGCATGGCTTCATCCACTTTTCGGCCGGCGCCGTTGATGGCCGCGGTGATCAGGTCTTGCAGCATTTCGAGATCGCCGGCCTTCACCGCTTCGGGATCGATCTTGATGCCCAAGACCTGCTTGCTCCCGTCCATCTTCACGGTCACGGTGCCGCCGCCGGCAGAGCCCTCAACCACGGTCTCCTGCATTTTTTTCTGCAGGGTTTCGTACTGCTGTTTGGCCTGCGACATCAGCTCCTGCAGGTTGAATCCGCCCATGGTTTTAGTCTCCGGTGTTGCGGCGCTGTCTGCGATATCGGACTAGCGCTTTTCCTTGTAGTCGATAATCGTCCGGATCTCGGCCCCGAACTTTTCCTTCATGCGGCGGACCACGGGGTCCTGCTCGGCCCGGCCGCGGCCGCCGCCATTGCTCGATGGCGGCCGTGCCAGAGTCTGGGCAACGCCGCCCGGCACGATCCGCAACTTCACCGGACGTCCCAGGGCTCCACTGGCGGTTGCAATCATCAGCCGCTTCGCATCCGGGCCCAGCGACATCTCGATCACAGTTGGTGATGACGCTATCTTGATCACCAGTTCGTTGCCTTCCACCTGCCATTCGGCGGTTTCAAGCAGGTTGATCAGGACGCGATGGCCCGCGCCGCTCAAGGCGTTCAGCACGGCATCGCGCAGTTCGACCGGGTGTTCTTCCGCGACCGGCGGTATTTCGGGAGTCATCTCCGGCGCCTGGTGAATAACGGTGGCCGGCGCCGCCGATCCCATCACCACGCTCGCGGGCGCCGCTCCCGCAACCGAGTGGGATCCTGACAGCGGAACGTTTTCCGCGGAAAGCTCGGGTTTCGAGCCGCTCTTGCGCGCTGAATCCGCCGCGAATGGCGAAACATTGGTGGCCCGCGTGGCGGCGGGCGGCTCATGTCTTTTGATCTCAGGCACGACCGAGGGTTTGCCTGCCGGACGAGATAGCCCGGCGCCAGCCGCTTCGCTGAGCAGTTGCTCAAGCGGCAGCAGGCGCTGCGCGTGCGCCATTTTCAGCAGTCCCAGCTCCAGGTGAAAGCGCTGTTCCTGCCGGTAACCGAGTTCGGCGTGGGTGCGCAGCATGATCTGCAGATGACGCGCCAGGTCCTCTTCCTCGAACAGCTCCGCGATGCGGGCCACGCGCCGCCGCTCGTCGCTCGAAATCTGCAGCAGGGACGAGTCCTCGCCAGCCACCCGGGCCACCATGGCGTTGCGCAGGAAGCGCACCATTTGCCGGGCAAAATGGGTGGGGCTGTGGCCTTCGCTGATCAGCTTGTCCACCAGCCGCAAAACGGTTTCGCTCGATCCCCGGGCCACGGCTTGCATGACTTCTTCGAGCACGCCCGACGGCGCCGCGCCGACCAGGTTTCTAACCTGCTCGGCGGTCAGGCGTCCAGTGGAGGAAGCAATCGCCTGATCGAGGATAGATAGCGCGTCGCGCATCGAACCGTCGCCGGCTTCGGCCAGCAAGGCCAGCGCATCTTCGTCGGCCGCAATGCTTTCCCGGCCGGCAAGATCTTTCAGCTGGTTGAGTATCTCCTCGAAGCCCACGGCGCGAAAACTGAAATGCTGGCAGCGCGAGCGGATGGTCTGGGGAATGTCCTCGGGCTGGGTGGTCGCCAGCATGAACACGACGTGCCCGGGCGGTTCTTCGAGGGTCTTCAGCAGGGCATTGAAGGCAGCATCGGTGATCTGGTGAGCTTCGTCGAGGATGTAGATCTTGAAGCGGTCGCGGGCCGGGCGATAGCGCGTACCTTCGCGCAATTCGCGAATCTCGTCGATGCCGCGATTGGTGGCGGCGTCAATCTCGATCACGTCAACGGAATTGCCGGCACGAATTTCGGTGCACGACTCGCAAACGCCGCAAGGCTCCGCCACCGGCTTGTCCGAGGAGCGGCAATTCAGCGCCATGGCCAGGATGCGGGCCACGGTGGTTTTACCGATGCCGCGATGTCCGCTGAAAATGTAGCCGTGGGCGGTCCGGCTCTGCTCCAGGGCATTCTTCAGGGTGCGGGTCACATGGTCCTGCCCGATGACTTCGGAGAATTTCTGCGGACGATACTTGCGGGCTAAGACCTGGTAGCTCATGGGGTGGAGAACCCCCAATTATACGTGATGGCTTCGCGGGCATGGCCTGCCGGGTGGACGATCAATTTGGGCCGGTTTAGCGCAGTCCGGGCGAAAGGCCCCTTGCACAGAATCCGCCCAAGGGATAGGCTTTTGGGCTGGGTCGGCTCAGGCCCGACCGGGAGGCCGCATGCAGTTGAAACTTAACACCCGAGTGGAAAAAGGCGTGACCATTGTCGACTGCGATGGTCGGATTGTATTTGGAGAAGAATCGGCGCTGCTCCGCGATACCCTCAAGAAACTGATTGTGGAGAACAGCCAGATTGTGCTGAACCTGGGTGGCATCTCGTACATTGACAGCGGCGGGCTGGGAACGCTGGTGGCGCTTTACACCACCGCGCAGAACGCCGGTGGCGCGGTAAAGCTGGCCAACCTCACGCAGCGGGTTGACGACCTGCTGCAGGTCACCAAGCTGCTGACGGTCTTCGAGGTCTATGACAGCGAGGAAAAGGCCGTCGAGTCGTTCCATAAGGCGGCCGCTTAGTTCCTGGTGCTTGCCGTGTGTGAACGGAATGTCATGCCGAGCGCGGCCGTGGCCGCGCTGCGGCGGCTAGCGCGGCCGAGGATCCAGCGATCTCTTTGTTTCTGAATTTCTGATTCCTCAATTCAGTTTTCTCCATCGCGCCTTTCAGCATGATCCCTAAAGCCGCTTTCCTTCTGGGGCTCGCGATTGCCGCCAGCGGATTCGTTTCTCCGCCGCTGGCGCTGGCACTGGGGCTGGTGTTTGGCTTCACCTTCCCGCATCCGTTCGACCAGGGCGCCAAAAAGCTCTCCCGCTACCTATTGCAGGCATCCGTCGTTGGACTGGGTTTCGGCATGAATTTGCACGACGTGATCCGCGCCGGACGCAGCGGATTCGTCTACACGGTTGCTGGCATATGCTTCACCATGGCGGTGGGCATGGCGCTGGGCGCGATGCTCAAGATGGAGCGCACTCCGGCTTTCCTGATCTCAACCGGCACCGCCATTTGCGGCGGCAGCGCCATCGCGGCAGTCGGTCCCATCACGGGAGCCAGCGATGAACAAATGGCGGTCTCGCTGGGCACAGTGTTCGTGCTCAATTCGGTCGCGCTGCTGACTTTTCCGGCGATCGGGGCCGGCCTGCATCTCAGCCAGACCCAGTTTGGCTTGTGGGCGGCGCTGGCGATTCATGACACCAGTTCGGTGGTAGGCGCTGCCGCGAAATATGGAGCGGTCGCCCTGGCCGTGGGCACGACCGTGAAGCTGGCCCGGGCCCTGTGGATCGTTCCCATGTCGCTCGGCGCCGCGCTGATCAAGCATGCGCGAGCAAAAATCCAGTGGCCGTGGTTCATCGCCTTGTTTTGCCTGGCCGCGGTGTGCAACACGTACCTGCCTGCCGGAGCCGCGGCGTACAGCCTGCTCTCGCGGGCAGCCAAGATCGGCCTCACCGCCACGCTCTACCTGATCGGCAGCGGCATCTCGGTCGCAACCCTGAAGAAAGTGGGGCATCGCCCCATGCTGCTGGGCGTAATTCTCTGGGTCCTGATTTCTACCGGCTCGCTATGGCTGATAAGAGAAGGATGGATTGCTTTGTGAAACCGACCAGCCACAAACCACGCGCGGACAGGCGCGCCCGGCCGTCCAACCGAGCGAAGCCCGGCCCTTCGACGATGCGCGAAAAAATCACGGCAGCAATCCGGCGCATCCCGCAAGGCAAAGTCTCGACTTACGGAGCGGTGGCGAAAGCCGCGGGCTTTCCCGGAGCCGCCCGCCAGGTGGTGGCCGCGCTGCGCGGCGCCGTGGGACTGCCGTGGCAACGCGTGCTAGGCGCCGGTGGCGCCATCAAGCTGCGCGGAGATTACGCCTTCGAACAGCGCTTCCGGCTGGAGGCTGAAGGGGTCACCTTCCGAGGCCGCAAGGTGGACATGAAGCTGCACGAGCACAAGTTTTCTAAGATCAGGAAACGACCGCGGCCTGAATCGTAGCGCCGTCGTACGTCTTGCCCTCCGCGCCGAGGGCGGGACAGCCGGCCCGAGGCCGGCGCTACGCAAACCCTCTAGCGCTGGCTGGCTTCTTTGGCGGCTACCCGCTGATTGAATGTTTCCGACCGGCCTCGTGGCACGCTCAGCGACTTCCACTGGCTGGCTTGCAGGTGCTTGGCCAGGAATACGATCTGGCCGCAATGATAAGCGTAGTGCGCGATCTGACGATTAATCGCCTGCATGACCGAGTGCGGCTCTCCGCGGATCATGACCGTGCGGTCGATGTCCGCATCCGACAAGGGCTCGAGAGCAGTGAACACGCAGGCCCAGCCGTCCTCCCACAGTTTCATCAACCCGGCCCTGGTTGCGGGCGGATTCTCGAACTCGGTGTCGCGCCGGCGGTCCGGCTTTTCGCCGTCGCTGACCAGGAA
>DASQHA010000260.1:0-21482 GCA_035632335.1 Terriglobales bacterium
AGCGTTTGCCTCGGAAGTACATAACTTTGGGGATGGTTGGCGAGGGTCAACCGTAAGTCTCTTCTCTCAGGGTTTCGTGGTATGAAATCTAGAGAGCCTGGAGGAGAGGCCTGACGTGAAAACATTGAGGGTGGCATGCGCGGTTGTGAGCCTGGCGACGTTGCTGTTCGCCTGCCCGGTTTCGATCTCCTGCCCGGCGGACCGCAGCGAGATGCACAAGGTGGGAGACGAATACTCGGGCCTGGGGCATTACGCGATCTATCAGCACACAACCTCGGCGGGAGTTACGCACCAGGTGCCCATTCGCTGCGATCAGTAAGCCCAGACCCGCCGGGACCCGCCCAGGTCATGACTGGCGAGGTTGCGAAATCGTGCGCCGGTCTTTACACCAGTTGACTCCTACACCGGTTGACTTTGCGCGAACCCAATCCGCGGAGTGAAAGGAGCACGCCATCATGATCGTCATCGACGATGAGCGAGTGGAGCTTTCTACCCCCTACGGGCCGATGCAGACGCACATCACGCGGCCGGCAGCGCCGGGCAAGTATCCCGGGATCGTGTTCTACACCGAGATCTTCCAGGTGACCGGACCGATTCGCAGAACGGCGGCCATGCTGGCGGGGCATGGATACATCGTTGCCGTCCCCGAGATCTATCACGAGTTCGAACCTGCGGGAACCGTGCTGGCCTACGATCAGGCGGGCGCGGACCGCGGGAATGTGCTGAAGACCACCAAAGAACTTGCCAGCTTCGACGCGGACGCGCGCGCCGTGCTCGACCATCTGAAGTCGCGCCCGGAATGCACCGGGCAACTGGGTGCCATGGGCATCTGCATCGGCGGCCATCTCGCGTTCCGCGCCGCCATGAATCCCGACGTGCTGGGGACGGCATGTTTTTATGCCACCGACATCCATAAAGGCAGCCTGGGAAAGGGAATGAAAGACGATTCGCTCGCTCGCGCGCGGGACATCAAGGGCGAGTTGCTGATGATCTGGGGCCGCCAGGACCCGCACATTCCCCTGGAGGGCCGAATGAAGGTGCTGGCCCGATTGAACGAAGTGAATGCGAAGTTCAGCTGGCATGAGGTGAACGGCGCTCACGCCTTCATGCGCGACGAAGGGATCCGTTACGATCCGGAGCTGGCCTATCAACTCTATGGATTGGTTTTTGATTTCTTTCATCGCCGGTTAGGCTCGGGCGATTTGCCGGTGCAGGCCGCGGGCGCGGCAGAGACGAAACACTAGAGCGGGTTGCGAAAACCGGCGCGCCCCTGCACATTCCAACCGCCATTGCGTGTGCCGTCCGGGTAGTCGCTGAATTTGTGCCCTTCTTCCTTCTGCGAAGACGTCATGCGGACCCTGCGAAGCATCTGGCATGGAGCTCATAGAAAAGAAAGCCGGCAATTTTGCGGCTGCGCGCAAGATCCTTCGGGACTGAAGTCCCTCAGGATGACGCCACTTCGATCGCTTATGACGCCAGTGCGAGATTACATTTCAACTTCAGCACTACTGCCTTCCGCATTTATCTTTTTATCCACAGGCTGAACCAACCGCGTCACTTCTGGAAGAGCGAAGCTGCGTTTAGGTTCTTACTTCGCTTCAGAGCAGGAGAACCCCAGCAAGATGGATTGGTGCAAGGCGCGTGATGCTCATTTTCTCAGTCTGCCCACCGCGGTTTTCTGCGTGGCCTGTGAACTGATCAGCGAAAACAACACGGCCCACTGCCTGGCCTGCGGAAGCCAGGCCGTGATCAGCCTCTCGCGGGTGCTGGGTGGATCGTTGCGCCGGCAGCCGACGGCTCATCTGATCGCGGACGCCGAGCTCGACCGCCTGGTTCGCGAACTGATTCGCACCGTGCCGGTCTCCTCGTTGCCGGCCGTAGACGAGCACTTGCCGGTGACATTCGCAGCCCTGGCCCCGGGTCGGAGCCATGTGAGGCGCTCAGAGCCGCCGGCCGGAGTACCGGGTGACCCCACGCCGGCGGCCCCTCCCGCGGACGCTGACCTGGAGCCCGCGATCAGCCTGATCGCCGAGCGGGCGCAGGCTCTGACCGGCGCGAGCGGCGCGGCGATTGCCCTGCGCCGAGGCGACGAAATGGTATGCCGGGCGCGGGCCGGACGCACCGCGCCCGATCTGGGGGTTCGTTTACAGTCCGATTCCGGGATTTCCGCCGATTGCGTCCGCACCGGGCAGGTCGTGCTCTGTCATGACGCGCAGGACGATCCTCATGTCGATGTGGCGGTCTGCCAGCGGTTGGGGGTGCGGTCCATTCTGGCCGCCCCGTTGCGGCATTTCCGCCGGACGCTCGGGGTGTTCGAAGTTTTCTCCAGCGCGCCGCACGCCTTCGCCGAACGCGATATCGCCACCATGCAACTGCTTTCGAGCGTGATGGTCGCCGCTCTTTCCCGCCTCTCATCCCTTCGCCAGACTGCCTGATCGCCGGCGTGTGGAAAACTTGTGCGTACAGGCAAAGCCCCGGTGAAGTGCCGGACTCGGGTCCTGCCGGTCTAGGTTAATATGTTACGAACCTTTGTATGGAACCCACCGGGCCAAACCTGGCCGGCACTTTCCGGCAATCCCGACCCGCAACGGAGCGCCGACAGGCCCTGCGCCACAGGGCGCACAGTCCGGCTTACGCACGCCTGAATACCGCGCTGGCAGACACGCCCGACCTCAGTGAAATTCTCGATATCAGCGAAGCCGGAATGTCCATCCAGACCTCATCTCCACTGGAGGTCGAACGCAACCTGAGCCTGTCACTGGATCTTTCGGAGACCAGCGCGTCAATCGTTACCGCCGGACATGTGGTCTGGTCCGAGTCTTCGGGACGGGCCGGAATTCGGTTTGCCCGGCTGTCGGAGGAATCGCGGCAGCGGCTCAAGGAATGGCTTTTTGTAAATATCCTGACCGCCTACGACCATTCAGGTGCGGTCTCCGGCGAGCCGGATGGACGGAACAGTGCTTCCAAGGGGCTGCTTCCATCGCATACTATTCCAAAGGATGACTTGGATTTGGGAACTGCCGCGATTCCGGGCGACGGCGTTTCGAGCAAACCCTATGGGTCAGGCAGGGGGTTTGCGACAGGAGCCGGCGCAACCCGAGCCGCAGTGGTGACAGAAAGAACGACAGAGAGAGAAAGCGACGTGGAGCCGAAAGGGTTCGATCGCCAAACCGCGCAACAGTCGATTGCCGAGGCGGCCCTGACTCTTACCCGGGCCACCGGGGCCGCGATCGCCCTGTCCGAAGGCGACGACAGCGAAATGGTTTGCGTGGCCAGCGCCGGCTCGGATGCTCCGCCAGTGGGTTCGCGCCTCCATGTGGGATCGGGTTTTTCCGGGGAATGCGTTCGCACCGGCCGGTCTCTGCGCTGCGATGATTCCGAGAGCGACGACCGCGTCGATCGTGCGGGCTGCAAAGCCCTCGGCATTCGCTCGCTGGTCGCAGTGCCGATCCGGCTGAAGAATAAAGTTGCCGGCCTTCTCGAAGTATTTTCGCCGCAGCCTTATGCCTTCAACGCCGAGGACATCGCCGCGCTGCAGCAATTGACCGGCGGCATTCTGGCAACGATGGATCCGCCTGCAGCAGCCCGGATGGCTGAGGCCAGGGCTTCCTATCCGGCACAGGTGACGCCGCCACCGGTGCGCCCGACTCGGGTCGAGCCCCGTCCCGTGGTCAAAGCCGTGGACGTGGAGACCGAACCTGTGGCCAGGCCTTCTAGCCAGCAAACTTTGATCGAGCCTCCCGTGACCCGCGCTGCTGTGAACCGCGCTGCTCCGTTCCAGCCCGCTGAGACCCAGCCGGGTTTCACCCAGGTGAGGTCGAGGCCGTCCGGCCTGCACAAAGCTCTTTTCGTTGCCGCCATCGGAACTTTTGTTTTTGCTCTGCTGTGGCTGATTGCACCCTGGGTTTCGAGCACCATGCGCTCGGGGGAGCGAACTCCTTCCCGGGCTCACGCGCAGGCTCCCGCGGCCGCAGCTCCCAAGTCTCCCAACCTGCCCGCCAACGTCTCCGCCGTCAGCGATCTGGCTACCCTGCGCAAAGTGGCGGAACAGGGAGATCCGGCGGCGCAGTTCTCGCTGGGAGCTCGCTATGCCACCGGTGAAGAAGTCAAACAGGACTACACCGAAGCGGTGAAATGGTTCACCCTGGCGGCGGAGCAGGGACACATCCTGGCCCAGGCGACGCTGGGCGCGTACTACTGGGCGGGACGAGGCGTCCCTCAAGACTTGACCAAGGCCTACTACTGGTCGGTGCTGGCGCAAGCCGGCGGAGACCAGGCCAGCAAATACCGGGTGGCGGTCCTCGCCTCCCGCATGAGCCGGAGCCAGGTGCTGGCGGCGCAACAGCAAGCCAACGACTGGCTGAGCAATTTCGCCAGCCATCCTCCGGCAACCCCCTAGCTCCGCGTCGGATCTATGCACAGGTCGATGGAGAACGGGCGTCCCGCCCGTTACGCAGGCCTGTGCCCGACGGGCGTGACGCCCGTCCTCCATTCTTCCAACTTGAGATCGGTCTACAATGGGCTCAGAGGTTTTCCGTGCCCACCCTTCGCGACATCGTTTACCAGAACGTTCGAGAGGGTGATCTGTACGAGAAACTCGATCGCAACCGCGTGCGCTGCTACGCCTGCGGTCACTGCTGTCCCATTCCTGACGGTCAACCCGGAGTCTGCAAAGTACGTTACAACCAGGGGGGAACGCTTTACGTGCCCTGGTGATATGTGGGCGGCGTGCAGTGCGATCCCATCGAGAAGAAACCTTTTTTTCATGCCTACCCCGGCGCATTGGCCTACAGTTTCGGAATGCTGGGCTGCGATCTGCACTGCTCTTATTGCCAGAACTGGGTAACGTCGCAGGCGCTGCGCGATCCGGATGCGGTGTCGGCCCCGCTGCAGGCTTCGCCCGATGCCCTCGTGCAGGATGCCCTGCGACAGGGAGCCAAAGTTCTGGTCAGCACTTACAACGAGCCTTTGATCACGGCGGAATGGGCGGTCGAAATATTCAAGCAGGCCCGCGCCGCCGGCCTGGTCACTGGTTTCGTGTCCAATGGGAACGGCACGCCGCAGGTGCTCGAATACATCCGGCCGTGGGTTGATCTCTACAAAGTCGACCTCAAGAGCTTTCACGATCGCCACTACCACGAACTGGGCGGACGGATCGGACCAATCCTCGAAACCATCCGGAGCCTGCATGCGATGGGAGTCTGGCTCGAGATTGTTACCTTGTTGATTCCGGGCTTCAATGACGGAGACGACGAACTGCGGCGAATGACTGAGTTTCTGGTCAACGTTTCGCCCGATATCCCCTGGCATGTGACTGCGTTTCACAAAGACTACAAGATGGATGATCCTGCCAACACTAGCCCGGCGGACCTCCGGCGTGCGGCCGAGGTCGGCCGGAAGGCGGGCCTGCGCTACGTGTATGCCGGGAACCTTCCGGGCAGCGTGGGCGAGCTTGAGGACACGCGCTGTCACCAGTGCGGCGAAACTGTGATCGAGCGCAGCGGCTACTTGGTGCAGGACTACCGCGTGACCCCGGAGGGAAAGTGTCCCTCGTGCCAGACTTTGATTCCGGGGCGGTGGGCGGCCCGGTTTGCGGGGCAGATTGCCGACCGCCCTTTTGGGCCACGCGCTTTCCTGGCGCGAGGAAGCTCAGGTTTGGTTACAATTCCCAGCTAGGATGCGACTCCGGCAAGCGGCCCTCATTTTCGCGGTGTTGTGTTTCACCGTTGCCTGCTCGCCCCGCGACTTCCTTACGCGGCGGCTGGCGACTGATCTCATCGCGGGTTCTGAGACGTTCAAGACGACGCAGCTGTTCTGGCTGCGCACCGGAGTGATCTCCAACCGGGACTACACCTCTCCGGAATACCTGGTGCTGCGCCGCCACGGCTGGATCACGGGTTCAAATGCGGCTTGCACTCCTGACCTGGTTCCGGGGACGTGCTGGGATGTCATCATCACGCCGCTCGGGGTAGACGCCTTGCGCGACTGGGTGGCCGCCACCGCCGCCAATTCGCAATACATCAGCGTGCCGGTCGCGCAGCGGGAGATGCTGGGACTGACCGGCATCCGCAAGAACGGAAATTTCGCCGATGTTGATTTTCAGTGGCGATGGGCCCCGGTCAATGAAGTGGGCGCAGCCCTTTACGCCAAGGGTACGGAATACAATTCGACGGTCGGCTTCGCACGTTATGACGATGGCTGGCGCGTGATCGAGGGCGGCAATCTGAGAAGCAGCCAGGGATTGAACGACGCTTTGAAGAATGCCGAACCGGTGCAATAGCGCGCCGTGTCAACAGCAGTCGCCCGGGCGGCTGTCTTGAGGCGTGTCGGCCGAGGGCGAGAAGCCCTCGGGACAACCGGCAGGATGCCGGCGCTCTATTGGGCCTTTGGCCGGCTACAGGCCGGAATGCTTGCTGGACGCGCTGGCCACATTCACCCCGCGCGAAGTGGAAGTGTATTGCGCAATGCCGCGGAACAATCCCTCCGCGATTTTGTCGCGGTAGCTTGAACTCTTCAATTTGGCTTCATCCTCGGGACTGCTGACAAAGGACACTTCGGCGAGAATGGCCGGCATCGAAGTTCCAGTGAGCACCACATAAGTAGCTTTTTTCACTCCGCGGTTGCGCATGTCTGGAATCTGGCTGGCCAGCACGCCGTACAGCGCCTGCTGGACAGCGACGGCGAAGCGGCGGGACTTCTGCACCTTGTCGCGAATATCGACGTTGGTCCAGTTGACGTTCTCGGCCGCCGCGCCTTCCGCATCCGCGCCGGGGGTCCGCGCCCTCACCGAGGAGTAAGTGTTGGTGTAGTAAGTCTCCGAGCCGCGTGCCGCGGAGTCGTCGCTGTAGTTGGCGTGAACGGAGACGAAAAGATCTGCCTGCGCCAGGTTGGCAATTTCCGTCCGCTTTTCCAGGGGAAGATAGGTGTCATCCCGGCGGGTATAGATAACTTCCGCGCCCAGGCGATCTTCGACCAGTTTTCCCAGGCGGCGCACCACATCCAGGACCAGGTCTTTCTCCATCAAACCTTTGCGTCCGACGGTACCCAGGTCCCAGCCTCCATGGCCGGCGTCCAGCACCAGGCGGAACTTCGGCGTCCGCGTCCGGGCTTGACCGCTGAGCTTTTTCCCGGCCTGGGGCGTGGGCACTGACGGCAATGCGGGCTGGGCGACAACAGCAGTGGATTTCGGCAAATCGGCCAGCGCGCCGTCGTGCGGCGTTTGGCCGGGTTTCCGTATTTCTACCACCAGCCGGTAGGGGTTCGATTGCAGGCTGATCGAAAAATCGGAAGCTCCCGTGGTTTCGAGCACCACCCGGCTTACTCCCTTGGTCGGCTGCGCAATACGAACGCGCGCCAGGTGTGCATCTCCGATCTCGATGGTCTTGCCGAACATGCCCGGTGCCAACCGGGTGTCGTGGAGGTCAAGGTAGATTCGTTCCGGAGAGCTCAGGCGATGGGCCTCGTATTGAACTGGGCCCTGCATCTCAATGATCACACTGCTGGAGTGGTCGCTGGAGTCATTGGACGAGACATGCCATATGGCGGTCACCAGGGTTCGCCCAGAAGGCTTGTCGTCCGGGCTCGAAGGCGCTTCGTCTTCAGCCACGGGCACCGGCGGCGCGGGCTCAGGCGGCTTAGCCAAATTTGCGGGAACTGCGGCAACCGGGGCCGGCGCCGGTGGCTTCGCCGAGGCGGAATGGCGGAACATCCACCACACTCCGGCTCCCAAGACCAGCGCCAAAGCCAGCAGCAGAAGAACTATGGCGAGGCTGAATGTGGATTTCTTTTTTTTCGCGTACTCCCGAAACATTTCCGGGCCGGTATCTGCCGCCGCCACCGCTTCCCCGGCGGTTGGCATGGGCGCTGGGCCTTCCTGGTTCTGAACGCCCCGTGACGGAGCTTCGACACTTTCATCATTCACCAGGCGCTGCGAAAGTTCGGCCAGCCGGTTTTCTTCTTCCGGCTTCAGGGCGGACAGAATCAGTTCGGCAAGCAGGTTCAAGCTGCGAACATCGCTATCGTTGAAACCGTGGGGCTCGGAGGAAAAGGCCTCCAGCAAGCCAATGGTTCCGTGGGCCGACGCGATGGGAACCGCCACGATCGAGCGGGTTCCGAGCAGGCGGCAAACTTGAACGTTTACCCGCGGATCTTTCTCCGAATCGTCGCAGCGCACGATTCCGCCGGTGCGCAGGCAGGCGCCGGAAAATCCCGATTTCGGATCGAGCCGCGCGCCGCGCTCCGGTACGATGGTTCCGGCCGCGGCCCGGCAAACAATTGCGCCCCCCTCGGCCATGGCGATGGCCACGCCATCGGCGCCCGTCAGGGTGAGCGCCCGCTCCGCCACCAGCTGCAACACTTCATCCAGGACGAATTGCTCGAGTTGCCAAACGTCAGCGTCCAGCGGCTGGCCGTTTCTTTCGAGCGCGCGTCTTTGTCGTAACTGCTCATGCAGGCTGGAGAATGCCAGCAGAGCTTGTAGAGCCTCGCGTCCGGGGGCATGGTCGAAAGAGGGAGAAGCCGTGAACCCGGTCGCGCTCCCGGCAATGGATTCGGACTCCGGCAAACCCCCGTCCGGCAACTTGTGGTTTGACAAGTTATTGACCGGTGGGTCGTTTTCGGGTGCGCCGTTGTCGGGTAAGGCGTCGTCAGGTAAACCCAGGCTCGCGTTGTGCGGATTAGCACTCATCGACGATTGCGGTGGAAATCCCTGTGGATTATTTTTCCTCAGCCGAAAGGGCTGCGTGAGAGAACCGTCTCTCGAATCAGGACTTACACATCCACAGATCCAGTACGACCATTTGGGGGAATCGCCGGACTGGCAATCTTTAAGTTACAGTGGATTTGCTCTGATCGCAATATTGACGCTGCACGCAAGGTCTGGACCGCTGGGTATGGACTGGAACGCAGCCTCGGTCTAGCCGCCTGGCTGCAGACTATTGCAATCCGCGGCGATTTAGGCGTATCCTTCTGAAATAGAGGAGTTTACAGGCTGTGGCAGACGAATCGAAGAAGAAGTCGCGTTGGCTTTGGCCCCTGGGAGTAACTGCCACGGGATTGACCGGCGCAGCAGTGGTGCTTTTGCGGGGGTGCTGGCATAGCAAGATGAGCTGGCCCGTCCGCGCCCACGGGTATTCCTACCAGGTTTGCACGGGTTGTGGGATCAAGCGTCTTTTCGACGAAAAAGCTTTTTGCGCCTATGGGCCCTACCGGTATGACATCAATGGCTTAATCGCATGGGACCGTGCCCACCAGGGCGAGGTCTATCCTCAGGAAGAGCGTCCCGCCTCCTGACGGCCTCCGGGTTCAACCAGCCTGCGCTGATCCGACTTGGGTTGAACCAGCGTCGGTACTGAGACTCTTCCGCGCCCTTGGCTAGAATTTCGCCATGGAGTTTCGCGTGGCGCCGTCCCGGAAGGCAGACACTGCCAGCCTCACTCCCGTCGGGCGTCGCAGTCACTATCGCCACCAGGTTCAAAGTCTGGCTTACGTCAGTCTGGATCAGAGCAACGGCGGCATCATCCGCAATCTGGGCGACTCCGGCATAGCCATTCAGGCGGTTGCGCCCTTGCAACTCAACCAGCATGTCTTCCTTCGTTTTGAACTGGCCAACCCACGCGTCCGGGTTGAAGCCACGGGACGGGTGGCGTGGTCAGATCCAGCGGGACAGGCAGGTGTTGAGTTTTCGGCTCTTTCGCGGCGTTCCGAACGGCTGTTAAAGGATTGGATTTTTATTCAGCTCCTGGCCTCGGCCCAGCACTCCGCCGGCGATGCGGCGCTGCTCTACGGCAAGAGCGGCCAGGAAGCTGCCGAACTGCTGTTTTCCTCGGGAGCGCGGCCGGCGATCCGCTTGAAACCGACAGCGCCCGCGGCGCGGCCGGAAGAAACCGAAACGCCACGCCTGTTGCACTTGCCCTGGTTTCCATTTGGAATGTCAGCGCCCGCCCTTGCGCTGCTGGTGGATGGGCTGATCGTGCTCTCGGCGGTACTGCTTTTTGCTTTGATCTGCATGGCCATGGTCGGCGTTGTCCCGGCGTGGCCGCTGGCTCTGGCGATAGGAATCGGAGTGGCCGCGGTGTTCGGCGTGCTCTACCGCTTTCTGTTTTTATTCTGGATGGGCGGCACGCCCGGTGATTGGATCGCAGGCTTGAGTGGCGATCCATGCGCCGGAAATGAAACGCCAGCCGATGACCGGCCTCGCTTTCGATAGCTCTGCCATCCTGATCGTAGTTGTCATCCTGAGCGGAGCGACTGCTTCGCGTTGCGAAGCAGCCGCGAAGTCGAAGGGCCCCTATAAGCTTTTCGACAGCGGCGCGCGTGAAGAACTGATCGCGCAGGCAAACCCCCACCTGGATGACACCGGTTGAATCCGCAGGGGTCCTTCGACTCCGTCCGCCCATTCGCAAAGCGAATGCGCGGACTGCGCTCAGGATGACACCGGGTGAGGTCTGATGTCGAGGGCCGAGGCCCGATGGCCTACGTCTGAGGTCCGACGCCGCTTTAGTGCGTGAAGTACTGCCGCTCCAGCCAGAGTTGAAGGTCGCGCTTCATGCGTGGGGCGGCTTCCACGAAGCGGATGCCGGCGTTGCCCTGTTTGTCTTTCCACGCCACTTCTCCCTGGAACTTCATCGCCATCCGGGTACCCGGCAGGGTGAAGTTCACGCTGACTTTGCCGGCAGCTTGCTGGTGTTTTTGCAAACGCACGCCGATGCCGCCCTGGCTGAGGTTCAGAAGATGGGCGCGCTGGCGGCTTTTGCTTGAGCCGGTCAGAGACACGGGAACGTCGAGGGTGGCGCGATGATAGCGCAGTCTCTCATCCAAGATCATGTTGCGCGCCGCAGATAGAGTGTGGACGGCCTGCTCAACCGAGATAGGTTTTTCGAAAACGAACGACGCGCCCTTGGACTCGAGGTGTTTGCGTCCGCCGGATCCGCTGACGATGATGAGCGGCACGGCGTTGCGGATGGTGCCATCCTGCAATCCTTTCAGGAAACTGGATGCGCCGCACAGGTCACAGTCAATGATGAGAGCGTCAATCTTTGACTTGGCCAGCTTGGCCCGGGCGCGCTCCGGTTCCGATTCCACGTCGACTCCGATATGCAGGCCGCCGAGAATGCATTCGAGCACGCTGACTTCCTGAAAGTCCCGCGAGACCACCATCGATGAGAGTGTCATAAGGCAACTGTAGTCGGGCGCGTAATCAGTCCCTAGATCACCAAGGTAATGGAGCGGACCTCGGACCTCGGACTTCGGGCATCGATTCTCGAACGCTGGGACTCTGGATCTCCTGAGTCCCTGGTGATCGCTGGTCTTGGACTCTTAGGGCCGAGGTCCGACGTCTGACGCCCGATGCCGCCTTCAGGTGATGACAATCGTGACGATGCTGGCGCAAGTCCGTCCTGGAGTGAAGTTGGCTCTGACGGTTTGCTGCATGGGGAAGCGGTCGCGCTCGTCGCCGCAAAAACCCACGGTGGAGGAAGAGCCGCTATTCAGAAAGGTGACAAAGGTGACCTGCACCGTTGACCCGTTGTCTCCGATCACCGCGGATATCTGAACCACGCTGACGGTCCCGATGATGCTCGAGGTGCCCGGGTTAATGGCGCCGCCGACGAAGAAGACGCTGCCGCAGCCGGCAAGGCTGACGACCAGGGAGGCCGCCAGGAACAGGGAAAAGGAAAGTTTCATGGACCGCCATCCATTTAACTTCGGGGAAAGTGTACACCCGCCAGCGGCAGCGCGGCAGGCAGTCTACAGTGCCGAGGTCCGGGGTCCGACGCTGGACGTCTGTGGGCCGATGTCCGAGGTTCGGTTGCGGATTTCCTGCCACAATTCCTGGCGGCCGGAGCCGGTTCTGGCGGAAAACGGCAGAATCTGCGCCGCCGGGTACTCCCGCGCGAGCGCATGCAGCGAGTTGCGCAGTTGATTGGCGGAAAGCTTGTCGCTTTTGGTGGCGACAATCAGCGTAGGCCGTCCGATTTCGGCCAGGAAATCAAGCAACTGCCGGTCCGCGGGTTGCGGCGGCACGTTCACGTCGATCAAGGCCACGCACAACGCCAGGCAGGGACGGTCTTTCAGATATGGGTCGATGAAACTCGGCCACTGTTGCGAGATTTCACGCGAGATCCTGGCATAGCCATAGCCCGGCAGGTCGGTGAAGATCAATTCCGGTTCGGGCTTTCCCGGCCAGCGTATCTCAAAGAAATTAATCGCGCGGGTGCGCCCCGGGGTGGAGCTGGTCTTGGCGATCTTGGAGCCGAGGAGCGAGTTGATGACGCTCGACTTGCCCACATTCGAACGTCCGAGGAATGCGACCTCGGGCAGCAGCGGAGCGGGGAACTGGCCGGCATCGCTGGCGGACCTCATGAAGTGGGCCAAAACACGCATAAATCAGTTTGCAGTTTCAGCTCGGAAGTTGCAAGCGCAGCCGCCGCTAAAAAAGAGATATGAGCGTCCGATTTTCCCGTAAGAGCAGTTTCGAGGGTTGCGTTCCGCTCCGGTTAACCGAGCCCCAGCGGCCTCTTGTTCTCTACCTGATCTGCCTGGATCGGCCGATGCCGGTTCCAAAAATAAAGAATGGCAGCGACCACAACGCCAATGCCCACGCTGCCGAGAAAGAACCAGCGGTAAGCCGGCAGCCAGAGCAGCAGGGCGAAGACCAGGGCCGCCGCAACCATCAGACTGGCTCCGCCGCGCAGGTGGCTTCTGGGGGCTTCGGGCTCAGGATTCCGGTCCACACCAATACCCTGCCTGCATTTTATCTGAAAGGTTCAAAGTAGCGCGGCCTACGGCCGGCCCGATGGGTGGGCGGGACGCCCACCGGAGAGCCGGTGGGACGCCGGCGCTACGCACAGCAAAAAGGCCCGCTTGCGCGGGCCTCGTTTTAGAAGCTGCTATCGGTTTACTGATGAGCGGCTGGGCTCTCGGCGGGTGGAGGAACGATCGGAGGGGCAATCGGCTGGGTCCCCTCTTCTGTGATTTCCGGCAGGGGCCGTTCCAGCGCCACGGCCAGTACCTGGTCCATGGTTTCGACGAAGTGCATCTTCATGGCAGTGCGCAGGTTCTCCGGCACTTCGGCTACATCTTTCTCGTTGTCCTGGGGTAGGATCACTTCGAACAATCCGGCGCGGTGTGCCGCCAGCAATTTTTCCTTCAGCCCGCCGATAGGCAATACCTTGCCGCGCAGAGTGATCTCGCCGGTCATAGCCAGATCGCGGCGCACGGGGATTTTGCTCAAGGCACTGGCAATCGCGGTGGCGATTGTGATGCCTGCCGACGGGCCATCCTTGGGAATGGCGCCTTCCGGAACGTGCACGTGGATGTCGAGTGAACGGTAGAAATCGCGTTGCAGACCCAGGCCATGGGCCCGTGACCGGATGTATGACATGGCTGCCTGCGCCGATTCCTGCATGACATCACCCAGTTTGCCGGTGAGTGTGAGCTTGCCTTTGCCGTCGACCACGGTGGCTTCCGTGCTCAGGATGGACCCGCCGACCTCAGTCCAGGCCAGTCCGGTGACCAAGCCGACTTCGCTCTTCTCGTGGGCCAGCGTATCGCGGAACTTGATCACGCCCAGGAAGTCGTTGACGTTGTCCTGGGTGATGGCGGCGTTGAAAGTTTCGCCTTCCTTCACCACTCTGCGCGCGACCTTGCGGCACACGTTGCCGATTTCGCGCTCCAGGTTGCGCACTCCGGCTTCCCGGGTATAGGAGCGAATCAGGGAAGTGATGGCGTCATCGCTGAATTTCAGATTCTTGTCCGTCAAGCCCGCCTGCTGCAACTGCTTCTTGACCAGGAATTGCTTGGCGATTTCGACCTTTTCCTGCTCGGTGTAACCGTGCAGCCGCAGCACTTCCATCCGGTCTTGAAGCGCCGGAGGAATGGTGTGCATGACGTTGGCGGTGGCAATGAAGAAGACCTGCGACAGGTCGTATTCCACATCGAGGTAGTGGTCCACGAACATGAAATTCTGTTCGGGGTCGAGAACTTCGAGCAGGGCCGCTGACGGGTCGCCGCGGAAATCCATGGACATCTTGTCCACTTCGTCCAGCATGAAGACCGGGTTCTTGGTGCCGGCTTTCTTCATCATCTGGATGATCTGTCCGGGCAAGGCGCCGATGTAGGTGCGGCGATGGCCGCGGACTTCGGCTTCGTCGCGCACGCCGCCGAGCGACATGCGGACGAACTTACGGCCGGTGGCCTTCGCGATCGACATTCCCAGCGAAGTCTTGCCCACGCCCGGAGGGCCGACGAAACACAGGATCGAGCCCTTGGGATTCTTTACCAGTTGCCGCACGGCGAGGAACTCCAGGATGCGGTCCTTGATCTTCTCCAGGCCGTAGTGGTCTTCGTTCAGGACCTTTTCGGCTCGGCTGATGTTGCGAATTTCCTTCGACCGCTTCTTCCAGGGAACCGCCAGCAGCCAGTCAAGATAGTTGCGCGATACCGTGGACTCCGCCGACATGGGCGGCATGGCTTCCAATTTCTTCAGTTCCTGCACTGCCTTGTCGCGTACTTCCTTGGGCATGCCGGCGGCTTCGATCTTTTTCTTCAGTTCGTCGAATTCGCTCTTCTCGCCCCGGCCCAGTTCCTTCTGGATGGCCTTGATCTTTTCGTTGAGGTAATACTCTTTCTGGGCGCGCTCCATCTGCCGCTTGACCCGCGACTGGATGGTGCGGTCCATGTTCAGCTTTTCGATTTCGATGTCGAGCACGTCGCCGATGCGGGTCAGGCGCTCGCCGGGGTCGAAGATTTCCAGCAGTTCCTGCTTCTCTTCGATGGAAAGCTGCAGGTTGGCGGCGATCGTGTCGGTGAGCTTGGCCGGATCTTCCATGCGCACGGCCGCGATCATGGTCTCGTAGTTCAGCGACTGGCACAGCTTTACGTACTGCTCGAACAGGGCTGTGACGCGCTGCATACCGGTTTCGATCTGCGGATTGGTCTCGGTGGCGTAGCGGGCCACGCGAACGGAAACCTGCATGTAGCCTTCGGTTTCGCTAATCTGGAGAACTTTGCCGCGTTCGATGCCTTCGACCAGGACCTTGATGTTGCCATCCGGCAGCTTCAGGCTCTGCACGATGTTGACGATGGTGCCGACCTGGTAGATCTCGTTGGGCTTGGGTTCGTCGATGCTGGCGTCGTGCTGGGTGGCGAGGAATATCTTCTTGTCGGCCGCCAGCGCTTCTTCGAGGGCGCGAACGCTGGATTCCCGTCCGACCACAAACGGAGTCATCATGTAAGGGAAGATGACCACGTCGCGGATGGGCATCATGGGTAGTTTTTTGGTCTCGAATTTTTCCTTAACTATGCTCACTTATTCTCCCGAACACCCGAGTTGCGTTCGTAGCTCCGCTTCTGGCTGCTGGCTTCCAGCTTCTGGTTCGTGCGTTTAAAGCCTTAGTTCAAGCTCACCCGAGCCTTAGTTTACCCCGCCTTCTCCATCATTGCGAGGGTGACGCTGCGCTTCTCGACCATCTCCCGCGTCACTTCGAACTCCTTGACCTTCTTCTGGCTGGGGAGATGGTACATGAGGTCGAGCATTAACTCCTCTAGAATCATGCGCAATCCGCGAGCGCCCACCTTCCGCGCCATGGCCTGGCGGGAGATGGCTTTCAGGGCCTCGTCGCTGAATTTGAGGCGCACATTCTCGAATTCGAACAGGCGCTGGTATTGCTTGATGATCGCGTTCTTGGGGCGAGTGAGGATTTCGATCAGGGCGAATTCATCGAGATCTTCCAGTACGCCCACCACCGGCAGACGTCCGACGAACTCGGGAATCAGGCCAAAGCGGATCAGGTCTTCCGGCTGGATGTCGCTCAGCAGCTCAAAATTGCGCTTACGGCTGGCCGCTGGAGTTTCTTCCGGCTCGCCTTCTTCGGTTCCCACCTTGAAGCCCAGGGACTTCTTGCCGATACGGCGTCCGATGATCTTCTCCAGACCGACAAAAGCGCCACCGCAAATAAACAGGATATTGGTGGTGTCGACCGGGGTGAATTCCTGGTGGGGATGCTTGCGCCCGCCCTGCGGAGGGACGTTGGCGACCGTGCCTTCGAGAATCTTCAGGAGAGCCTGCTGGACGCCTTCGCCCGAAACGTCGCGGGTAATGGAGGGATTCTCGTCCTTGCGTCCGATCTTGTCGACTTCGTCGATGTAGATGATGCCGGTCTGCGCCCGGCCTACGTCGCCGTCGGCCGCCTGCAGCAGTTTGAGGATGATGTTTTCCACGTCCTCGCCGACGTAGCCGGCCTCGGTGAGGGTGGTGGCATCGACGATGGCGAAGGGCACATCCAGCATGCGGGCCAGGGTCTGCGCCATCAGGGTCTTGCCCGTCCCGGTGGGGCCGATCAGCATGATGTTCGACTTGGCCAATTCGACCCCGTCGCCGGCGCGCTGCCGGTTCATATAGATCCGCTTGTAGTGGTTGTAGACCGCCACCGCCAGTTTCTTCTTGGTCTGCTCCTGCCCGATGACATATTCGTCGAGGAAGCTCTTCACTTCCTGCGGCTTGGGCAGTTGATTGGGGGTGGTGGTGGGCGGCGTCGCGGTGCGGTCATCTTCCAGGATGGAATTGCAAACGGCCACACACTCGTCGCAAATGTAGGCCCTGGGATAATCGCTGGGGGATGAAATAAGTTTGGCCACTGCGTCCTGCGATTTATGGCAGAACGAACAGCGCAACATCTCCTCGGTACCCGTCCTGTTTTTCACTCGGCTTTACTCCTTCGTTAACCCTCTCTCTCCCGCTCCAATGCTCCCCTTGCCGGGTCGGCGGGACAGATCGTTTCGCGCCGAGACTGATCGGAAACTGATCGGGCGAACCCCGATCATACCTTTATCTCGTCTTATAGATGATATCGTCTATGATTCCGTATTCCTTAGCCTGTTGGGCATTCATAATGAAGTCGCGTTCCACGTCTTTCTCCACCTTTTCCAGCTTCTGACCGGTGTGCTTTGCCATTAACTGGTTAGTAATCTCTCGCATACGGAGAATTTCGCGGGCGTGAATGTCGATGTCCGTCGCCTGTCCCGACAGGCCACCCATGGACGGCTGGTGGATCAAGATGCGCGAGTTGGGCAGCGCCAGCCGCTTTTTGGCCTGGCCTGCCGCCAGCAACAACGCCGCCATCGAGGCCGCCTGGCCGATGCAGATGGTGGTCACATCGTTCTTGACGTATTGCATGGTGTCGTAGATCGCCATGCCGGCGGTGATCGATCCGCCCGGCGAGTTGATATAGAGCTGAATGTCTTTCTCGGGGTCTTCCTGCGCCAGGAAAAGCATCTGCGCAATCACCAGGTTGGCGATGTTGTCGTCAATCGGCGTGCCGATGAAAATGATGTTGTCCCGCAGCAGGCGGGAATAGATGTCGTAGGCGCGCTCACCCCGGCCAGTCTGCTCGATGACCATGGGGACCAGCATCATTTTGGGATCGTTCACATTCACCGTCCACACTCCTGTTCCTGACCACTTGTCTATCTGGGAGGATCGAAAGCGTCCGCGTCAGGCGGACTGGCGATATAGAAAGTCGAGGGTCTTTTCGCTGCGGATTCTATTTCGGATTCTATCGAGCGCACCATCACGTGTCAAACGGGCCCGGATGGCTTCCGGCGTCTGTTTGGACTGAGTGGCGAGCGCTTCGATTTCCCGATCGATCTCCTCATCGCTGACCTCGATCTTTTCCTCCTCGGCAATCTTGTCCAGCAGCAACGACGCCTTCACTTCCTGCAGCGCCTGCTCCCGCTGTCCCACGCGCAGGCGGTTCAGGTCCATTTTCTTGATGTCTTCGGTCTTCATGCCCTGCGCCGCCAGGGCGCGCAGGCCGCGCTCCAGGCGGACATCGACCTGGCGATCCACCAGAGCTTCGGGCACTTCGAAGTCGCTGCGCTTCACCAGTTCCGCCACCAGTTTGTCCTTGGCTTCGTGTTCGGCGGCATGTTTGCGCTCGGATTCCATGCCTTCGCGAATGCGCTGGCGCACCTCGTCCAGGGTCTTGAACTCCCCCAGTTGCGTGGCAAACTGGTCATCGAGCTCGGGCAGGCTCTTCTGCTTGATGGACTGCACTTTCACGGTGTAGGTAAATGTCTTTCCCGCCAGGCGCTGTTCCTGAGCATCCTGCGCATAGGTCACTTCGAACACCCGCTCGTCGCCGGGCGAAGCCCCGCGCAGGTTTTCGGTGAACTCGGGCATGGTGTTCTTGCCCGCGATTTCTACCAGCACTTCGTCCATGTGGACGGGTTTGCCATCTCCGTCTTTCGGCTCTCCGTCGAGCGAGACCTGGGCGTAGTCTCCGTCGGCCAGAGCGCGGCCTTCCACCGAAGTGAAAGTTGCGTGCTGTTCGCGCGCCCCATTCAGCGACTGCTCGACTTCCTCGTCGGTCACGGCGACGTCCGGCCTTTCGGCACGCAACTCCTTGTAGCCCTCGACCTTGATCTCAGGCATGACTTCAAAGCTGGCCTTGAAGCGCAGGGGTTCGTTGTCTTTCAGGTGGAGATCGGTGACCTGCGGCTGCGAGACCGGGATCAGTCCCTGGCGGTCGGCTTCTTTGCGGAAATAGCGCGGAACGAGCGCCTCGACCACGTCACTCTTCAGGTCCTCGGCAAAGCGCTGACGAATGACGGATGCTGGTACATGGCCGCGGCGGAAGCCGGGAATGCGCGCCAACTTCTGATATTTCTGGATCAGGGAGGCGGTCTCGCGGGTCACTTCCTCGACCGGAATCTCAACCGCGATTTCGCGCCGAGTGCTGCTGCTGGTTTCTGTGGGGCTCACATTTGCCTTTCAGGCTTAGCCGTTTTGACGGTTCCTCTCCGGAACTTGCGTCCAACGGCACGAGCTGTAAATCTGAGTGTAAAGACTAGAGGAGAGAAGCGTCAAACCGGCGAGGATCGAAATTATGTGACAAATGTAACTTCGTGTGGGGCGGACACTCTTGTCCGCCGCCTTTGACTTGATCTGTGCCAATCGATGATTCGCCACGAGCTCCGCGATCAACCAGTTCCTGAACACAAGGTCAACGTCAAAAGCGGCGGACAAGAGTGTCCGCCCCACACGGGCCACTTACTTTCCAGTTCCGCATACAATGACTCGAATGCCGGCCTGGCTGGTTCAACTGAATCGCGAAGTGATTTCCTGTACTCGTTGTCCTCGACTGGTGGAATATCGCCAGCGAATCGCGCGCGAGAAGCGCCGCGCCTACCGCGATTGCGAGTATTGGGGAAAGCCCGTGCCCGGCTTCGGTGATCCCAACGCCCGTATCCTGGTGCTAGGGCTCGCGCCCGGAGCCCATGGCTCGAACCGCACGGGGCGGCCTTTCACCGGCGATGCCTCGGGCAAATTCATGTATCCGATTCTGTACGAGGCGGGATTCTCTAATCAACCGGACGCAACCCAACGCGACGATGGGCTCGAACTCAGGGACCTTTACATCACGGCCGCAGTCCGTTGCGCGCCGCCTGACAACAAACCTCTGCCGCAGGAACTGGCCAACTGCGCGCCTTATCTCGACCGCGAAATCGATGGGCTCAGGAAGGTGAGAGTCGTGGTGGCGCTGGGCCGGATCGGATTCGAAGCCTACCTCAACTATCTCAAACGCCGAGGGCGGTTGCCGAGCAAAAATCCTTACCCCTTCAAGCACGGGGCCAGTTACCAGATGCCGGACGGGAAGATTCTGCTGGCGTCCTACCATCCTTCCAACCAAAATACGCAAACCGGCAAACTCACCCGTCCGATGTTTGCAAAGATTTTTGCGGTAGCCCGGCGCTTGAGCGATGAATGATCGGGCGAAACCTCAGAAGCCCACGAAAACGGGTTCAGGTTCTAGCCGTACGCCCCAGAGTTCTTCCACGCGTTGCTGGATGTGATCTTTCAGTCCCAAAATGTCGGCGGCGGTGGCGTCCCCGCGGTTCACGATGGCCAGCGCATGTTTGCGCGAGATCCCGACTCGCCCGCTGCGGTAACCCTTGCTGAAGCCGGAGTGCTCCACCAGCCAGGCGGCGGAAACTTTTTTCTGGGCGTCGAGCGCGGGATAGCTGGGGACCTGCAATCCCTTGGCGGTGGCCCGCCGCATGAGCTCATCGTACTGGCCGGCCGAGAGCACAGGATTCTTGAAGAACGAACCGGCACTGCGGCAGTCTTCGTCGCCAGGAGTGATCAACATGGCTTTGGCGGCGCGGATCCGGCGCACCGCTTCGCGGGTGCTGGTCAAGGAGGGAGGGTGTTGAAATCCAGCGAAGTGCTTTTTCAGGTCGGCATACTCGATCCGAGGTTGACCGCCCGGCGTCAGGCGGTAGGTGACGCGCAGGATGATGAAGCGTCCCCGCTCGCTGGTGTTGAAGATGCTGGTGCGATATTGGAATCCACAGGCTTCGGCGCAGAGCTCGCGAACCTGACCGTCGTTAAGGTCGAAGACCAGCACCGAATCGATGGTTTCGGCGACTTCCTGGCCGTAGGCTCCGACGTTTTGCACCGGCGTTCCGCCGACGCTGCCTGGAATGCCGCTAAGGCATTCGACCCCGGCGCAATTTCTGGCCACCGCGCGGGCCACGAACTTGTCCCAGTCTTCGCCGGCCCCCACTTCGAAGAGCGCCTTGCCATTTTCTGTCCGCTCCTCGATTCCACGAACCGCGAGCTTCACCACCAGGCCGGGCCATCCCGAGTCGGACACCACCAGGTTGCTGCCGCCGCCCAGTACGAATAAGGGAAGGTCCTTCGAGCGGGCAAAGTTGACGGCCTCCGCCACCTCGGTGGCGGATTTCGGCTCCGTAAAATAGCGGGCCGGCCCTCCCACTTTGAGAGTGGTGAGGGGCGCCAGGGATACCTTTTCCAGAACCGTCATGATGGTATGATGGCTTCACTATACGACGAGAACAGGCACTGGTGGCAGCGTCAGCGCGTACGTCAGGACACATCCTGCGGTGACTTGCGGCGCCAGGTACCAAAACTTTCGTCGTCGCTAAAATGACCCCGAGGAGAAGAAATGTATCCAGAGATGATGGTGGTTCCGATGCGCGAGGAGTTGACCCGGCTCGGCATTGAGGAACTCCGCACCGCAGCCGATGTCGATCGCGCCCTGCCCAATCAACCCGGTACCACGATGGTCGTGGTGAATTCGATTTGCGGATGCGCCGCCGGCCGCATGCGACCCGCCGTCCGGGCTGCGCTGCAGCACTCCAGCCGTCCGGAGAGATTGTTCAGCGTCTTTGCCGGCCAGGACAAAGACGCCACCGAGCGCGCTCGTTCTTATTTTGCCGGATATCCGCCATCCTCCCCGTCGATCGCGCTGCTGCGCGACGGCAAAGTGGTCCACATGATGCATCGCAGCGACATTGAACATCGCGAGGCCGTGGACATCGCCGCCGAACTCAAGGGCGTGTTCGATAAATTCTGCGTCAAGCCAGCCCCGGTCGGCTAGGGTCAGCTTTGAGAGTCCGGGTTTGTGGGGCGGACACTTTTGTCCGCCGCTTTTGAACTTGTTTTCCCGGATTTTCCATCA
>DASQHA010000261.1:0-4777 GCA_035632335.1 Terriglobales bacterium
CGACTGGTTCCACTCCTGGTTGATCTTCGGCAGCGGGTGGATGTTGTGATTGGTCGGGTCGTCGTTGGTGATCTTGAGGTCCTGGTTGGTCATCACGCCGATCACGTGCGGCCCATACATGCAGCCCTTCTGGGCAAGCTCTACAGGAGTGGAAGGTATGGGCCACTGCTTATCGGGCAGACCGGATTTCACCCACACAAAAACGTTCTTGAGGGTGCCGTTTCCGTTCACCACGACTTCTTCGGATTTCTGCGGCGCGCCGGCGTGCGCGCGGGCGCAAGCAGGCGTGGCCGACATGTCGATGGTTCTCTCGGTTGGTTTGGTGCCGGAGAAACTTACTTTGCCGGTGACGGTGGCGGCGGTGGCTTCGTCAATCGTGGCGGTCGGCGCTGTTGACGGTGCAGCCGCTTCCTCTTTGGCCGTTTCCGGAGCTTTGCTGCCGCCGCAGCCGGCGATGAACATCGCGCAAGGCAGTGCGAAAATCAATAAGGCTTTCTTCATTTCAGGTAAGACGTCTCCTTTTCAGCTAAGAACTTCATCTATTGTCCGGCTCCGGCGGCAGCGCTCGCGCGCAAACGGTTCAACTCGTCCGGAGTGAACTGGAACATGTAACGCACCAGCAGATCGGCATGATCTTTCTGGTAATTCTGGAAACTGGCTGGCGTCGGCCCGGCAAATATCCAGCGCTCGCCTTCGCGGCGGAACAATCCCGAAGGCATGGCCGTGCCGGGCTGCATCATCTCCGGATGCACGATCCAGCGCTCGGTCCAGCCGGGTTTCAGGCGGTCCCGGGCCATCAGGAAGTTGGGGGCGGTGGCGCGCGCATCGTGCTTGGCCTCGCCCGTCATGTGGCATTTCAGGCAGGGCGCGCCTTCGCTCGAAAACAACTGGCGCGCCATGGTCCGCTCCTGATCGCTCACCATCTCCATCTTAGGCGCGATGTAGGGCTGCGCCTGCGAAGACATGGCGGCAAAGAAGCGCACCAGCTTCTGGATCTCGCCGTTCGAGAAGTAGAAGGTGGGCATGCGGGCTTTGAGGTATTGTCGCACGCCATCGCGGCTGGTGTCGGTGTCGCTCAGCGAAGGATTCGCCAGGAAACGCATCAGCCAGGCGGGATTCACGCGCGCGCCTTCGCCGATAAGGCTAGGCGGTTTCTGATCTTTCCAGTCGGGGTCCTGGTAGCGCGGCAGCGCCATGAACACCGTGGTCTGGCCGACATGCACCTGGTGGCAGCCCATACAGTTGTACTTGCGAACCACCCACCAGCCTTCGATGATGTCCTGCCTTTGGTCGGCGGGCTCGTAGTGGTAGCGATCGGGCATGGTGGAATCGACCGAGCCCAGCAGGAAGGTCGTCACCTGGTCGATCTCAGGTTTCGACAGGTTGAAATTCGGCATCTTCAGCCGGTCGAGCTTGTTGGGCTTCTCTTTACCCTGGTCGTAGACAGCGGGGTTCTCGAGCTTGCGCTCGAAGAAACCTTTGTGCGTGTACCAGCTCTGTCGCTCGGCTTCGTGCCCCAGCAGCGCGAAGTCCAGGCGCTCGATGGGCTTTGAGCCTTCCTTGGTCAGTTCGGTTCCGATGCGCGGCTCTTCTTCGAGGCCGGCGATCTCGTGGCAGCCTGCGCAGCCGTAATAGCGCACCAGGAACAGCCCGCGCGCCTTCAGCTTGGGATCGTCCATGAAATTCGCGGCGGCGTAGGCGGTGCCCTCGTGTTTCCGGGTCATCAGGTAGCTCGCAATGTCGCGCGCTTCCTCGACGGTGAGACGCAGGCTGGGCATCGGAGTCATCTGCTCGACCTGCAACTGGTGGCCGTCGTTGGGGCACTTGTCGTGATCCATGTCGAAGACGAACGGCAGGCCCTTCTTTTTGTAGTCTTCCGCAGTCAGGTCGCGCTTCTCGAAGGGGCAATAGGGCAGCGTGCGCTCGCGCGGATTGTGAATCCAGCGCACCAGGTAATCGTAATTGTCCTTTTCTCCCACGCGGTTCAGATTCGCGGCGAAGTCGCCGCCTAGCCGGTCACTACCCTCGCCCATCGAGTGGCAGGCCATGCAGCCGCGGGTTTCAAATGACTCCTTGCCCTTGACCGGATCGCCTTGCGGCTGCTTCGCAAGGTCGCTCGCCACGCCCGATTGCCAGATGAAGGCGGCGATGGCCTGGATTTCCTCCGGGTCCAGCCGGAAAGTGGGCATCTTGGTACCGGGCCGCCATTTGTGCGGGTCCTGGAGCCAGACGGGAATCCACTCTTTGTGCATCTTCATGCGGACTTCCTTCAGGCTCGGCCCGACCTTCTTGACTTCGCGGATCAGGTCGCTCGAGCGGATATCGGCCTGCTCGATTTTGGCGTCGAGACCCGTGATTTCCACCTTCAGATCGTTGGCGTGCTGGTACAGGCGCTGCGCCTCGGTGTTGTCGCGGGTGCGGTCGGCTCTGTCGGTGGTGAACCCGATCTCGCGTGTCCACTCGGCTTTCTGTTGCTCGAGCTGGCGGATCTGCTGCGTGACCGAGGTCATCTCGTCAGGCTCGCGGTCGAAGCCCTCGTAGCGGTGGCAGCCCATGCAGCCGCGCCGGCGGAAGGTCTCGCGCCCGGCGTTGAGCGTGTCGGCCATCTCGGTGACAATCTCCCTGACGTGGCATTGCTGGCAGCCCGCCTCGAGATTCGCATGCTCATAGAGCGGCCATAGCCAGTGCTCGTTGAGGCCGTGCGCCTTCTCGATGGAGTCGACCGCCACGCCGTTGCCGTTGTGGCAGGGCGTGCAGCCAAACTTTTCGGGATCGTGAATCTTCAGCAGATCTTTGTTGGGATGGCTGACGAAAACCTCTTCGCCGCCCATGGCCGCCTTGGTCAGCGTGACCGGCTCGCGCGTGCCCAGATGGCAGGATTCGCAGCGGTCCACCAGCTCGACGTCTTTGATGTGGATCTGGCGGATCTTGATGTCGAAGTCCTGCATCTTGTTCACCAGGCCCGTCAGCGTGACCGCGCTCACGTCGGCGATGCGATCCGAAAGATACTTGTCGCGCTGGGCGGCCAGTTCCGTGTAGGGCTTGAGCAGCTCGACGCGCTCTTGCAGGAGTTGCGCTTTGCGGGCCTTCCAGGCCGTCAGATCGTGGTCCATCTGGTCGAATGTGTAGTCCACTTTCTTGGTCGTGCCGTCCGGCATGGGCAGCTTGGCGGTGTGGATTTCCTTCTTGATCTCTTCGATCTCGCGCCGCTTGGATTCCTTCGAGCTCTGGCTGTCGGTGGTCTCGATCTGATAGGTGAGCGAGCCGATATGGCTGCGGACTTCCTGGAAAGGTTCGTTGAGCGCCAGCGTCTGCGGGACCAGCACCTGGCTGACCTCGAAGTCGATCGCCTTCACTTTGTCCGCCACGGCTTTCATCGCCGCCTCGGCTTCGCGGTCGAGCTTCTGGTATTCCGGCTCAGCCTTGATTTGCTTCTCGAATCCGGATTCGTTGGGCCGCACTCTTCGCAGATCACGGGTGTAGACTTTCGCGAACTGGCTCTGGTAGCTCTTCCACGGGCGGATCCCGTAAATCTCGTCGTAGAGCGCCCAGCCGAGCGAGAGCACGAGCAACACCGACCAGATAAACAGCGGGCGGCTCAGAGACGATTCGACTACCGGATCTTTATCTTGTTCTTGGTCGCTCATACGTTAAACCACGGGGTGACCCAAACGTACTTGATGCGGAACAGCAGGCGGGCGATCATCTTGATGGGCAGCGCCAGCATGCAGATGAGGAAGACCTGCATGATGGAGATTTGCACCAGGCTCATACGCTTGTAGATCTTCTTGGCAAACGGCGTCAGGTTCATGAGCTTGTGAATGCCGATCGACGCGGCAATACCGTAAAGGCCCACCACAATCGCGCCGAAAATGATTTTGGCGATGCGCCCCTTGATGCCGAAGACATCCGGCAGGTCGCGGTTGACGGTGAATTCCAGCCGGTTGTGGTCCCAGGTAGTGCCGGGCCAGAACCACATCCAGCCCGGACCGCGGATGAGAGTGCCGATGACGATCATCGTGACCCACAGAATGATGAAGCCGAAGATGAACGTCCAGATGGCAAACTTGCGCTGCTTGTAAGTGTAATAACCGTTGCCCAGCGGATTCTCGTCGATATACGGAATCACCATCAACCCGAGAATGATGAGCGTGGGCATCACCACGCCGGCGATCCACGGATCGAAATAGACCAGCATCTCCTGGAGGCCGAGGAAGTACCACGGGGCTTTCGCAGGATTCATGGTCAGGGTTGGATTCGAAGGCTCTTCGAGCGGCGCGTTCAGCGTGATCGACCAGATCATGAGAATGAACGTCACGATGATGGCCGCCAGAAATTCGATGCGCAGCAGGTACGGCCAGACGTGCACTTCCTTGGCCCAGCCCGGCTTCCAGGGCTGCGTCTTGCGGTGGTGCGTCTTGGCCAGCGCAGGGTTGGCTTCGAGCTCCGCGATCAGCCGGTCGTTGGCAGACGCCTGCCGCATGGCATACCAGGTGTAGAACGGCACCACGATCATGAGCAGCACGATGGGAACGTTGTCCGGCGTGCTGACGATGCTCCAAAGTTGATGGAAATCCATGGCGCGTCTCCCTCAGAGCTTCCGTGGCTCTTTGATCTCGCCCTCGAGCTGCACGGGCGCCGGACCGGAAATGCCACCGTCTTTGCGCACGCGCCAGAAGTGCACCACCATGAACGCCGAGGCGATGATGGGAATCGCCACGCAGTGCCAGATGTAGGCGCGCAACAGCGCATTAGCGTCGACGATCGAGCCGCCCAG
>DASQHA010000262.1:0-13050 GCA_035632335.1 Terriglobales bacterium
CACTCATAGGATAGAAATGTTTCCCGCCAACGTACGGTGATGCCTCTACAAATTTGAAGCAAGAAGCTTGCCCGGACAAGATGACTATAGTCACATTCGCGGGTAACAGGGGGATGGCCATCCCTAAACCGTCACGGGCACGGCGAAGGCTTGATCAAAAGATTGATCTGCGGATGATACGCAACGACGCGGTTGCGGATGTCGGGGAAGCAGGAAGAATCTGGTGCGCCCGGAGAGATTCGAACTCCCGACCTATTGCTCCGGAGGCAATCGCTCTATCCATCTGAGCTACGGGCGCAGTGCAATCAGTTTACATGGCTGAGCAGTGGCCATCAATCGAACCCAGCGGATCGAGTGAATGGTGGGGCGGTCTGTTCGACGGGAAAGATCCGGAATAGCGCAGCCGTGGTCGAGCCTTGACCTCTGAGGCCGGATGCTTGGAGCACGCAGGCCAGACTGTTCGCTGGAAAAGTGAGAAGTCAGCGTCGGCTGACCAGGGTGCGGCTAGTAGCGGCCTCGACCACCGCCGCCGCCGCCACGACCGCCGCGGTCCCGGCCGCCACCACCACCACCGCCGCCGCGCTCTACCTTGGGGCGCGCCTCGTTGACGTTCAGCGTGCGCCCGCCTACCTGGGTTCCGTTCAAGGCGGCGATCGCTTTATCTCCTTCTTCCGCGTTCGTCATCTCGACAAAGCCGAAGCCGCGCGAGCGGCCGGTGTCGCGGTCGGTCATGATGCTCACGCGGTCTACCTGCCCGTGCGCTTCGAACATCTGCCGCAGTTCTTCCTCGGAAGTATTGAAGTCAAGGTTCCCAACGAAAATATTCTTCAAGCGAGTCGCCTCTAAGTGAGCTATCTGAGAGTGCTGAACTTCGGCGGAAAAGCTGGGGCTGGTTGGCCGTCTTACAGCCGGAGCAGTTGAACAGTCAAATGCGTGGGGAAGTATAGCAGGTCTTTTGGGGATGGGAAGCGATTCCGCCAACCGCGCCCGGAGCAGGGATTTGGCAGGGAAAGGGCAGGAGAGCTAGCAATTATCCACCTTCCAGTAGCCCGCGCGCTCGTATCCGATCTGCAGCAGCCGATTCTTCGGGTCGTGACACTTCTCACAGCTGGGGCATTTCAGGTAGCGGCTCCAGGCGGTTCCCTCACGATCGTAGTTTTCAGAGACGGCGAAAGTCGTCCCGCAGCTGCAGGGGACGATGAACATCTTCAGCCGCTGTTTGTCGGGGTCAGCCATATACACGAGTATCGACGGTGGCGGGACACCCCTGCTGTCCGAAGACTGGAGGTCCGCCTTACTCCTCGACGGTCACCATCGCATTCTTCTTGCCCCGCCTATTGGCTTGCAGAACTTTTTTGCGCAGGCGCAGCGACTTTGGGGTGACTTCGACATACTCATCGTCAGTGATGAATTCAATGGCCTGCTCCAGGTTCAAATTGCGGAAGGGAACCAGGCGGATTGCCATGTCGGAAGTGGAGGAGCGCATGTTGGTCAGCTTCTTTTCCCGCACCACGTTCACATCGAGGTCGTTGTCTTTGGCGTTTTCGCCGACGATCATGCCTTCATACACGTCGATGGTGGGGCCGACAAAAAGCTCGCCCCGTTCCTGCAGATTGTACAGAGCGTAAGGGGTGGTGACGCCATTGCGGTCGGATACCAGCGCGCCGGTCAGACGGTGCGGAATTTCTCCCTGCCACTCGATGTAGCCGTCGAACAGGGAGTTCATGACGATCGTGCCGCGAGTGTCGGTGAGCAGCTGACTGCGCAATCCGATCAGGCCGCGGCTGGGGACGCGGAATTCAATGCGAACCCGTCCGTAGCCATGATTGTGCATGTTGAGGACTTCACTCTTGCGCGCGCCCAGCTGTTCCATCACCACGCCGACGAATTCTTCCGGCACATCGACGGTCAGCTTCTCGATGGGCTCCATCAGCTTGCCGTCTACCCGCTTGGTGACGATCTCGGGCTTGCCCACCATGAGTTCAAAGCCTTCGCGCCGCATCATCTCGATCAGGATGGAAAGCTGCAGCTCGCCCCGCCCCATAACGACAAACGAATCCGTGCTTTCCGTGTCCTCCACCCGCAGGGAAACGTTGGTCAACAACTCCTTCTGCAGGCGCTCGCGCAAATTTCTGGAAGTAACATACGTGCCTTCGCGGCCGGCGAAGGGAGAAGTGTTCACCGTGAAGAGCATCGCGATGGTGGGTTCGTCAATCGCGATGTGGGGAAGGGGCGAGGGATTCTCCGCGTCGGTGATGGTTTCACCGATGGTAATGCCTTCCACCCCGGCGACCGCGATGATGTCGCCCAGCGTGGTCTCGGTGATGTCAACCCGCTTGAGACCGGAGAAGGAAAAGAGCTTGGTGATTTTCGTCTTGTGGAGCGTGCCATCCAGGCGGGCGATGCCGACATCCTCGCCGGTATGCATGGTGCCGTTGAAGACGCGCGCGATCGCGAGGCGGCCGAGGTAATCGCTGTAGTCGAGATTGGCCACCAGAATCTGCAGCGGTCCCGCCGGATCGCCTTTGGGTTCGGGGATAGTTTTGACGATGGCGTCAAACAGCGGCTGCAGGTTTTCTCCGCCGCCCTTGATGTCCGTCGAAGCCGTACCAGTTTTGGCATTGGTATATAAAACCGGGAAGTCGATCTGCTCTTCCTTGGCGTCGAGATCGATAAAGAGGTCGTAGACCTCGTTCAATACTTCCTGGGGACGGGCATCGCTGCGGTCGATCTTGTTGATTACGATAATCGGAGGCAGGTGGGCCTCGAGAGCCTTGCTCAGCACATACCGCGTCTGCGGCAGCGGGCCTTCGCTGGCGTCCACCAGCAGCATGACGCCGTCCACCATCTTGAGGGCGCGTTCGACCTCACCGCCAAAGTCGCTGTGGCCGGGGGTGTCGACGATGTTGATTTTTACGTCGTGATAGAAGATGGCCGTGTTCTTGGCCAGAATCGTGATGCCGCGCTCACGCTCCAGGTCGTTGGAGTCCATGACGCGTTCGATCAAATGTTCATTGGCGCGAAACGTGCCGCTTTGCCGCAGCATGGCGTCCACCAGCGTGGTTTTGCCGTGGTCAACATGCGCGATGATGGCGATATTACGAATGTTCGAAGTCAAAAGTCAGTTGCCTTCCTGAGGCTCACAAATACAGGTCTGCTATTACTTTACTATGTATGCCGGTGAAACAGGGAGTTGGCGAGGCGATGGCGCCCGTGAGTCGTCCCGGAGAAGGAATCCAAAACAAGGTTCTGGGCTTAAGCGATCTACCGGGCGAGGCGGCGCTTCACTTCTTTTGCGCTGCGTTCGGCCGCCTCAATTCCACTGTTGGTGGTCGGGGACTTGGAGCCGGCCGTCTGCGCGTTGGGCAGAGAAAAGTCGACCGGGCAGGCGCTCTCGACTGACCCTGCCACGACGATTTTTATGAAGTCTCTGCGATTCGGAGTCATTCGAATTTTCCAGAAACTGCCTGCTAGTCGGTCCGCACGCGGGACGCCGGCGCTAGAACCCCGCGTCGGTTTGCGCTTCCGATCCCGCCCGCAACCGGTACCAGGTCACGATTGCGGCCAGAGAAAATATAAAGATGATGGTCGAAATCGCATTGATTTCGGGGGTGATGCCGCGGCGCAGGCGGCCCCAAATCTCGAGCGGCAGAGTGTTGTCGCGTCCGATCAGGAAAAAACTGACCGCGATTTCGTCCATGGACAGAGTGAAGATCAGGAGCGCCGCACCGATGATTGACAGCCGCAGGTTGGGCAGCGTCACGCGCCAGAAGGTCTGCCAGTAGTTGGCGCCCAGGTCGAGCGAGGCTTCCTCCTGGGCGCGATCGAGTTTTTGCAAGCCTGCAAAGACCTCGGTGGTGGCAACTGAGATCAGCGCGGTGCCGTGGCCCAGGACAATCGTAAGCAGGCTCAGTTTCACGTCAGCTTCGCGAAACAGCATCAGCAGGGAAAGTCCGGTAATAATGCCGGGCAGGATCAGGGGCAGCAGGACGAGCCGGCGGAACAGGGCCTTGCCCGGGAAGTTGGCGCGATCGAGTGCCAGGGCCGCCGGAATGCCGAACGAAAGTGAAATCGCCATCGCCGCAAGGGCAACGAGCAGACTGTTCAGGACCGATGTCCATATCGCGTCATCGGCAAAGAGCAGGCGGTACCAGTTCAAGGTCAGATCGCGCGGAGGAAATCCGCCTACGCCCGAACCGTTGAACGAATAGACGATCAGGGTGACGATCGGCAGGTACAGAAAGCCGAAGACAACGATGGCGTGCGCGGGCAACCAGCGCGAAGTCGGCACGGTGCGCTCGCGACTCATCTTCCGGACCTCATCGAAAGCTCCATTTCTTTTCCAGGCTTTCCGAGAGAAAGAGCAACGCCAGCACCAACGCCAGCATGCAGAACGAAATTGCCGCACCAAGCGGCCAGTTGTAGGCAGCCCCGAACAGGCTGACCACGATATTCGAAATCATGATGCCGCTGGGACCGCCGAGCAGGAGAGGGGCTAGAAAATCACCGAGACTCAGCACGAACGCGAAGGTCGCTCCCGCCAGGACTCCAGGAATCGAGAGCGGGAAGATCACCCGCCAGAAAGTCTGAAACGGGGAGGCGCCCAAATCGTGAGACGCCTCGACCAGATTCCGCGGAATGTGTTCGAGCGCGGCATAAATCGGCAAGAACGTAAACGGGGTGTAAATGTGCGTGAGCGTCAACACCACCGCGAACGGACTGTACAACAGAAAATCGAGCGGATGCCTGGTGAGGTGCACATACTGCAGCAATGTGTTGAGGACGCCGTCGCTGCCCAGGATCGTTTTCCAGGCATAGGCCCGCACCAGGTAACTCACCCAGAGCGGGATGATCACCAACTGATATAGGAGCTCTTTTTTCCTGGCGTGAAACGACAGGTAGTAGGCCAGCGGATATCCCAGGAGCAAGGAGAAGATCATCACCCGCGCAGCGATCCACATGGAGCGCAACAAGGTATGCCAGTAAACATTCACCTGCAGGAGTTGGCGGTAGTTGTCCTGAGTCCAGGAATGGACAATCTCCTGCGATGCCGAAACCGACCAGAAGCTGTAGCAGAAAAGAATCAAGTAGGGAACGAGCAAGAACACCGCCACCCACAACAGCGGCGGGAGGGTGATGGCGGCGCGATAGGCGCGGGAGAACATAAGATCAAAGTCAAGAGCGACGGACAACAGTGTCCGTCCCACACATTCAGGTCCTCTCCTTAATTTCGGATGCTCGCACCGGCACAGCATCTGCCGGCGAAAACTCCAGATCGATATCTCCGCTCCAGTTTTCCTGGCTGGCGGTGCGAACAGACACCACCAGGCCGTCGCTGCATTGCACCTGCAACAGTTCGGTAGCACCGTGAAAAGCCTGGCGCAGAATCCTGCCGCGAAATCGTACCGTCGAACCGCCGGCGGCGCTTGCCAGCCTTATGTTCTCGGGACGAAGGGAGAACAGGCCGGGGCCATCGCGCAAACCGGTTCGCCAGGAAAGCGATTGGCAGCGCGCCACTCCATCTTTTACTTCTCCGCTGAGCAGATTGGTGTGGCCGATGAACTGGGCGACATAGGCGGTCGCGGGCCGGTTGTAAATCTCGCGGGGAGACGCGACCTGTTCCAGTTCTCCCAGGCGAAGCAGCGCGATGCGGTCGGACATGACCATGGCTTCCTCCTGGTCATGGGTGACGAACACGAACGAGATGCCGACTTCGCGCTGCAGCGATTTCAGTTCCACCTGCATCTGGCGGCGGAGACTGGCATCCAGAGCGGAAAGCGGCTCGTCCAGCAACAGCAGGCGAGGACGGTTGACCAGGGCGCGGGCCAGGGCGATACGCTGCTGCTGCCCGCCGCTTATCTTCGCCGGCTTGGCCGCGGCGTAGGCGGTCATCTTCACCATGTCCAGCGCCTGCTCGACCTGGGTTGCAATCTCCCGCTTGGGCAGCCTGGCAACTTTTAATCCGTAGCCCACGTTTTCCGCGACGGTCAAATGAGGGAACAGAGCGTAATGCTGGAACACAGTATTGACCCGGCGCCGGTACGGCGGCAGGTTGTCGATGTGCTCGCCGCCCATGACAATTTCGCCGGAACTGGCGCTTTCGAAACCCGCGATGATGCGCAGCAGTGTCGTCTTGCCCGAACCGCTTTCGCCCAGGATGGTGAGGAATTCTCCCTCGGCCACTTGCAGAGAGATATCGCGCAACACAGGGTTTTTCCCGAAGGATTTGGCCAAGCCGCGGATTTCAAGCAACGGCGCTGCCGAGGACGGCACGGCGTCAGTGGTTGCGGATTCGCTCATGGTTGCCAAAAGGTCCCTCTGGCGCCGGCGTCCCGCCGGCTGTCCGGAAGCATGCTGCCCTCCGAGTCGCGGGCGAGTCGCCCCCGGCCACGTGACCCAGACTGCCCACATGACCACACTGCCGGGTTACTGTGCGGCCTTTACTTCGTTCCAGATTTCGTTGTACTTTGCGCGGCGCGGCACATTTTGCCAGAAATAAAGACGCGCCTGGTAGTTGTCCACGTCGTCGAGGTGCAATCCCTTGATCTCTTCCGGTGTCATGAATTGTGCCGCTTGCGGATTGGCCGGAGTGTATCCGGTAAAATCCGCGACCTTCTTCTGGGTTTGCGCCTCGACCATATACTGCAGGAATTTGTAGGCGAGTTCTTTGTTCTCGCTGCCGGCGGTGATCATCAGGTGATCGATCCAGCCCGTGGTGTTTTCTTTGGGGATGGTCTCGCCCACGGGAAAATTGATCTTGCGAAGCTGGTTGGTCATCAGCGGCCAACCCATGGCCGCCACCACCTCGTGATTCTGGAAAAGGTTGGTCAGTTCGCCGCCGGTCGACCACATCTTCCGGATGTTGGGCTTCAGTTCCAGCAACTTTTTCTTGACGGCATCGAGCTGTTCGTCCGTGAGGTTGTACAACTGCGAGGGATCGGGTTTGTCGTAGCCCAGAACCTGCGCCGCCATGTAGATGGTCGAAAGATCATCCCAGACTGAAATCTTGCCGCGATATTTTGGGTCCCAGAACACCGTCCAACTCTCGGGTGGCTTGGGGAAAACCGTAGTGTCGTAGAGCAGCGGGTCGGGCCCCCACATGAACGGCACTCCGTAAACCTGTTCTTTGATTCGCACCAGGGGCAGGGAAGTGAGCTGCGGCGAAAGGCGGCCGTAACTGGGGATGCGGGACAGATCGAGCGGCAGAGCCAGACCCGCAGCCGCGATGGAAGTCGCCACATCGCTCGAAGGCGAGATCACATCATAATTTCCCGCGCTCCCGCCCCGCAGCTTGGCCACCAGTTCATCGCTCGATCCCATGTAAGAAGCTGAAATCTTGCAGTGATATTTTTCTTCGAAGCCCTGTACGAAAGATGGATCGGCATAGCCTTCCCAAACCAGCAGGTTCAGGGTGGGAGTCTTCTTGCCGCAGGAGCCGAGCAGCCCGGCCGCGGCAAACAGTATCAGTGAAAACGCTACACGGCGAATCATGGCTTCATCTCCGCTGCGGCCGTCGTTGCCGGCCAATTAGGGGCCGAGTAGACGACTTTTCCGCCGACCATGGTCAACAATACTTCCGTGCGGGCGATCTGGTCAGGGTCAATTTTGAAAAGGTCACGGTCAAGGATGATCACGTCGGCCAGTTTGCCGGGCTCGATTGAGCCTTCGGTTTTTTCGCGACGGCCAGCAAAAGCCGCGCCTAGTGTATAGGCCTTGATGGCGTCCTCGAGGCTGATCCGCTCCTGCGGCACAAAGCCGCCGGGAGGATTCCCTTCCGTAGTCTGCCGCAGTAGCGCATTCCTCACGCCCGGCCATGGATTGAGGGTCACGACCGGCCAGTCGCTGCCGAAAGCAAGCACACCCCCGGTGCTCTCAATGCTGTGCCACACCCAGGCGCGCTGGGCGCGCTCCGGACCGGCGTTTCGCGCCCAGACATTCAGGAGATTCTCGTTGGGATAGGCGTGCAGAGGTTGAAAACTGGCAATCACTCCCTGTTTGCCGAAGCGGGGAATATCTTGCGCGCTGATGGTCTCGATATGTTCGACGCGGGGACGCGCATCGCGGGTGTGATTGGTTTCAGCAGCCTGCTGGTAGGCATCGAGGGCCAGGCGAACCGATCGGTCTCCAATAGCGTGGGTGAAAATCTGCAGTCCGCGGCGATCGAGTTCGGTGATGGACTGCTGGTATTTCGCCGGCTCCCAGAACAGCTTTCCGGACTGCCGCGGATCGTCGCTGTACGGAGCGAGCAGGGCGGCGGTGTGGGCCTCAATCACGCCATCGAGCATGGTTTTGACGACGCCGCCGGAAATCCAATCGTCGTGATAGATGCGGCGCGCCTGTTCGATTTTTTCGATGTCGGCCGGCTTCAGCTCCGGAGGATCCAGAAAGTAGGCGATATAGAACCTGAGCGACAGCTCCTGCTTCTGGCGCAATTCGTTGTAGAGATCGAGGTATTCGAAATCCTGGCCCGCGCTGTGCACGCGCACCAGGCCGAATTTGTTGGCTTCGCGCATGCCCAGGCGCAGTGCCGCCAGGCGCTGGTCGTGAGTGGGCTTGGGGATGACCTTAGCCACCAGATCGCCGGCCGTTTCTTTCAGAGCGCCCGTGGCTTCGCCCCTAGCGTCACGGACAATCTGGCCGCCCGGCGGGTCCGGCGTTTCGCGCGTAATGCCCGCCAGAGCGAGGGCCTTGCTGTTGGCCCATGAGCTGTGGCCGTCGTAGGCCTGAAGATATACCGGCCGGTCGGGCACGATTTCGTCCAGGAACTTCTTGTCCGGCAGAGCGGCGGCACCGAAGGTGGAATAAAGCCAGCCCATGCCCTCGATCCATTCCCCTTTGGGGTGGGCGGTCGCGTACTCCTTCACCCGGGTCTGCATTTCAGCCACCGACTGGGTTCCGTTGAGATCAACCTGGGTAAGACCGAGAGACCCGTCCATGAAATGGATGTGGCAGTCGGTGAAGCCCGGCAGAACCAGCCTTCCTTGCGCATCAATGACCTTCGTGGACGCTCCGCGATACGGGGCAATCTCCTGCACCCCGCCCACGGCAACAACTTTGTCTCCGCGGATGGCGAGCGCTTCCGCCCAGGGTTGTCGGGTATTCACGGTGTAAATCCTGGCGTTGATAATCACCGTGTCTGCGGTGGTCACGGCCTGTCCCCAGGCAACGGCCGACAGGGCGAGGACAACAACAAGCGATATGGGCAGATGACGCCAAGCGATGTGAATCTTCCGAGACTCGATCAAGACTTCCCCCGTCGATGGTCTTTCAAATATTTCGCCACCTAAAAAGTAGGCGGCGTGTTGACCCATAACACCCAGGTTTCGGCGCGACCGGGGTTTTTCCAGCGGTGTGGCGTGGCGCTTTCGAAGTAGAAACTATCGCCGGGCTGAAGATGGTACTCCTCGCCCTCCAAGGAAATCTGCAACTCTCCCTGCAGGATGTACAGAAACTCTTCGCCCTCGTGGTGGTACGACTCGCCGCTGCCGGACTGGGGAGCGATGCGGAAAAGATGCGGCTCCATGACCGTGTTGCCCCAGGCGAGCAATTCCATGCGCACTCCGGGACCGGCTTCGAGCACCTTGCGCTTCTCGGGAGACACCAGGCGGATGTTTGATTCCGCTGGATCGAAAAAATCCAGGATGTTGGTCTTGTAGAACCGGGCCAGCTTGCGCAGGGTGGAAACCGACGCGCTCATGTGAGAGCGTTCCAGGGCGCTCAGGAACCCCAGCGAAATGCCCACCGCCTTGGCCACCTGCGCCAGGGAAAGCCCACGGCGGACCCGCAGGTGGCGCAGGCGCACGCCGATCGCACTGGAAGCGCCGTTCGAGGAAGGCCGCACCAGGCCGTCGCGCTTGAGCATCTGCACGATGGCCGCCGCATTCAAGCCGCGCACCTTGCGCAGGAAGCGCGCCCGCTTGAGCAGCTTTACGTCTTCCGGCGCATACAGGCGGTACTTGCTGGCGGTGCGGCGCGGACGGGTGAGGCCCAGACTTTCCCAGGAGCGAATGACCGAGGGGGAAACGCCGACCAAGCGGGCCACGTCGCCGATTTTCAAGTAGGGTTTTCGTTCAGCCGGCTTCATCCCGAACCCTGCTCCCCCGAGTGTTTTTGCCGATCCGGAGTAACGCTATTTTTTGCTTGACAGTCCGCGGAGGGTGCTTCTAACCTTGCGCGATTATAGCAAGGTTTGCCGGCGATGCAATACGCTGGTTTCGTAAAAAAATCCCAGTTGTGACCCGGAGGTTTCTTCATGATTCCCTCGACGGCGCGTCGTGCCCCGGCTTTCTGGCTGGCATCGCTTGGGTTACTGGCGGTGCTCGTAGTACCCACCTTCGGACAGAGCACGGGCGGACGAGTGCTGGGGCGAGTGGCCGACCCCACCGGCGCGGTGCTGGCGGAGGCCGCGGTGCGCTTGACCAATCAAGCCACCGGCGTTGCCCGCGATACCAAGACAAATGCCAGCGGCGATTACAGTTTCCTGGAGGTTGTGCCCGGCGTCTACACCGTGGAGTTTGAGCTGGCCGGCTTCAAGAAGAATGTTTCGAAGAATGTGATCGTCGAAGTGAACGGCGTGGTCACGCTGAATTCGGTGCTGCAGGTCGGTCAAGCCAAAGAAGTAGTGGAAGTCACTTCCGAAGCCCCGCTGGTGGACACCACCAGCACCCAACTGGGCGCCGTGGTGAACGATCGCTCGGTCAGCCAGCTTCCGTTGAATGCGCGCGATACCTACCAGTTCCTGCAGTTGCAGCCGGGCGTCATGTCCACCGTCGGCTCCAGCAACTCCATCGTCTATGGCAGCAACAATTCGGGCGCGGTTTCGGTGAACGGCGGCCGTGGCCGTTCCAACAATTTCAGCGTAAACGGCGGCGACGCCAACGATCAGTTCGTCAACCTCCCGACCGTCCAGCCTTCGCCCGACAGCATCGAGGAATTCCGCGTACTTACCAATACCTTCGATGCCGAATACGGCCGCAACTCCGGCTCCATCGTCAATGTGGTCACCAAGTCGGGCACCAACAGCTTCCACGGGAATGTGTACGAATTCTTCCGCAACAAAGTGCTGAATGCGAATGGCTACTGCTTCTCGGCCGACGGATGCCCCAAGCCGCAGTTCAACCAGAACCAATTTGGCGGAACCTTTGGCGGACCGATTAAAAAGGACCGTACCTTCTTCTTTGCCTCCTACGAGGGTCGCCGTATCCGCCAGGGAGTGCCGTCGCCGGCGGTGACCGTGCCTTTGGCGCAGGAACGTCCCAGCGCCACCCAGGCATTTTCCGATTTTTCCTCGGAGTCTCCCTTCAGCGGAACCTTGAACAACGCTTTTGCGCTCAACCAGCGTCCAACCTGTACCACGGCGCTGGGCGCGGCGCCCAACATCCCTGACGGGGCGCTGTATTCCGACCTGTTCCCGGGCAACATCATCCCCCTGGGTTGCATGGACGCGACCGCCGTCGATCTGCTTCAGTTCGTTCCCACTCCGACCAATGGCAATACGGTTCAAACCATACCGGTGCAGCCTGAGCGCGGCGACCAATTTACGGTCAAGTTCGACCACCGCATCAACGACAAGCAGAACCTGAGCGTCTATTACTACTTCGACGATCATCACGAGGTCCTGCCTTTTGCCCAGTTCCAGGCCGCCGGGGCCAACGTTCCCGGCTTCGCCTCAGCGGTCTCCGAGCGTTTCCAACAGTGGAACATCAGCCACACCTGGACCATCAGCAACAACACCATCAACGAGTTCCGCTTCAATTACAACCGCGAGGCGCAACGCACCTTCCAGCATCCCCAGCGAACCAGTCTGGTCCAGGATTCCTGTCCGGCGGCGCCCACCTGGCTCACGACCGCGCTGGGTACCGTGCCTTGCTTCTCCGACGGAACAGCGGCGAACAATTTCGGGATTCATCCCGGGCTCGGGCCCCAGCACGAAGGCCTCCCCTTCATCCAGTTGAGCGGCGGATTCGTGATTGGCAACAATGGCGAAGGCGAGTTGCCGCAGGTGGGGAACTCGTTTCAATGGTCGGATAGCGTGAGCAAAGTCATTGGCAACCACTCAGTTAAATTCGGCGGCGACGTTCGGCGCCAGCGTTTTGACCAGACCCTGTTTTTCGACGTCAGCGGCGAATACTTTTTTGACGGCACCTCGAGCAACACGGTGGGCACGGACACGGTTTTCCCCGACTACCTGCTCGGATTCCCGGGCTCCTTCGGCGAAGGCTCCGCCCAGGTTGAGAATGTTCGCAGCACCGGACTGTATCTGTTTGCGCAGGACAGCTGGAAGATCAGACCAAACCTCACCTTTAACTACGGCCTGCGCTGGGAGCTCAATACCAACTATTACGATCGCGGCAATCGCCTTCAGACGTTTCGGCCCGGTCAGGCGACCACGCAGTACCCGTGCTGGATGTCCACGGCGAGCTCCGAAGCCACAGGCCTTTCGACAGGGGACTGCGGTCCCGGAAGCGGCAACGATTCGATCTTCCCCTACGGCCTCGTTTTCCCCGGAGACAAAGGCGTTCCGCGCGGCCTCACGGACACGTATTACAAGGCCTTCGCCCCGCGCATCGGCCTGGCCTGGAGCCCCTCGTGGTCCACTGGCTGGCTCGGGAAACTCACCGGCGGTCCGGGGAAGTCGAGCGTCCGCGCCGGCTACGGAATTTTCTACAATCCGATCGAGCAGCTCGTCCTTTCGCAATTCAGCGCCGAGCCGCCGTTCGGTGGCAGCACCTTGCTCGCGAACACGCTCTTCAATTTGCCGTTCGAGGCACAATCGGGGGGCGCCCCGTTCCCGAACGTCTTTAGTGGGATTATCGACCAGACTCCCAAGACTCCCTGCGCCTCCGACGTTTTGGGCGGTCCCGCGGGCTGCGTCGATTGGGCTCAATTCCGACCGATCCTGCTTGCCGGGGAATTCCAGCCGCACATGCGCACGCAGTATTCCGAGCAGTACAACCTGACGATCGAGCGCCAGTTGACGAAAGATATGCTCCTGCGCGTCGCCTATGTCGGCACCCAGGCTCATCACCTCCTCGCGATCCACGATTTGAA
>DASQHA010000263.1:0-4211 GCA_035632335.1 Terriglobales bacterium
GTTGCGGTTGTAATAGTAAGCCGTGCCGTGCAAGTTGTTGGTGCCGGATTTCAGCACCAGGTTTACCGTGCCGCCGGCGTTGCGTCCGGCCTCGGCGCTCGACTGGGTCTGCGCCGAAAATTCATCGGTAGCGTCAATCGGCATGATGACGCCCGCAATTCCGGAAACGCCGCCCTGGTTGACCGCGGGAATGTTGTGCCAGAAGTCGTTGTTGTCCACGCCGTCGATCTGCCAGTTCATCTGGTTGGGGCGCGTCCCGTTGAGCGATCCGTAGCCACCCACGGAATATCCGCCATAGCCCGGCGCGGTCGAAATCAGCTGAGTGAAATCCCGTCCATTCAAAGGAACGTTCTGCACCACCGTGGCGGGGATCGTCATGCTCTGGGTTGAAGTGGTCGTATCCACGGAAACCGACGCTGCGGAAACTTCAATCGCAGTGGTCTGCTGTCCCATGGTGAGTTTGACCGGCAGGGTGTAAACCGATCCGGCCGTGACCGAGACATTGTCGACATTGACCACCTGGAACCCAGGTGCATTCACCGTGATCTTGTAGGAACCCAGCGGCAGGTCCTGGAACGAGAACTGTCCCTCGCTGGTCGACGCTGTGGTTAGCGTAACTCCGGTTCCGTTGTTAATCGCCCTTACCTGCGCGCCGGCAACCACCGCTCCCGACGGATCAACGACTGTGCCGTTGATCGCTCCCCGAAACGTCTGTGCCTGGCTGACCACTGCCAGCAAAAACATAAGCGCTGCTGATCTGAGTAAATGCCGCATGTTGCCTCCGTTTGTTCCCCAACATTTGTTACTGATGTCCCGAGTTGGGCAATCTATGTCACGTAGGGGGCCAAAGTCCGATAATCCAGTAACATCCATTACCTTCAATGTATTGCCGGAGTTGAGCGCGGCCTCTAAATACGCGGTATGGAACGGAAACCAGGAAGCATATATGAAAAACCATATATCGACGCTGGGCCCGGGAATAGCCGGAGTTACCTCGGCTGGCACTTTTGAGCGCTCGCGGTACCGTGCTAGGTTCGCCAGAGCTACAACACCTCAGTTGAGATTCCGATGCGCCTGATTACATTCGCAGTTCTACTGCTGGGCTTCGCGCTCGTTCTGCCCCTGCAGGCGCATCACATCAAACCGAGCGCGGCGAAGACGATGCCGGCCACCACGTCTTCCCCCAAAGCGCGCGAACTGTTCGATCGCGCCCTGACCGATTACGAGAATCTTTATCTGGAGCGGGCGAACATCGGCTGGCGGGCGGCGGCGCAGGCCGATCCCAATTTCGCCCTAGCCTACATTTTTATCGCCTACAACAGCGGCGACCCGGCGGAGGCGAATACGGCGCGGGAAAAGGCCAAACTGCTGGCCGCCAAGGCCTCACCCGGAGAGCGCCTGCTCATCCAGTGGATTGCCGGCGTGAAGGAAAACAATTTTATCGCCGGCATCTCCGCCATGAACGACATGCTGGAGATGTTTCCCAAAGACAAGCGCCTGGCCTACCTGGCAGGGAACTGGTTAATGGGACAGAACTCCTACGAACAGGCGCAAAAGACGCTGGAGGACGCGCTGGCCATCGACAAGAACTATCCCCCGGCGCTGAACGACCTGGCCTACTGCTACGCGTACAGCCGCGAGTATCCGAAAGCTTTTGAAGTCATGGAGCGCTACGTCGCGGTGCTGCCCACTCTGCCGAATCCCCAGGATTCATACGGCGAAATCCTGCGCATGTCAGGCAACTTCGATGCTGCAATCGAGCACTACCGGGCGGCGCTGAAAATCGACCCCTGGTTTGACTATTCTCAACTCGGCCTGGGCGACACCTATGCGCTGATGGGCAACCAGGCGCAGGCGCGTGAGGAGTACGACAAGGCCATCCAGCATGCGCAAACCGGAGCGGACCGCCTGTCTTACGCTCTGCAGAGCGCCACCACCTGGGTGCGGGAGAACAATTTTCCCGAAGCTGATAAAGCTTTTGCCGCAGTCGCCGACAAAGCGCACGCCCTGAGGTTTGACCTGACCGAAGCGCAGGCCCATCGCATGATGAGCCTCTACCAGACCGACGATGCGGAAGCCTTAAAGCACCTGGCAGCGGCGGAGGAAGCGCTCAACCACCCCGGTTCCAGCATCTCGCAATCCGACCGTGAAGACGAACGCGCCCGGATCCTGCGCTACCGGGCGGTCCGCGCTGACCATGCCGGCAACCAGGAGTTGGCCAACCAGACTTTGCAGCAGCTCGAGACCATGGCGGGCAGCACGCGCAGCGCCGTGGTGCAGAGTTCGTATCATGGCGCCGCCGGAACATTGCTGATGAGTCAGCAGAAGGTTCCGGACGCGATCGCTCACCTGGAAGAAGACGAAGACAATCCCTACTCGCTGGAATTGTTGTCGCGCGCCTACTCGATTACGGGAGCCAGCGACAAAAGGCACGACGTCGAAGTCAAGCTGCGAGCCAGTAATGCACCCACCATGGAACAGGCCCTGGTCGTACCCGCGGTTCGCTCCCGGCGCCCCCAGGGCGAGTAAACAGTCTTCAGTCGTCAGTCATCAGTCGTCGGTCGTCAGCCGCCCTACAGTCATCAGCAGTCGGCCGTCAGCCGCTGCTCTTAAGTCTTCAGCTGACGACTGACAACTGACGCCTGACGACTGCCCTTCCAAGAATCGCTGATCGCGGCCGTGCAATTGTGGTAGGCTCCACTTCTCATGATGGACGTCAAACGCGAACGCCGTTCCGGGCAACGTGTTGCCGCGCGCCTGCCGGTCTCCATTAAGAGCCGGAGGGGAACAGTCGAGGCCACGGGTTTCACGCGCGATTTGAATACTGGCGGCATCTTTCTTTATACCGACTCTCGTATCGTCGCCGGCAGCGAGTTGGAGATGGTCCTGATTCTTCCGCCGGAACTCACTCACGGAGCAAAACAGTGGGTATGCTGCCGGGCGTCCGTGGTGAGAATAGAAGATAGCGAGGACGGCGGAGATTTTGGTGTGGCCGCCAGCATCCGCAGCATCGAGATCCTGCCCGAAATCCCAAGCTAAATATCTGACCGGCAATAACTTGCGCCGCATCTCAGGGGTCTGCGGCAGACCTCGCGGGCAGACACGACGCCATCGGTCGCAAAAATCAAGAAAGAAAATATGTGGAATTCCTAATGACAACTGCATCGGTTCTGGTGCAATATTGCAGACCCCTGAAATGCTCTGGTTCAAGGGAATCCCAGTTTCAGCCGATGCAAGACTATAGACGTCGCTGATTCCGGCGATTGCTGTTGCCGTTCACAATCTCAAAAAGCTTTGGATGGCCGGGCTATGTGGATTGAAAAATTATTGGCCGGCGTGTTGCGTGTGCTCACGCCGCTGGGGCCGCGTTATATAAGGCCTGCGCTGGCGCAGCGCATTTACCTGCTGTGGATTTTTCGTAATTTCAAGGTCCTGCCCCTGCAGGTGTTGACGCCGCGTCAACGCCACATGATTGACGTCTTGTGTGTGGACCCCCGATTCGTTGCCCCCACCGAACCAGACGGATGGGAAGCCCCCATCCTGGGAACCCTGGAGCGCCGCCCGCCCATGGCTCAGTCGCCCGTCGCGCCCGCGCCGGGATCGACGCGAGTGTCGGCGTTCGCCGCCGATCTCTCGAACGCAGAACGCCGGTCGTAATCGGTTGCTCGGAATCTGGATTTCCCCAAGGACGGTCCGGGTTTGATTACGGCGGCCAAGGGCAGCGGCATTCGCGCCCGACCTAACAAACTGAGAACTGACAACTAGCAATCGGGTTTCAATCCAACCTAGCCCGGGGCATCCTGGTGCGTTCGCAGCACAGTTCGTGGCCAAGACACCGGTGACGCAGATTTGCTCAACGTCCGCCGCCCTCGCGCGCTGCGGTTGGTGCGGCCGCAATTGCTTGTGTTATATTCGTTGACGTCGTTTGCCGTCAGCTGATCCGGTGGTTCGGCAAGCAGAGGTTCCGGCAAGCAGCTTCCCGGCTGCAGCATCAAGCGATCGCCCGCAACCCGCGGCTAGACTGGCGGGCCCCGGGGCTGAAGCCCAATCCAGAAACGGGCGCGTAGCTCAATTGGCAGAGCAACTGACTCTTAATCAGTAGGTTGAAGGTTCGATTCCTTCCGCGCTCACCACTTAAACCCCATCCTTAGCGTCACTTGGCAGTTCAGGCAGCGCGGCTGGCAAAAGGGCTCTTTCGGCATTGTGCCCAA
>DASQHA010000264.1:0-3277 GCA_035632335.1 Terriglobales bacterium
TTCCCGGAAACGTTCCGTCTGTCACCGGGTTTGGGGGGCGCGGGGGAAGTCTCGGAAACTGTCTGGTACCTCTGACCTTGGGTCATGAACGGGCTGCCCCGGTAACCAACGTTTATGCCCGCTCTTTCAATTTGTCCACGAAGTGGAACAGCGACACCGCCACGATGGCATTCAGCAGACCGAGAACCAGCGTGCGCTGGGTCTCGAAGCTCATCTGCTGGCCGAACAGTCAGCGCGACAGCGCCCAGAAGATCGGAAAGAGGACAATCAAGGAATGCCTTATGAATCTCACGAACATTATATGACTCGCGCATTCTCACTCGCCTTCAGGAGTTACACGGAAGGCGGCTGCCCGATCGGCAGCGTAATCGTGGACAATGGGACCGGCGCCGTGTTAGGTGAGGGACACAATCGACTGGTCCAGGAGGGAAACCCGATCCTCCACGGTGAAATGGCCGCGCTACGCGATGCAGGCCGCATGCGCAACCGCCATGCCACCACAATCTACACTACGCTCCAGCCATGTTTTATGTGTACCGGCGCCATTACTCAGTTCGGCATTCCCCGCGTGGTGATTGGCGACGTCGCTAACGCATCGAGTGACGAAACCATCCAGTTCCTGCGAACCCGTGGCATTGAAGTGATCGTGATGGACCCGGCAACCAGTAAAGCGGCGCGCGACTGCGTCGATCTTGCTGCCCGATTCCGACGGGAGAAGCCTGAGCGATGGCTCGAAGATTGGGGTGGCGGGCCAAACCCAAGACTTGTGGTGAAAGAAGCCGTTTGATTTCAGAAACGCCACGGCCATTCACTCCGGACGATACTCCATCTAGAATCAGATAGAGGATCGCCATGGCGAAGACCAGCTTGCTATTTATCGGTATCAAAGGCACCGCGCTTGCTCTCGATCGTGCAACCGGGCAGGAAGTATGGCGCTCGAAGCTGAAAGGCTCCTCATTTGTGAACGTCGTTCTGGACAGCGGCGAATTGTACGCGACCACTGAGGGAGAAGTCTTTCGGCTCGACCCGGCAAGCGGAGCCATCTGCTGGAACAACCGCCTTCCGGGCCTCGGTCATGGGCTTGTCACCGTTGCGCAATCAGGCAACCAGCAGGCCATTACCATGCGCGAAAAACAACAACAGGATGAAGCTGCTGCAGCCGCCGCAGCCGCCGCAGCCACTTAATCGCGCCCAAGGGACTCCGACGCAGCCGGGAGCTGACCGAGATGAGTATCCTCCTGCCGTAACAGCAGAAGGAGGCCGAGATGCAAGCACGAGGGTTTTACCTTCGTCTGGTGCCTCTGACCTTGGGTGATGGGCCGGGTTACTTTACCCCGGTAACCAACGTTAGGCCCGCTCTTTCAATTTGTCCAGGAAATGGAACAGCGAAACCGCCACGATGGCATTCAGCAGACCCAGCACCAGCGTGCGCTGGGTCTCGAAGCTCATCTGCTGGCCCAGCAGGCCGCGCGACAGCGCCCAGAAGATGAATTGGTGCAAAACGAAAAAGAAAAAGCCCAGAATCAGGCGGATGAAGGGGTGATCTACATCCAGCCGCATCCCCACCGAAGCCGCCACGTAACCGATGAGCGTCTTGGTAATCCCGAACATCCCCAGCGGGTTCTTCGACAGCGAGTCTTGCACCAGCCCCACCAGAGCCCCGATCAACAGGCCGCCGACGGGGCTGCGGCGCATCAGGGCGAAATACACAGTGACGATGAGCGGCAGCTCCAGGTACGACAGGAACTGGAAGAACAGCGGAATGTAGACCTGAAACAGAATCGCGGCCAGCGGGATCAGGAACAGCACCCAGGCTTTAAAGCGCGAGATTTGCGTGTCACGCTGGTTGTACAGCAGGACGCGTTCGTCGGAGTATCTCATTGCGGCGGGTTCGGCGCCGGCTTGCCGGCTTGTGACGCGTCCGGCTGCGTCTGGGAGACAGGAGGAGCCGGGGATACCTGAGCCGGTTTCGGAGCCGCGGTCACCGCCGGTCCCGCTGTCCCCGCCGCCCCGCCAGCCGGAGGTTTCGGCCCGGCCGCTGGTTTCTCACCCGGCTTCACCTGCGCGTTGAAGTCCACAGCCTTGGCGCCGGGCGGGTTCTCTCCAAACTTGTGGCCCTGGGCCTGGCCCAGGTCCTTATAATGCTCAAGCAGCTTGTCCGCGTCGGTGGCCAGCGCGGGAGTCTTGCTGGAACCGCCCGTGGCAGCAGTTTGCCCAGATGATGCTGCTTCATCACCCTGTGGCGCCGGAGGAGGCTGTCCCAGATATATCGGCTGGGCGGCTGTCTTCATCTCTGGAACGGCCTGATGAACGCCTTGCAGAATAATCAGCACCTCCTCCAGCCCCCCCGTCACCGCGCTGGGCTCAACCGCGATTTCCTGAAACGGGTTCCCGGAGCGCGCCACCGTCACCTGGCCGGCCGGCAGGCCTCTCGGGAAAATCCGGTCGTCGCCTGAAGTGTAGAACCATTCGCCGTTTACGACCTTCTCTTCGTTCTGCACGTAATCCACGCGGCAGTTGCCGTGTCCCGACCCTTTCAGGATGCCGTGCACGTGGTTCTTCTGCGAGACAACGCCGGCGGCGAAACCCGGGTCGGTCACCAGCAGCACCTGCGATGCGGTCGGATAGGCGGCCAGCACCTTGCCCACGATGCCATCCGGCGTTACCACCCCCATGCCTTTCTCGACACCGGCGGTCGAGCCCCGGTCGACGAACACGGCTCCGGCCGAAGCTCCGGTAGCCGTGGCAATCACCCGCGCCGCCAGCATCTTCGACGGCGAGTGCGATTCAAACACGGCCAGGGCTTTGGCGCGGTCGGCCATCGAGAGCTCAGCCTTGAGAAATTGATTCTCGATCTTCAGCCGGCCCAATTCGCCGCGCATGCGCTCGTTTTCCGCGCGCGTATCGTGCAGCACGATGTAGTTCTGCAGAAAGCCGGATGTGCCGCCGCGCACCATTTCGATGGCGCGCGCCACCGGCGTTACCGCCGTGACGGCCCACACGCGGATGAGCCGCACGTCGCTGTCGTTCTTCACCTGATAGGCCAGCAGAACGAGCTGCGCGAAAATCACCAGCAGCAGGACGGTGATGTTGCGATAGCGGCTGATCAGGGTTTCCATGCCGTCTGGCGGGCGGCGCTAGTCGATCGAGATCTTCCGGAGCAGCCGGAAGTCGCTCAGCATCCTGCCCGTTCCGAGTACCACTGAGGCCAGCGGGTCGTCGGCGATTGACACCGGCAAGCCGGTTTCCTCGCGAATCCTCTTATCTAAATTCTTGA
>DASQHA010000265.1:0-3315 GCA_035632335.1 Terriglobales bacterium
GGTTGGTGTTGATGGGGAAGTCAACCGTCGGATTGGTATCTTGTGTTTGCTGTACAACAGTCGCCGCGCAAATGAAGACAAGCCGGGCCTGTCGCTCATGGAACTTGAAAAGCTGATGGGTTTTCCTCGGGAGCACCTTGCCTTCTCGGTGTGGTATCTGAGAAACAAGCAGTACGTCACTTCGGGTGAAAGCAGTGATATCGTGATCACATCGGACGGCATTGATCATCTGGAGTCGCACCTTCCCACAAATCATGTCGTATACGGGCTTCTCAAGGGCGCGGAGAAAGGCACAACACACATGAGCGTCAGAGGTGAACCTTTGGCCGCAAAGTCAGGCCGTACGCCAGGGCAACCCGCTGTTCCCAGTCGTGTGGTGTAGTGACCTTTTCAATGTAGGGTACATGCGCTGTTTATATTGCGGCAGGAAGTTTTGGCGACCCTTTACTCTCCGGAATGTCGAGTTCTGTAGCCCCGCCCATCGCCAATCCACCAGGGGCGGCTGCGGAAGATAGCCGACGAGTTCGCCCAAGACCCTTGCGCCGTGGCGCAGCCAAGCGGTTTGGATGTCTTCGTAGAGCGCGCATCGAAGCTCCTGGCGACGTTCTTGCCTCGGGTGAACCGTTCGAGTTCCGTCTCCACTATCCCCGTCATGTCCTACCATCATCCTTACCGGCGCGGGCCTCAGTAGGTTTCATTAATAGTTAATATCGTGCGTCACTTCGGCACACTCCTGTTGAGATGCAACTCTCTGCCAAGTGGAGTTCGCGATGGGCTCGCCTACGGCCAAGCATCGTCGGAATCGGTGAATTTAGCGGGCGTGTTGTCAGCAAGCTGGAAGTTGGCCGGATACGGGGATCTGGTAAGTTCGAAGGTGCCGCGCAAAACTCAGGTCTGACACTGACGAGAGCAAGGAGATAGTCGTCAGTTCATTCAGAAAACTGTGCGATTGCCCCGGACTATTCGTAGCGCAAGGCGATCATCGGATCGATCCGTGTGGCCCTGCGGGCGGGAATGTAACAGGCGGCGAGGGCCATTACTGCGAGGATGGCGCCGACGAGGATCAGCGTAGATGGATCTCGCGGGCTTACACCATACAGGAGGCTGGCTAAGAGACGCGTAAGGCCGAGGGCTCCAAGGGTCCCGATGGTAAGACCGATGGCCGTTAGGGACAATCCGCTCCCCAGCACCAATCGGATCTGGTCCCATGTGCTCGCGCCAAGCGCAGCACGCACACCCATTTCGTGCATGCGCTGCGCAACCGAATAGGAGATGACACCATAGATGCCGATGGCCGCAAGCAGTAACGCCAGACCGGCGAATACTCCCAGCAGCACTGTGCGCAGACGGTTGCCCCCGAGCGACTCGGATTTGATCTGCTCCAGAAGTTTGATGTCGTCTAAGGCTTGATTCTTGTTCAACTCCCAAACGGATGCCTGAATTCCCTTGATGAGGCGATTGGGATCAAGTGCGCCTCGCACGATGAGAGCTGTGCCCAGGGCGGGACTTTGCTTGTACGAAACATAGACGCCGGGGCTGGAATCGTCGAGGCTGTCGACTTTTTCGTCGGCGACCACACCCACCACCTGCCACGGCACCTCTGGCCCCAGCTCGTGTTTTCCGGAGATGATCTGTTGAATCAGGACGCGTTTGCCGATGGGGTCCTGGTTCTTGAAATATTTCTTCACCATCGTCTCGTTGACGACGATCGCCGGTGCGACGCCTTTGGTGTCGGTCTCAGCCAGGCCGCGCCCTTTTAACAAGCGCATCCCGAGCGCACGGAAGTAGGAAGGGCTGACCATCTTGTAGAAACAGCCGGGGCGATTGGCGCGGTCCACGACCGGCTGGCCCTCGACCAGAAAGGGCATCCCCCATCCCCACCCTTCGAGGGGGAGCGCGGTGGTAGTGGCGACATCGCGGACACCTGGAACCGCCTGAATTTTCTCCATCACCTGGCCCAGGTAACTGACGACTTGCGCGCCTTCCGGATATTGGGCGTCGGTCATCGGAAGCCACATTGTGACGACGTTGGTGGTCTCGAAGCCAGGATCGACTTGTTGTAGTTGGTAGAAGCTGCGGATCAATAGTGCGGCTCCCGAGAGAAGGACAAAAGCCAGCGCTACCTCGGCAACTACCAACGCTCCGCGGATGCGGTTTCTGAGTAAGCCTGAAGTTGCACCGCGGCCACCTTCTTTGAGCGAGACCGTCAGGTCTGTTCGCGCCGCATGCAGAGCGGGTGCGGCACCGAACAAGATCCCGGTCAGGATGATGATCCCAGCGGCAAACAGCATGACCGGGGCATCGAGGCGTACGTCAGCTTGGGAGGGTAAGAAGTGGCGTGGTATCCAGGCTTTCAGCGCCGCGATCAATCCGATGCCGAGCACCACGCCGGTAAGCCCGCCCAACAGCGAGAGCAGCAGGCTTTCGGTGAAAAGCTGGCGGATAAGGCGCCAGCGGCCCGCCCCTAGAGCCGAGCGGATGGCGATCTCGCGTTCCCGGAACGCACCGCGGGCCAGCAGCAGATTGGCCAGGTTTGCGCAGCCGATCAGCAATATGGCCCCGACGGCAGCGAGCAGAACCAGCAGGGAGCGGCGAAGGCTATCCTCCACTACGCGGTCGACGAAGCGGTCAATCGTGACGCTCCAACCTTTGTTGGAATCTGGATAATCGTGCTCGATGCGCGCAGCGATCGACTTCATTTGGGTTCGCGCCTGCTCAAGCGACACGCCGGGTTTGAGGCGTGCCCAGGACATCATCCAGTGGAAATTGCGCGTCATGTCCTGTGGCTTGAAAGCCAGCGGCGTCCAGACGTCCTGCCAGCCGCGGTCGCGCGAACTGTTGGCAGCCAGCACACCGATTACAGCGTAGGCCTTGTTGTTGAGATGGACGGTTCGGCCTATGACGTTGCGGTCGGCGCCGAAGCGATTTTGCCAAATTCGGTTGCTTAGGATGACAACCTGCTCTTTACCAGGTTCGTCCTCATCGGGCGCAAACGTACGGCCAAGCGCCGCCTTTTCTCCAAAAATGTCGAAATAGTGCGCCGATACGCGCGAGCCGCGCAGTTGTATGGGCACGTCGACGCCGGTGAGCGTGACGGAGCCACCAGTCTCGGCGGCTATCGCCGTGAAGACGGTGTTCTGCTTCTGCCAATCAAGGAAATTCAGCGTGGAGATTCCGTTGCGATCGTACTGTGGCGGTTTCTCCCACACATTCACAATCTCCTCAGGATGCGGGTACGGGAGCGGCTCCAGAAGCACGGCATCGACAAAGCTGAAGATGGCCGTATTAGCGCCGATGCCGAGTGCCAGCGTCAGA
>DASQHA010000266.1:0-3898 GCA_035632335.1 Terriglobales bacterium
CTGGTGAGGATCGAGCATGACGCTCACGACATGATCAGGATCGAAGCCCAGGAACATATGCTCGGCGTGCCTCAGGCTTCGCACCAGAAGCCCGGCTACCACCAGCAACATGAGCGAACCCGCCACCTGTGCCACTACCAGAGAACTGCGCAGTCGCAACCGGCCAGGTCCAGCCTGGTCGCTGCGCCCACCTTCGTGGAGCGCTGCACTCAGATCCGAGCGCCCGGCGCGCAATGCCGGCCACAGGCCAACAAAAACTCCGGTGAACACCGCCGCCGCCAGCGTGTAGGCGAATACCCTCCAATCGAAACGGCAGTCAATACGGAAAGCATAGCCAGCGGAACTGGTGGTAACCGGACGGAGAAGAAATCCAGCGGCCGCGATGCCCAACTCTCCCAATACCGCCCCCGCAATGCTGCCAAGCAATGCCAGCAGCAGGCTTTCGGTGAGCATTTGCCGGATCAGTCGCCAGCGGCCGGCTCCAATCGCCGCCCGGATCGCCATCTCCCGCTCGCGCGCCGCCGCCCGAGCCAGCAGAATGTTCGCCACATTCATACACGCCAGTAGCAACACGAGCGCCGGCAGCACCAGAAACAGCCCGGCGATGACCGGCACAAAGCTGGACACTTCCGGCGCCGGCCGCGCCTGGCGCTCGGGTATCACACGCACTGCCAGTCCTTTGTCGGTCGTGGGGTACTGCGCCGCCAGGCGCTTGGCTACTACGTCCACCGCACTCTGCGCCTGGGCCAGGCTAATCCCTGGCTGCAGGCGCGCAAATGGCATCAGGGAGCGATCGCTACGGTCCACCCAGAGGCTATTGCGGTCTTCCCCCTCCGACATCATGCTCAGCGGCAAGTAGCCGTCCATGTCGAAGGCGAAGAGCAGGCCATGAAACCCAGGCGGCACCACGCCAATAATGGTGGCCGGTCTGCCATTCACGGCAATGTGCTTCCCGATCACGGCCGGATCGCCTGCGAATCGCTTCTGCCAAAACGAATATCCCAGAACCAGGTTTAATGCCTCGCCCGGCCGGTCGCCTTCGCCGGGCACAAACAGCCGGCCCAATAGAGGCTTCACGCCCAGTGCGGAAAAGTAGTTCCCCGTAACTGTGCTGTACGCAAACTGCCCGGGCTTGCCGTCGGCGCTGAGGCCGGCCGAGCCAGTGTCATACCCGAACACGTTGGAGAACACGCCTGCCTGATTTCGCAGATCGAGCAGGTCAAGATAAGAGAGCCGGGAGCCGCCGCTTCCCTTAGCCAAAGCGACGATTTGTTCTGGATTAGGGACAGGCAACGTACGCAGCAGCCATTCGTTGAGCACGCTGAAGATGCTGCTGTTGACCCCGATGCCCAGGCCCAACGTGATAACCACGATGGTGGTCAGCCCCGCCGATCTGCCCAGCATGCGCAGCCCGTAGCGCCCGTCCTGGAGCAGGGAATTGACTACCGAGGTCATGTTCAGGCTATCTTAGCGCGTCCGGATTGGTGCAACGGAAATGACTGGTGTGAACAGGCGTTCACGTACTTTACAAATCCTGCACTGATTGTGGGGCAGAATGCAACCCCCCAACGTACGAGGCGATTTCACGCTCGTTATGGCAGTAGCCCATGCAGGTACTCGTAAACGCGTAGGATGGACAAACCCGATTGCGATGTTAGAGAGGCGATTAATGAGATGGTCCGCCGCCGAGTAGATTTGAGGGCTCGGCAACTTACATCAGGAGGATCATCTCATGCGTATCGCATCTATCGGCATCGATCTGGGCAAGACCACCTTTCACCTAGTTGCATTGGGCGAACGTAGCAAGGTGCTGGTTCGCAAGAAGTTCTCACGTGCCCAGCTGTTGGCCTATACCGCCAAGCTGCCTTCCTCACTGATCGGTCTGGAAGCCTGTGCGGGAGCGCACTTCCTGGGGGCCGCCCTGCGCGAGCAGGGGCACCAGGTGCGACTCATCGCGGGACAGTTTGTGAAGCCTTATCGCAAGTCCAACAAGAACGACTTCCTCGATGCCGAGGCCATCGCCGAAGCCGTGAGCAAACAGAACATGCGCTTTGTGCCGATCAAGACCGAGGAGCAGCTCGATGTGCAAGCCACGCACCGGGTTCGTGATCGACTGGTGCAACGTCGCACCGCGCTGATCAACGAGATCCGCGGATTCCTCCTGGAACGCGGCATTATTTTTGCGGCTAAACCCATCCATCTCCGCAAGCACCTCCCCGCGGTCATGGAAGATGCCGAGCAGAGCCTCAGCCCGCGCCTGCGTTGGCTGCTGGAGCGCATGTGGCAGGAGTGGAAGCAGTTGGAGATGGACATCCAGGCGATCACCGACGAGCTCGAGCGCATCAGCCATGACAACGCACTCTGCCGGCGCCTACGGCAGATTCCTGGCTTCGGCCCTCTGGTCTCTACCGCAACTGTGGCCGCCATTGGCAACGGGGCCGCCTTTCGCCGGGGGCGCGACTTCGCTGCCTGGGTGGGCGTCGTGCCACGGCAGTACTCCACCGGGGGGAAGCAGAGGCTGTTCGGCATCAGCAAGCGTGGCAATGTCTATTTGCGTCGCATGCTGATCCACGGGGCTCGCGCGGTACTGCTTCGTGTCAAGTACGACACCGGAGGATTCGGGCAGTGGGTGCATCGGCTGGCGCAGCGGGCACCGCGCAACAAAGTTGTAGTTGCCATCGCCAATAAACTGGCTCGTATCGCCTGGGCCGTGTTGTCCAGCGGCAGAGACTATCGACATCAGCCCCTGCTGCCAGTAGCGGCCTAATCCTGGCGGTGGAAAAGATGCTGACGCTTGGAAAGCACAGAACGCTTTCCACTTTTCCACCGCCACCACGACGAGTCTCTGAGATGGCTTTTCCACCAAGGTCTGCGGAGGAGAGAAGAAGACGAAACAACAGTCTAACGGCGTGCCGGAAAACCTGCTGGTGTGAATGGGTCTTTGTGACCGAGCGATTTATAAGGACCGGCACGCGCGGATCATCATCGAGTGCCCGGAGAGCGATTCTCCACTAAGAGGCCGGATACATTTACGCAGACTGTTGCCTCGCTCCAACTTCAAACCTCTTGCAGTCCGGCGGCGGACCATACATTATCACCAATCATCTCGAAATGACACCTGGGTTGCCGACGATACGATTGATGACCTTCTCTAATAAAGTGATCACCTAGCGACTTAAAGACCATGACCTCCACCCCGCCGTGCCCTTCCTTCGCCTTCAGTTCTAACCAATAACGCACTGGATTGTCCGGTTCCATGTCGCTACTTCTCATTCCCTCTAACTACTCCGCGAGCGACGGCTGTGCGCGTCAAAGTTGGATGAGCGGACTTATCGGCTGCTGAGGTGCCACTTCGAACCTGGCGTGCCTCTCCGCATCGGACTCAAGGACCAGGTGGCCATCTATGAAATAAAGCCGTTTGCCGACGTCTTCTAGGTTAAAGCCACAGCGAGCCGAGCTACCTTCGATCTTGCCGACAAACCAGTCCCAGCCGAATGCCGTAATGTGAGGACCGATGTGCTCAGGACCAAGTTTGATGTACTGGTGTGCTTTCATTTGTGAGAGCCACCTCAACAATAACCGTCATGGCTGAGGAATTCTGTGAATGGCGTCACCCATCTGCGTGTCCCCACAGCGCACAATAAGCGCCGAATGAGCGTACCGCAAGGGCCGCGCCGGTTGAGTAGGAGCAACATCGAGCATGAATAACCGACGCGGACCTGCGGCCAGTCTGGCGTCTTCTAGGGTAAAGTCAGTGACCGGCATCACATCCGTACCATTTGTGGTCTGATACTTTGTCTTCGTAAGATACTACGACGAAAAATAGGGCTGCTAGAACGCGGGGGTTCTGTGGCCCTATTTTTCTTGTAGCCTGTTATTTCAACCCTCGCGGGTGCGG
>DASQHA010000267.1:0-4889 GCA_035632335.1 Terriglobales bacterium
GAGGGCCTGAATACGCACGAGATTTATGTCAACGGCATGAGCACGTCGCTGCCGGTGGAAGTGCAGATGGAGATTCTGAAGTCGATTCCCGGGCTGGAAGACGCGGACATGCTGCGGCCGGGGTACGCCATCGAATACGACGCCATCGATCCGACTGAACTCGAACGCACCCTCGAAACCAAGAAGATTGCCGGCCTGTTCCTGGGCGGCCAGATCAACGGCACCAGCGGCTACGAAGAGGCGGCGTGCCAGGGCTTGATGGCCGGCATCAATGCGGCGTTGCAAGTCAAGGGCGAGGCGCCGCTCATCCTCGATCGTACTGAGGCTTATACCGCGATCCTGATCGATGACCTGATCAGCAAGGGCACTAACGAACCGTACCGCATGTTCACCTCGCGCGCGGAATTCCGGCTGCATCTGCGGATCGACAACGCGGACCGCCGCCTCACCCCGCATGGCCGCCGCGTGGGCCTGATTTCCGATGCGGCCTGGAATGATTTTCAGGTCAAGCAGCAGCGCCACGAGTCCATTAAGCAGCTGCTGGAGAAATCAAAGCTGACGAGTTCGATGCTCGAGCAAATAGTCGAGGCGGCCACAGATTGTGTGCGACCGGGTCTCCGACCCGGTCAGCCCGAGCAAGACTCGGCAAAAGCGAACGACGACTCCAGTTCCGCCGTCGGCCAGAGCCTGGCCCAATTGCTGAAGCGCCCGGAGATTACGATCGAGCGCCTGCTGCCGGTGCTGCGCAATCTCGTCCCGGAGTTTTTTGAAGCGGAAGAAATCGGCGTGAATTCGGGGGAATCAGGGGTAGCTATTTCTTCGGCGGTGCGCAACGAGCTGAAGTCAGTCGAGACCGAAATCAAGTACGCCGGCTATCTTCTCCAGCAGGAGCGAGCCATCGACCGGCTCAAGAAGGCGGAACAGCGCGCCATTCCGCAGTGGTTCGATTATGGTTCAGTCAGCGGACTGTCCCGCGAGATACAGGAGACGCTGATCAGGGTCCGCCCGCGGACGCTGGGACATGCCTCCCGGATTCCCGGGGTTACTCCGGCGGCGGTTTCACTGGTGCATGTTTTCATTGAGATTCAGGCCAGGCGGCGCGAGCAGGCTGCGGTGATCTAGGGGGCAGTGCCTCAGCGGCTAAAGCCGCCTCAGAGATGGCCTCTTAATGCAGCGCTGAAGCGTTGCTCCACGCACCAGGGCGGCGCGTTTCATTTCCGAGTCAGCTGAAGAAGGTAACTCGCGATGGCAATCCTGGCGGCGAATCTTACCTGCTACACCCGGATGGAGAGCCCGGTGGGGCCGCTGCTGCTGGTCTCGGATGACAGCGGCCTTCGCCGCATAGATTTTGTAAATGAAAGGACGCCCGCCCAAGCCGATCCGCAATGGCACGACGATGCGGAACCGCTACGCGAAACCATGCGGCAGCTGCGCGCCTATTTTGCGGGAGAACTGGAGACCTTCGATCTCACGCTCGCGCCGGCAGGCACGCCTTTCCAGCAGAGCGTATGGAATCGCCTGTGCGAAATTCCGTATGGGGAGACGATTTCCTATGGCGAGCTGGCTCGCCGTATCGGCAATCCGAACGCGTCGCGCGCGGTTGGCCTGGCCAATGGCTCGAATCCGATTCCGATCGTGATCCCCTGTCATCGTGTGATCGGCAGCAACGGGAAGCTCACCGGCTACGGGGGAGGATTGCCCATCAAGGAGAAGTTGCTGGCACTGGAGCGCCGCCAGTTGCGTTTGCTATGAATGGGCGGTCACGGAACCCTGCTTCGTAACCGGTTCCGGAATCAGTTACCATAGAGTGCAGTAAAAACGTACAGAGCCGGCATCCAAATAAATATGAATACCCACGTGCTCGCTTTCGCTTTCCTGCTGGTCGCTTCCCTGGCTTCGGCCCAGACCGTAGATCCCGCGCTGCGGCCGCCCAAAGGTGCGCAAGTGGCGCTGGTGGTGTTTGAAGACCTGCAGTGTCCCGACTGCCGCCGCGCCGCTCCCCTGGTGGAGGAGGCCGGCCGCACTTACAAAATTCCGGTTGTGGTCCACGACTTTCCGCTGCCCATGCACAACTGGTCGTTCGATGCGGCCATTATCGCCCGTTACTTTGATTCCCAGTCGAAACAGCTGGGCAGCGACTTTCGCGACTACATCTTTCAGCATCAGCCGGAAATCACGCCGCCGACGCTGCGCGGCTTCGCGGAAAAATTCGCCGCCGAACACAAAGTCGAGCTGCCGTTCGTGGTCGATCCGCAAGGCAAGCTGGCGGCCGCGATCAACGAAGATAAAAATGCGGGACAGCGTGTCGGCATCAATCACACGCCCACGATTTATGTGGTCAGCAACAAGACGCAAGGCAAGCCTTTTGTCGAAGTCGTGGACCGCACCCAGCTTTTCCAGTTGATTGATGCGATGAAGAACGAGTAATTCCGGGCCACGGATTCACGCGGATCAACACGGATAAACTCGTAAAACTTGAATCCGTGAAAATCCGCGGGAATCCGTGGCGCAGAAGTTTCTAAGCCACCTGCCAGACCGTATCCAGCACGGTTCCATCCACCCACTTAACCACCGCCACCGGGCGATCGCCCAGCTTCGGTCGGACCGGTTTGCCGCCGCAGATGCGTTCTACTTCGGCTTTGATGTCCTGCAACGGCCGAATCGGCAAGCTCGAATCTTTCACGGCATCGAGCAAATCCTGACGCAGCGGATTGATGGCAATGCCGCGCTCGGTCACGACCACGTCAATCAATTCGCCGGGTCCGGTCAGCGTGGTTACCTCGTCCACGATGACCGGGATGCGATCGCGGAAGGACGGCACTGCGAGAATCGTGCATCCCGCCTCCAGGCAATTCTGCCAGCCGCCGATGCCGTGCAGCAGGCGGCCATCGGAGTGCGTGACCACGTTGCCGTTGAAGTTCAGGTCCACTTCGGTCGCGCCCAGAACCACGGCGTCCACCATGGAAGCGAATGAACCCTTGCCGTGGTAGTTGTATGAGGTGAACGGCGATGTGGGCACGTGCCGGGGGTCGCTTGCGATCGACTTCACGGCGTCGAGATCAAAGGTCTGGCCGTCGAGGATGTAGTCGGTCAATCCATCCTGCAACATTTCCACCAGATAGCGAGTCGAGCCGCCGCGGACGAAGCGGGCTTTCAAGCCATCTTCTTTCATCATGCGGCGCAGGTAGTCGACAAACGCGAGCGCGATGCCGCCCGCTCCCGCCTGAAAGGAAAACCCGTTGCGCATGATGCCGGCATCACGCAGGAAGCGGGCCACGTACTCGGCCACCCGCAAGCGGTCGGGCGAGCGTGTGATCTGGGTGGTGCCCGAAACAATCTTGGCCGGATCGCCGATGGAATCGACTTCCACCACGTAATCGACATTGTTGCCCTGAATCTGCCAGGGAATGCAGGGGAACGGAACCAGGTTGTCGGTGACCACGATGACATTGTCGGCGTAGGTCGAGTCGGCCAGGGCAAAGCCGAGAGATCCGCAGGCTGACTTGCCATGCGAGCCGTCGGCGTTGCCGAAGGCGTCGGCCGCAGGCGCGGCGATGACCGCGATGTCAATGTGCACTTCGCCATCCTGGATGGCCTGCCAGCGCCCGCCATGCGAGCGCAGCACGCCCAGGCCGCGCATCCTGCCCTGGGTACAGTAGTCGCCGAGGGGCCCGTTCATGGAGCCTTCGATGTGATGGATCACGCCCGACTGCATCAGGTCGATGGCGGTTTTTTGCGAGGGAAACGATGCGCTGGGAAACCAGAGCAGATCTTTGACTCCTATTTTTGCGGCGGCTTCCAGCATCATGAGCGCCACGCGATCGCCATCGCGCAGGTGATGATGGTTCGAGATCACCATGCCGTCGCGCAGTCCGCACTTGCGCAGCGCGGTCTCAAGATCGGGGACGCGCTTATCGCCGTTGTCGGGATAGTCTTTGCTGGAACGAACCGGAGGAGCGGCCCTACGCCCGCGGGGCTGATATTTGGCGACACCGAGGTAAGGAATCTGGGGCTTGCCGTTGACCATGGTCGGAACCATGCGTCCCGCGGCGTTCTGGACCAGCTCGACTCGGTCAGTCATTCCTCTCCCTTAACTCCCCTCTGCTCGTCGAGCTTCGCTCGACCTGGGCGGGTCGGAGACCCGCCCCTACACGGTCTCTTCAGGCCTTGCCTATGCGCTTCGCCAGTTCCACCAGTTTTTGCGCCCGCTGCACTACCGGCGGATCGATCATTTTCGATCCCAGGCTGACCACGCCCAAGCCGCGCTGCTGTGCGTCTTCGAATGCAGCCACGATCTTCAACGCTTTTTCAATTTCGGCCGGCGACGGAGCGAAGGCAGCATGAATCACCGGGATCTGTCCAGGATGGATGCAGCCCATGCCTTCGAAACCGAGGGCGCGGGAATTCTCGGCCCAGCGCCGCAGGCCATCCAGGTCGCCGACGTCGCTGAAAACGGAATCGATGGCCTGCACTCCCAGCGCTCGCGCCGCATTGACCAGGCGCGTCCGCGCGTACAGCGACTCGCGACCTTCCGCGGTCTTGGCCACGCCCAGGTCGGCGGTGTAGTCCTCGAGGCCGATGGTAAGCGCGACCACATTCTTGCTGACCTGCGCGATGGCGCACGCGTTTTCAATGCCCAGCGCGGATTCGAGAATCGGCATCAGCCAGATGGGGCGGGTGATGCCGTAGCGGCCTTTGAGTTCGTCAATCATGCGGCCGGTTTCCGCGACCTGTTCGGGCAGTTCGGTCTTGGGGAGCAGCACCAGGTCCGGCGACTCGGGAACAACCTCCGCCAGGTCTTCCAAGCCCAGGGGCAGCTGATTGATGCGCACCATGCGCTCGCACTTGCCGAAATCGACGGCGCGCAGCGTGTTGCGGGCAAGAATGCG
>DASQHA010000268.1:0-30560 GCA_035632335.1 Terriglobales bacterium
TTACGACGCCGCCCTGGTGCGCACGCCGCATTTCTACAAAAGGGCGATGCAGCCGGCCAACCTGCTGGCGTTTTATCGCACTGTAGCGGACCGTTCACCACTCCCGGTACTGATTTACAACGTCCCGCCATTTACTGGATATGACATGCCGGCCGAGGTGGTCATCGAACTGGCGGGACATCCCAACATTATTGGAATCAAGGAATCGGGTGGCGATGTGGAGAAAGTCCGTCGCATGGTGGAAGGAACGCGGCACATCAAGCGCGCGGCCACGGTCACCGAGACATTTGACGCGGTTACGCCGCGCATGCTGAAGGCGTCCACCGGCGGAAACGGGCAGGGCGGGGAACTGGTTCAGGTGGCGGGATTGGGAGGCGCCAGGCCTTCATCGAGTGCCGTAAATGTAGTGAGTGGGATCAAGACGAGGCAGAAGGAAGTCGGATTCCAGGTACTGGCGGGCCTGGCGCAAAAGCTGGAACCGTCGCTGCAGGCCGGTGCAGTCGGGGCGGTGCTGGCCTTCGCCGATGTCGCCCCCACGGCCTGTTACGAAATTTACGCCGCCTGGAAGGAAGGCGATGCCGGGTTGGCGCGTCTTAAGCAGGAGCGCATCACCAGCGCGGCGCAGCGCGTCGGGAGCGAGCTCGGTATCCCAGGAATGAAGTATGGGATGGATTTGAATGGTTATTACGGTGGTCCCGCGCGCTTGCCGCTGTTACCGCTCACCGCCGATCTGAAACACGAGGTGGAACAGCTGCTGGCCGACGTTCGGAACTGATGTGCCGGCCCAAGGTCCGCCATATTCCCGGCACGGCGTACCCCGTTGTGCCATAAACCACGCTGCGAAACGGTTGTGCGATTTCGACCGAGGGTTTAAACTTTCAAAGACTAAATCCACAGACATCGGAAAGTGCCCGTATGTCCGAAGACCTGCGACCGGTTCGATATTCCGTGATCGTCCCGCTCTGGAACGAGCGCGAGAGCATCACGCCACTCTACGGGCGTCTTAAGGAAACCCTGGACTCGGTCGGCCATTCGTTTGAATTCGTTTTTGTGGACGATGGCAGCACCGACGGCAGCTTTCCCCTGCTGCAGGAAATTGCCCAGGTCGACAGCCGGGTCACGGTCGTGGCGCTGCGCCACAATGCCGGCAAATCGGTCGCGCTGGGCGCCGGCTTCAACGCGGCGCGCGGCGATTACGTCATCACCATGGACGGAGACCTGCAGCATGACGCTGCTGACATCCCCAGATTCATTGAGCGGCTGGAGGAAGGTTTTGACATCGTCTGCGGCTGGCGGAACCAGCATGAAGGTTCTTTGCTGCAGCGCGTGGCGACCCGCTGCGCGAACTGGATCCTGGGAAAACTCACCGGGGTTCGAATCCACGACTGGGGCGGCGGGTTCAAGGCATACAAACGCCAATTGGTTTCGGAAGTTCCGATTTATGGCGAGCTCCAGCGGCTGATTCCTGTCCTGGCTCTGCGGCGAGGCGCGAGGATCTGCGAAGTTCCCATCACCACCTCGCCCCGCGAGTTTGGTGTCTCGAAGTATGGGATGCCCAGCAAACTCCCGGTCTTTTTCGATCTGCTTACGGTCCGGTTCCTGCTGCGCTACCTCTCGCGTCCGTTGCACTTCTTCGGAACGGCCGGGGTGCTCGCCATCGTGAGCGGAGGCGCACTTGGGCTGTGGATGGTGCTGTGGAAGCTGATCTACGGCATGCGCATCATGACCGACCACGGCCCCATGTTGATTTTTAGCGCCGTGCTGATCCTCGCCGGCGTACAGCTTCTGGCGCTCGGACTGCTGGCGGAAATGCAGGTGCGGCACTATTACCAGAGCCGCGGCCGCCATACTCCATACGATGTGGCCTGTGTTATCCGCGCTCAGAAGAACGAAGAAGAAGTGTCAGACTAGACAGTCGATGGCACTTCCCTCTGAGACTTTCTCTCCTCATAACCCTGATAAACCCCGCGAGGCTGCTTCCCGCATGAGCCGCCATTATGAATGGATCGTAGTCCTCTTTGCGGCCATCATTTTTCTCAGCGGGATTATCAGCCCGCCCTCCCTGATGGATGACGTGGACGCCTCCCAGGCCCTGATCGCGCGCAACATGCTGCAATCGGGCGATTGGGTCACGGCGCGGCTGGATGGCGTCGCCTTTCTCGATAAGGCCCCTTTGAAGTATTGGATCACGGCGGTTTTCTATTCCGTGTTCGGAGTCCGTGATTGGGTTGCGAGAATTCCCAGCGCGCTCTCGGCGATCGCGCTCTGCTGGGTAACTTTCTGTTTTGGCCGGTGGGCGTTTTCGCCGAAGGCTGGCTTTTATGCCGGACTGTTCCTCTCCACCTGCATCGGGCTGTTCCTGTTCACGCGGATTGTCATTCCGGATGTCATCCTGACCCTATCGATTACGCTGGCGCTGTGGGCCTTCCTTCGCGCCCTGGACGCCGATGAGAAGCAGCCGCGGCTGTGGGCTTACGTGATGGCGGCCAGTCTGGCGGCGGGCCTGCTGCTCAAAAGCCTTATCGGGCTGGTGTTTCCCCTCGCCGCGGCCTTTCTGTTTCTGGTGTTCACCCGCCGCCTGGTCGATCGCCAGACCTGGCGGCGGCTGTATCCGTTTACCGGATTTCTGATTTTCATGGCGATTGCCGCGCCCTGGCATGTGCTGGCCACCATCCGGAATCCTCCCTACTTTAATTTCACCATGCACGCCGGCCCGGGCCAGTACCATGGCTTCTTCTGGTTCTATTTCATCAACGAGCAAGTGCTCCGGTTCTTGAACGCGCGCTATCCCCGCGATTACAACACCGTGCCCCGCCTTTATTTCTGGCTCTTCCACCTGGTCTGGCTGTTTCCCTGGAGCGTGTATCTGCCGACGTTGTGGCATTTGGGCTACAAACCGGTGGACCGGCAAGGCCGGGCCCGCTTGCTGGCATTGTGCTGGATCGGTTTCGTGATGGTGTTCTTCACCCTGTCCACGACCCAGGAATATTATTCGATGCCCATCTATCCCGCGCTGGCTCTGCTGCTGGGTTGCGGGGTCGCGGCCCGCGAGGATTCGGTTCGCGTGGGAGCAAGAGTCGTAGCCGTGGTGGCTGCATGTGCCGCCTTCGCCATCGGCGCAATCCTGGTCAATGTATGGGGGCTGCCCACGCCCGGGGATATCTCGAACGCCCTCACGCAAAACAGCGCCGCCTACACGCTTTCACTCGGGCACATGCGCGACCTTACCCTCAAATCATTCGCATATTTGCGGGTGCCGCTGGTGATTGCTGGCGTAGCCTTTGTCATCGGCGCGATTGGAGCATGGCGACTGCGCGGCCAACGCGCGATTCTGGCCATGGCGGTCATGATGGTGATCTTCTTCCAGGCGGCCAGGCTGGCGCTGGTGACTTTCGATCCCTATCTCTCCTCGCGTCCCCTCGCGGAGGCCCTCAATCGCGCTCCCCGCGGGCAGTTGATCATCTATGGCAACCACAACGCGATTTCCTCCCTGCTTTTTTACAGCGAGGACAAATGCCTGATGCTGAATGGCCGCTATTTCAATCTTGAATACGGTTCGTACGCGCCCGACGCGCCTCCGGTATTCATCAATGACGGCGACTTCTCGCGGCTCTGGTCGCAGCCGGAGCGATGGTATCTGGCGTTGAGTGACGATGACCTGCCTCACGTCCAGCAGCTCGTCGCCCGCGACCATCTGCATCTGGTCGCGGCGGTTGGCGGCAAATCGCTGTTCTCGAATGAAAGCTACTAGCTGCTAGCTTCTGGCTAAAAGACAAAACCGTTGGCTGGGCTAGAAGCGACTCTTGTGCTTTCCTCTCCCGCACTGCTACAATTCGAACGAACGTTCGAACTATGGCTACGGTATCTCCTCTCCAATCGCAGTTTGCGCAGCGGCGGCGCCCTTCGGCCTCCGGGCCGCGCCTGGAAACCCGCTTTGACCGCCGCCTGGCGCGGATTCTTGTCCATGCGACCAACGTATTCTGCGACCAGGGATATGCGGCAGCTTCGATGCGCGATCTCTCCCGCGCCAGCGGCGTTTCACTCTCCGGCCTGTACCACTATTTTGAGTCCAAGGAAGAATTGCTGTACCTGATCCAGAAACATACTTTCAGCACCATCGTGGACCGGCTGCGGGCGCGGCTCGATGACGTTACCGACCCGGCCGACCGCATTCGCATGTTCATCCTGAATCATCTCGAATATTTTCTGGACAACCAGAAAGCCATGAAGGTCCTCTCCCACGAAGACGATGTCCTGAAGAACGGCTTCGGAGCCCGGATCGCGGCCATCAAGCGCGAGTATTACCGCATCTGCATCGAACTGCTGGACGCCTACAAACTGGCTCGCGGCCTGGAGTTCTCCAGCCGCACCGCCGTGCTCAGCCTGTTCGGCATGATGAACTGGATCTACACCTGGTATAACCCGCGGGTCGATGCCGGTGCGGCAGAACTTGCGCAAGAGATGGCGGACATTTTTCTTCACGGCATCGGGAGTGGAGCTTCAAAAGGCACCCAGAGAAAGAAGCTGCAGTATCGGGCTTAGAATGATTTCTTAACCATTGCAAAAAGGAGTACGACTATGGCGACGACAGTGCAGCCGGCCAGCGGCGAGTCCACCAAAACTTTGATCAACTACCGCGTCGATGCCGGCGTGGCGGTGATCGAACTCTGCGACCCTCCGGCGAATACCTATACCTATGAGATGAACCGGCAGCTTGACGAGGCCATCCTCAAGGCCCGGATGGATAACGATGTATACGTGATCGTGCTTACCGGCGCGGGCGACAAGTTCTTCTCCGCCGGGGCCAATATCAAGATGCTGGTCAGCGTCGATCCCACGTTCAAATACTACTTCTGTCTGCACGCCAACGAGACTTTGCTGCGGCTGGAACACACGCCGAAGCTGGTGATCGCGGCGCTGAACGGGCATTGCGTCGGGGGCGGCCTGGAAATTGCCATGGCAGCCGACATCCGCATCGCGCGCCAGGACGCGGGCAAGATCGGCCTGCCGGAAGTGAACCTGGGCGTACTGCCAGGCACCGGCGGAACGCAGCGGCTGTCGCGCATCGTAGGCAAGAGCAAGGCCATCGAGTTGATGGTGACGGGCAACACATTTTCCTTCGAGGAAGCCAAAGAGCTGGGGATCGTCAACGATATCTACGAGCGCGATAATTTCATGGAGAACATCATGGAATATGCGCGTCAATTCTGCCCGCCCAACAAGGCCGCGAAGGCCGTGGGACGCATCAAGCGCGCGGTACAGACGGGGTGGGAAATTCCGATGGAATCGGCGTTGGCGGTGGAGCGCGAGAATCAGCAGCTCCTGTTCCAGAGCGAGGACGCCAAGGAAGGCCTGGCCGCATACGTAGAGAAGCGGCCGGCGGTTTTCAAGGCGAAATAAGTCTCGCCCGCGATGCGGAGGGCAAAATGCCCTCCGGATAGCCGGCCAGATGCCGGCCGCCGCGAGTAAAGAGGAATTATGCCAGGCAAAGTAGCAAAAATCGGGACCTTCAGCGATTGGGTCGGCCTCTTCGACGATTGGCGCAAAGAGATTGGCGTCAACCACGACGAGATTGCCAGCTTCAAGTTCGACACGCTCTATGGTGCGATCGAGACGGAGGAGATCCAATTCGGCTCGTACAAAGGCCGACGCAAGTGGGAGAACCTGCGCCAGATACCGACGCAGCAGATGCGCGATGCACTCATGAACATGATCGTGTACCAGGGCGACACCGAGTTCGCCAGCGTGGAGCAGCAGCGCTACCTATTTGAAAGCGCGCCCACCGACTGGGACCGCCGCGCCATCACCCGCGTCATGATCGAAGAAATGCGGCACGGCTGGCAGATGTGCGCGCTGCTGGTGGACCACTTCGGATACTCCGGCAAGGTCGAAGCGCAAAAGATGCTGGAGCGCCGCGCCTTTGAGAACAAGCGTCTGCTGGGCGCCTTCAACGTGGAAGTGGACAACTGGATGGATTTCTTTACCTACACTGACTTCGTCGACCGCGACGGCAAGTTCCAGTTGCAGATGTTCAAATACTCCGCCTTCGCGCCGCTGGGCCGTTCCATGTCGTACATGTTGCGCGAGGAGGCCTTCCACATGGGGACCGGCAACGACGGTTTGCGCCGCATTGTCGAAGCCGGCGTGGTGCCGGGCTGGCTGATCCAGAAATATCTCAATAAATGGATTTCAAGCTCCTACGACCTGTTCGGCACCGACCACTCTTCCTCCGCTCACTGGGCCTATGTATGGGGCATCAAGGGACGTTACGACGAGCCGAAGAACGAGCACCCGGCGGACCTCGATGATCTCAACGATTACAACCGGAGCCTCTATCGCGACGAAGTGGCCGGTCTTATCGCCCGTTTCAACACCTTCCTAAAGGACGGACAGCCAAGGCTTTACGCGCCACATATAAAGTTTAACCGCAACATCGGACGCTGGGCTGGTCAGAAATTTCATGCGGAAACCGGCGAGGCCATTGACGACAGCGGCTACGAGCAGCACCTGAAAGAATATCTGCCCTCGGTGGAAGACAAGAAACTGCTGTTGGACATTATCAGCAGCGAGAAGAAGTGGATTGCGCCCAAGGAAGGGGCGCGTGATCCGCTGGCTTCGATTGGCGAGGTCCGGAAATCGGCGATTAACTTATAAACTTGCAGCATCCGGCCTGGCAGCAGGCGAGTTGATTCAAAGAACCAGTTTTCAGTTTCAAGTTCCCGGTTCGCAGTTCTATGGCGATGACTACCGTCGATTCACAGGCCCAGCAGCGGGCTTACACCCCGGGAGAGTTGATGGTCGTCAGCGCGGCGCGCGAGATTCGCGACGGTGAAGTGGTGTTCGTCGGGATGCGCCTGCCGCTGATCGCCTTCGTGGTGGCCAAGAAAACCCACGCTCCGAATGCCGTCGGTTTGTTTGAAAACGGCGTGATCCGGAGCACGCCCTCTCCGGAACTGATCTACACCATGGCCGATCCGGCCAATCTCAAGAATGCGACCCAGTGCCTGGACATGCTGGGAGTCATGAGCCTGCTGCAATCGGGACGCGTGCACCTGGGTTTTCTCGGAGCCGCCGAAGTGGACCGCTTCGGCAACCTGAACTCGACCGAGGTGCGTGGTACAAAGGGAATGACGCGGCTGCCCGGATCAGGCGGCGCCTGCGATATCGCTTCACTGGCGCAGCGTTTCGTGGCCTTGCTTCAGCACAGCAAGGAGCGGCTGCCGGAGCGGGTTGCGTATGTCACCAGTCCGGGGAACGGCGACGGTGACGGTTGGCGTCAGCGCATGGGCCTGGTTCGCGGAGGTCCGGCGGCCGTGATTACCAGCAAGGCTGTGCTGCGCTTCGGCGATGACGGTGAGGCTTATCTGGCGTCTACTCATCCGGGAGTAGAGGTCGACGATGTGCTGCGCAATACCGGCTGGCCGTTGCGGGTGCCGGACAAAGTAGCTTCGACGCCGGAGCCGAGCGCGGACGAGCTCTGGGCCATCCGCGAATACGATAAAGAAGGCTTCTGGACAAAATAAATGGCAACGCTCACGCTCTCGCGCATCACGCTCGCCTTCGAGCCTCCCGTGGCGCGTCTTGTATTGCACCATCCTCCGCTCAACGTGATTGACATTGCCATGATGGATGAACTGTCGCAGGCGCTGGCCGAGATCGACGCGCGCCAGGATGTATCCGCGGTGGTATTGAGTGGCACAGGCAGAGCATTTTCGGTTGGCGTCGACGTGGCTGCCCATACTCCAGACCAGGTCGCAAGCATGCTGACCAAATTCCACTCTGTGGTTCGGGCCCTGGTCGGCAGCAGGAAAGTGACGATTGCCTCCGTGCACGGCCATTGCCTGGGCGGAGCCGCGGAACTGGCCATGGTGTGTGACCTGGTTTACACCACGGAAAATGCGACGTGGGGATTCCCTGAAATCAAATTGGGATGCTACCCGCCGGTGGCGGCGACGGCGCTGGCAGCGCTGGTCGGGCCCAAGCATGCCGCTGATTTGATGCTCACCGGTCGCGACATTACGGGTGCGGAGGCGGCGCGCAGCGGTCTAGCCAATCGAGCAGTCTCTGACCGCGAGCTTGAATCGACGGTGCAGGAAACCATAGAGCAACTTTCGAAGCTGAGTCCGGCCACGCTGGCCGTCACCAAAAAAGCGAACTACGCCTGGGACTCGATGCATTTCGACAAGGGACTGGCGCGGGCGGAAAAAATCTATCTGGAAGAGCTGATGAAAACGGAGGATGTTCACGAGGGGATCAACGCCTTCTTGGAAAAACGCCAACCGGTCTGGAAAGGCAAGTGAGGCTCGCTATGTCTAAGCTCCTCACCATGCGCGAAGCCATTGCTGAGCTGGTGCCGGATGGCGCGTCCGTCGCCCTCGGCCTGCAGTTGGAGCAAATGATTCCGTTTGCCGCGGGCCACGAAATTATCCGGCAGAAGAAGCGCGACCTCACCCTGATTGGCCCTATCTCCGACGTTCTCTTTGATCAACTGATCGCCGCGGGGTGCGCCGGCCGGGTAATCGCGGCCTGGGTGGGCAATGTGATGATGGGTTCGGCCTACAATTTCCGGCGGGCGGTCGAACAGGGCGGCTTGAAAGTCGTTAACCTGAGCAATTTCACCGTCGCTCTGGCGCTGCAGGCTGCGGCCATGGGCGTGCCCTTTCTGCCTACCCGAACTGCGCTCGGCAGCGATGTGGCACGGGACAACGATTTCTTTGCCGAGATTGATTCGCCGTTTGTGCAAACCGAACCTGGCGAGTCTGCGACTCGCCCGGACAGCCGGGGGCGGCTGTCCCCACGTGGGCAAGACAAGCTGCATGCGGTTCGGGCGCTAACGCCGGACGTGGCGATTGTCCATCTGCAGCGCGCGGACCGCGACGGCAATGCCCACTGCTGGGGCAACTTCGGGGTGATGATCGAAGCGGTCCGCGCTGCCCGCCGGGTGATTGTCGTGGCGGAAGAAATCGTTGATGCCGAAATAATCGCCAGCGATCCCAATCGCACCGTGATTCCCGGATTTCTGGTTGGTGCCGTGGTCGAGTCCCGCTACGGAGCCCATCCTTCCCCGGTGCAGGGATGCTACCAGCGCGACAACGCCTTCTTCCGCCAATATCACGAGCAGACAAAGACCAAGGCCGACAGCGACGCCTGGTTGCAGCGCTGGGTCTACAATATTGCCGATCGCCGCGCCTACGTGAACCAGCTGGACGCGTGCCGGGTGGAAGAATTGGGCGTGAAGCAGCACGCGTACGCTGCCCAGGCGGATTTTGGATATTGAGAACGCTGCTAGCTTCTAGCTCCTAGCTCCTCGCCAAACGGAGCCAGAGCGGCTGGGATCCAGGAGCTAGGAGCTAGAAGCTAGGAGCGATTCTTCATGGACTTCGAAATCAGTGCTACACAAGTGAAGGCCATGCTCAAGCAGGGCGACAACTTCACTCTGCTCGATGTTCGCGAACCGTGGGAGCTGGAGAAGGCTCACCTGGAGGGCAGCAAGAATATGCCCATGGGCGATGTGCCGACGCGCGCGAATCAGGAACTTGATCCGGACCAACACATTGTCGTGATGTGCCATCACGGCGTGCGCTCGTTGAGCGTGACCAACTGGTTGCGGCAGCAGGGCTTCGAGAAAGTCCAGTCCATGCGCGGCGGGATCGACGGCTGGGCCCGGACGGTGGATCCGAAGGTGCCGTTGTATTGAAGCAGCTCCTGGCTTCTGGCTCCTAGCTCCTAGCAAGGCACCGCTCTTTGGGTTTTGCTGGAAGCCAGGAGCTAGAAGCTAGAAGCGGTTTTTACCGCGATGTGAACAGATGCCCCAGCTTTTCCTTCTTGGTCTTCAGGTAGTCTTCGGAGTGGGCTGAAGGCGCGACTTCGCAGGGGACACGCTCAGCCACCACGATTCCGCCTTTTTCCAGGGCAGCCACTTTGTCGGGATTGTTGGACAGCAACCGCACGCTTGAAACTCCCAGCGCTTTCAGAATTTCGGCGGGGAGCGCGAACTCGCGATGGTCGGCTTTGAATCCCAGGCGCTCGTTGGCCTCTACCGTGTCCAGTCCCTGGTCCTGTAATTCGTAAGCCTGCAGCTTGGCCATCAGACCGATGCCGCGGCCTTCCTGCTGTTCATAGATCAAAATGCCTGCGCCTTGTTCGGCGATCATGGAGAGCGCCATTTCCAGTTGCGCGCGGCAGTCGCAGCGCAGCGATCCGAATACGTCTCCGGTCAGGCATTGGGAATGGATGCGGAGCAGCGGCGGGGCCGAGTGGATGTCCCCCATGACCAGGGCGACTGCATCCTCGTCACGTGGCGAGCCCGCAGCACCGAATGTTCCGCGAAAACCGTGGATGCGAAATTTACCCCAGCGGGTAGGGAAGTCGGCGGAAGCGACTTGTCGAACCTGGTCAGAAGACACAGCAACATTATAGCGGGATGCGTGGATGGGACGTGGAGCTCGTGCCGGCTTCGCACGAGCGCGGTCGCTCGCGCCTGCATCAACCCTTGCCCAGGCGCGGAAAGTGGTAGTACACGTCTTGTTTGGAGGCGATGGGAACGCCATTGCGCGTGGCGGGACGAAAGCGCCAATTCTCGAGAGCCTCGAGCACTTTGCCGTCAATCGCTGGAGTCAGGCTTTGCACCACCGTCTTCCGGACCACGTTGCCGCTTTCGTCGATGGTGACTTCAACCACCACATCTCCCTGAAGGCCGCCCAGTTCGTCAGCCGCGACGTGAGGGTCTGGCGAGACCACGGGCAGCGCCGGGCGGACTTCTTCCCCGGTCAGGGAACCTTCGAGGACCGTGCCCAATGGCGAGCCGGCTGGACGCGCCTGCGCAGCCTGGCCGGGCGCGCTGGTCTGGTCGTCCTGGCCAATCTTAGGATGCGGCAACTCAGGCGCAGCGGACTTTGCGGCCTTGGCGCGACGCTTCCAGGTAAGACGGGCGTTCAACTGCTGCCGCGAGTCGGCCGCCGATGTGCCGGGAGAGGCATCAGCTTTGTTCCGGGAGGGCTGGTTCAGCCAATAGAGATGCGCAATGTAGCTGCCGTGGTCGCCGTTCACCACAAATGACGGCGCGACCAGCCGCGGCGTTGCCGGGTGCAGGAGCCACAGCAGGAGCAAGCCGTGCGCCGCGACCGAGCCGCAGGTCGTGAGCCGGGGTTGACGATTGACCGGTTGAATGGGCTTGAACATCGTTTCGATATCGAGAACTTGCCGGATCCCTTTCCACTAGATCCGGCTCTGTCTCCATTAGACGTGGAATGCCCCGGCAGGTAAACATTAATTTGCGATGTTCATTCCTGGTAAGCCCCACGGGCGACCGCTTGGTCTCCGGCGCGAAACGCTGCTAAAATCGCAGTGCGGATCCTTCTCTTCACGTGCCATGTGGGGCTATAGCTCAGCTGGGAGAGCGCATCGTTCGCAACGATGAGGTCGTCGGTTCGATCCCGACTAGCTCCACCAAGAATGCCGTCACTTGCAACTCTCTCTCGCCTCCTCCCGCAGTTCGTTTCGTTGCGGTACTTTCGGGCCGATCTGTGTCCTCACGGATTTTGTTGTCGGCCGTGGAACTGGCGGCTATAGTGTGTAGAGTTTAGCTGGGTCCGAAGCATGTCCCCGCGTTGATGGCGGGCAAATGCGGGCCTGAGGGAACAGCATGCCATTGACCATGAACAGTCGTCCGGTAGGCGAAGTGATGATCGTGCAATGCAACGGGCGCATTGTGGCGGGCTCGGAAGTATTCTCACTGCAGGCGCACATTGGAGACATTCTGCCCAACCACGGCGATGTTGTCCTGCAGCTGGAACGGGTGGAGTTCGTGGACAGCAGCGGCCTCGGGGCGCTGGTACGCCTGGGCTCGACCGCGCGCGCCAAGGGCGGCGACATCAAGCTCTGCGGGGTGCAGCCCCGGTTGCGCAAGACGCTGGAGATGACCAGCCTGCTGGGGATGTTCGAGATTTACGAATCCGAAGCGGAAGCCATCATCGCGGCCTACATGGGCTCGCGCTATTCCAAGGAGAAGTCCAGCAGCACGCAGTTTCGCGTGCTTTGCGTTTACGATTCACCGAACGTCAGCACTTTCCTGCGCGAGGTCCTGTGCCACGCCGGCTATAACGTCCTGACCACGGGCAACCTGCTGGACGCGAAAATCCTGTTGAAGGCAACCAAGGCGAAACTCGTGATCCTCGGCGCGAAGATGCAGTCGTTGCACGGCAACTCGGCGAAAAAGCTGTTTGAGGAGATCGATCCTTCGGTGTCGCTGCTGGTGCTGGACGCGGACTTCGAGAAGCAGGACCCGGGAGAGTCTGTGGCGCACCTTCTGGAGAGCGTCCGGAGCATCGCGCAGCCGGAAAAAACCCAGGCCTAGCCGCATCGCAGAATGCCAACCATGAACGAAGCAGGCCTCCGCAGCACAACTCCTGACTCGTATCTTCGATTTCCCGACGGGTTACTGTGGGGCGTCTCGACGGCTGCTCACCAAGTTGAAGGCGACAACAGCAATCAGTGGTCGGACTGGGAGCTGGCGGGACGGATCCGGTCCGGCGACCGATGCGGCAAAGCCTGCGACTGGTGGGAGAACGCCGAGCGCGATTTTGATATCGCCCGCGACCTGGGGCTGAAGGCGCTGCGGCTCTCACTCGAATGGAGCCGAATTGAGCCCGAGGAAGGGCGTTTCGATCCCACGGCGCTGCAGCGCTATCGACGGATGCTGGAGGGATTGCGCGAGCGCGGTATTGAGCCGATCGTCTGTCTGCATCACTTCACCCATCCCCGATGGTTTGAACAGAGCGGGGCATTTCTCCGAGAGGATGCGCCTCAGCTTTTCGAGCGCTTCACGCGTCAGGTGGCAGCGGCTGTGGGCGACCTCTGCCGGCTGTGGGTCACCTTCAACGAGCCCAACGTTTATGCGGCGTGCGGATACGTGCTGGGCGAGTTCCCCCCTGGTCACAAAGGACAATTGCTCAACGCCCTCCGGGTCAACCGGGTGCAGGCGCGCGCTCACGTGCTGGCATATCGCGCCATTCACCAACTGGTGCCCGGGGCCCAGGTGGGATGGGCCCAGCATTATGTAGTGTTCGAGGCGATGCCGGGGATGGCCAATCGCTGGGTCGCGGGCCTGCTGGACCGCCTGTTCAATCACACTTTCTTTGATCTGATCGAGACCGGCCGGCTGGGCTTTCCCTTTGGCCTGTTCAGCCGTCGTGATGATGCCGCGAAAGGCTGCTGTGATTTCGTCGGCCTGAACGTGTATAGCCGGTTTCATGTCGCTTTTAATATCCGGAATGCGAGCACATTTTTTGCCCACCTGTTCGTGCCCGCGCACGTCCCGCAAGGAGACCCGGGGGTTGACCGGCCTTACGGCGAGGCCTATCCCCAGGCGATGCGAGAGGCGGTAAAGCGCGCGGCGCGGCTGGGCAAGCCCATCTACATCATGGAAAACGGCGTGCCCGATGCCGAAGACCAGATTCGTCCCTGGCTGATCGTCAATGTCCTGCGCGAACTGCATCGTCTGATCGCGGAGAACTATGACATTCGCGGCTACCTGCACTGGACCCTGACCGACAATTTCGAATGGAACGAAGGTTGGAAGCTGCGCTTCGGGCTGGTGGCTCTCGACCCGGAGACGCAGCTTCGGACCCTGCGCGGCAGCGCAACATTATTCAGCGACATCATTCGCGGCAACGGACTGGCGGTCCCGGCTGACGACACGTCTCCTGCTTTTTCCACGACCGAGCCCTGATGTTTGCCCCTCAAACGGGCCCCAGGTCAAAGCCGGAAAGTAACGTTACTTGTTCTCCCCCGCATATATTCACGGAAAATTAATGGAGTGTTGATCCTCCCTTAAGACGAGGTTGCGATGCTATAGCGGAGAGTGGTCAGGGAGGTCGGCCCATGCATAACCTCACCATCGTTTTTCACGACGCGGGTGGCGGACATCGAAGTGCCGCCGGGGCGCTGCAGACAATACTCGAAGCGCAGCATCGTCCCTGGAACGTGCGGCTCCTCAACTTGCAGGAACTGCTCGAGCCGATTGATTTCGTGCACCGGGCCACAGGCCTGCGAATTCAGGATGGCTATAACCTGATTCTGAAGAAGGGCTGGACGCGGCTGACACCGCCCTTGCTCACACTGCTGCAACGCACCATCCAGCTGCACCATGCGCGCATCGTCCGCATTTTGCGGGCTTACTGGGCCGAGAATCCAACCGACCTTGTGCTGTCCGTGATTCCTCATTTCAATCGTTGCCTGGCGCAGAGCATTCGCGCGGAAATGCCGAACGCGGCTTTCGTCACTCTGCTCACCGACCTGGCCGACTATCCGCCGAATTTCTGGATCGTGCAGGAATCCGAATTCATTATTTGCGGAAGTCAACGCGCACGGGAACAAGCGCTGGACATGGGGCATGGCAAGAGTCGGGTCTACGAGACATCAGGGATGATCCTGAAACCGTCGTTCTACCGCAAGCCGGAGCTCGATCGAACCGAGGAAAGGTTGAAGCTCGGACTGAAGCCGGATTTGCCCACCGGCGTGGTGATGTTTGGCGGCCACGGTTCGGCCTCGATGCTGGAGATTGCGAAGCGGCTGGAGCAGAGTTCGAACCCGGTGCAAATGATTTTCCTGTGCGGCCACAACCTTGACCTGGCAGCGAAGCTGCGCAGCCTGCATCTGACCAAACCAGTCGTGATCGAAGGGTTTACCACCAAGGTCGATTACTTCATGGCGCTGGGAGATTTCTTCATTGGCAAGCCTGGACCGGGCAGCATCAGTGAAGCCCTGCAATTCGGCCTTCCCGTGATCGTCGAACACAACGCCAGCACGATGCCTCAGGAGCGTTACAACTGCACCTGGCTGGTGGAAAAACGAATGGGCATGGTGGTGCAAGACTTCCGCGATATTGGGACCGCGGTTGGGCAGTTGCTCGAGCCGGCCAGGTTCGCGGAGTTTCGGCGTAACGTCGGCGCCTACCAGAACCATGCAATCTTTGAGGTTCCGCTGATCCTCGATCAGATGATGGCGGAAAAGTCGATCGAGGCGATGACGGCACTCTCTACGTTGGCGTCGGTAGATCCCTTCGCCAGCGTGGCCTGGGCTGGACTGACCTAGCCGCAACGTCATCCTGAGCGGAGCAGCACCAGCTTCGCGAAGCGAAGCCCCTGGGCAGTCGAAGGACCCCTATAAGGTGCACGTACCCCTCTGGGAAGCCTACTGAAGCCTGTCCTCACGCGCCACCGACGAGAAGATGGCAGGGGTCGTTCGACTCGACCGTGCATTCACCAGCGAATCGCACGGTTACGCTCAAGACGACACTGCGAGTTCTTATTTCAGCAGGATGCCCACAATCGAAGCCGACATCAGGTTGGCCATGGTGCCCGCGATCATGGCGCGGAAGCCGAGCTTAGCCAGTTCGCCGCGCTTGTTGGGCGCGAGGGCGCTGATGCCGCCGATCTGAATTCCAATCGAACTGAAGTTGGCGAAACCGCATAACGCGAAGGTTGCGATGGCGAAGGAGCGAGGATCGAGGCTGGCTTTCTGCGCGCCCAGCATGCTGTACGCCACCAGTTCATTGATCACCATGCGGGTTCCCAGAAGATTACCCACCATGCCGCACTCGCGCCACGGAATGCCAATGACGAAAGCAATGGGAGCGAAGATCACACCGAAGACCTGTTCCAGACTGGAAGGGAACCAGTGGGCAACGTGATTGTGAATGCCTCCAAAGATGCCGTTCACCAGGGCGATCAGCGCCAGGAAGGAAATCAGCATGGCGGCAATATTCAAGGCCAGGTGCAGGCCGTCAATGGTCCCGCGGGTGATCGCTCCCAGAACATTCTCGTCTCTCGCGATCGCATCCGGATCGATGTCCGTGACCACTGGGGCATTTTCTTTGGCTTCGACCTTGCGGTGCGGGCTGGTGACCGGCTCTTCAGTTTCCGGCACGAACATTTTTGCCATCAGGATGGTTCCCGGCGCGGTCATGATCACGGCGCTCAGCAGGTGCTTGGCCTCGACGCCGTAAAGAATGTAGGCGCCCATGATTCCGCCCGAGACGTGGGCCATGCCGGCGGTCATGACCGTCATCAGCTCCGAGCGGGTCAGTGACGGCAGGTAGGGACGGATGGTGAGCGGAGCCTCGGTCTGGCCCATGAAGATGCTGGCGGCAACATCGAGCGATTCCGCTCCGCTCGCTCCCATGCGAATCATGACCCGGGCCATTTGACGGATGATGAACTGCATCACGCCGTAGTAATAGAGCACGGCGAAAAACGCAGAAATAAAAATCACCGTGGGCAGGACCTGGAAGGCGAAGATAAGGCCGAACTGACCGCCTTTCCGCCCCAGTTCACCAAATACCATTTGCGATCCCGCAAAGGAGTACTGCAAAAACTTGTCGACGCCGTGCCCCGCCCATTCCAGCAGGTTGCGGCCAAAACTGAATCGCAGCACGAAGAGGGCAAATACAAATTGCAGGATTAGTCCCATGGCCACGGTCTTGACCCGAATCGCGCGCCGGTTGCTGGAAAACAGATAAGCCAGGCCGAGCATGGTGACCAAGCCCAAAAGCCCTGTCAGACGGCCCATTCGCGCCTCCCGGTCATGCGGTGTTGGATGATCATGCTTGCGCCCCCTCCCCGGATATGACACGGTGGATCAATGGCCGCCTCACGGACGGAGGCTTGTCCGCGACACGATACGCCTGCTGCAGCAGGGCCTGCGCCGTCCCCAGCCGCGCGTCGGAGTTGTATAGAACTGTGCACAGCGCTTCATCTTTCTTTACGGGGTCCCCGACCTTCTTGTGCAAGATCAGCCCGACCGCGGGATCGATCACGTCTTCTTTCTTTTCGCGGCCGCCGCCCAGCACCAGGCTTGCAATTCCCACCTGCTCGCATTGAATGGCTTCGACAAACCCGCTGGCTGGACTAAGAACCTGCACTCGATGCTGCGCCTGGGGCAGGCGCGAGGGATCGTCAATGGTGCCTGGGTCTCCGCCCTGCTGCGCAACGATTTCGCGAAACTTCTTCAGCGCGGAACCGTCGCGAATAAGTTGATCCGCCAATTGAAGGCCTCCGTCAACCCTGACGGTGCGGCCGGCAAGGTAGAACATCCAGGCGGCGAGCTCGACCGAGACTTCCCGCAGATCGGCCGGGCCTCCGCCATTCATCACCTCGATGCACTCTTCGACTTCGAGGGCATTGCCGACCTTCAGGCCCAGCGGCTGGTCCATGTCAGTGATGAGCGCGACCATCTTCTTGCCCATGCGCTCGCCGGTTTCGACCATGAGTTCGGCAAGGTGGACAGAGTCCTTCTCGGTCTTCATGAATGCGCCGCTGCCCGTCTTGACGTCCAGTACCAGGCCATCGATGCCCTCGGCCAACTTCTTGCTCATGATAGAGGCGCATATCAGGTTCGGACTCTCGACCGTCGCGGTCACGTCGCGCAGAGCGTAAAGCTTCTTGTCAGCGGGCGCGATCTCGGCAGTCTGGCCGATCAGGCCGCAGCCACAACTCTTGAGCACGCGCCGAAACTCGCTCAGAGAAAGATTGATGTTGAAGCCTGGGATGGACTGCAGTTTGTCGAGGGTGCCACCGGTATGCCCGAGCCCGCGGCCGCTGATCATGGGAACAGTCACACCGCCTGCGGCCACAATCGGCGCGATGATCAGCGAAGTCTTGTCTCCCACGCCGCCGGTGGAATGTTTGTCCACCTTGGCGCCGGGAATGTCGGACAGGTCCAGCACTTCGCCGGAATGGAGCATGGCAGAAGTCAGCGAGCTCAGCTCCGGACGGGTCATGCCCCGGATGACGACTGCCATCAGCCAGGCGGCCATCTGATAATCGGGGATCTCGTCGTTCGTATAAGCCCGCACCAGGAATGCGATTTCATCGGATGAAAGTTCGCCGCCATCGCGCTTCTTGCGGATGAGGTCGAGCGGGCGCATGCTTGCGGCTGAGGCTGGCGAGGCCAATGACGGCGAGTTTATGGACATCTCTCTCCAAACGTCAGGGACACGGAAGCTTACATTGCCAAGCGGGGCGTTGGAAAGTATTTCCCTGAGAATCGCAGAAACCGCGCAAGCAGTTCGGCACAAAAGGGAAATTGCCGGAGCTATCAGGAATTCCGGGCGAGCCTGTCACTCCCGGGCCTCAGAAATGCTAAGCGGCGAGTTCGCAATCAGTGAGGGTCCTTCGGCGCTGTCAATGGCCTCCAATTCCACTCCTGGCCCCGCGTCGGATTTCTCCTGCACCGCGGCGCGGAAGTAATAGACTTTTCCCGCCTCGGCTGTAAGGCTGACCGCTGAAGCCGGCTTGGATGACGTCTTCAACATGGTTTGCTGGGCCACGCACAAGTGGTGGTCGCCGGGATTTACCAGCACGAAGAAATATGACTTGCCGTGATTGGCGCCGACCCAAGCCCCGTCGAGTCCCACCCGGGTGGTGGTGTTTCCCAGGTTGCGGGCATTACTGTTCGGCTTCGCATCCTGGAAAATGTAGATGACTGCTTTGTCCGCTTCGGGCGGCAGAATGGGATGCTGTTTCTTGTCGATCTGCACGTCGAACTTGGTCCCGCTGGGACCGCACCCACTCGCGGCAGCAGCCGCCTCCGACCGGTCCTGAGAGAGCGCTACGGTTGCAAACAGAACCACCGCTAGAAGAGTTTTCATCGCCCCTCCCGCCTTGCGCGTTGGACATGGTAAGCCGAACCAGGCCGGAGCACAAATGGTTCGGCAGCTCAATTTCCGGGATTTTCATCAACGCGCCGCGAAAAAAAGCCGGGCCGGGACCCCTGACGCCGGCTGCCCGATTACAAGCGAAAGCCCTCCGGCAGCAGTTGCGTGATCGCCATCTGCTCGGTACCGGACCGGCCTCGAAAGAGAATCACAGCATCCGGACCGAATTCGAAGATGACCTGGCGGCAGGCGCCGCAAGGGGCGCAGGCAACTTCCTGCTCAGTGGCGACAGCGACAGCCTTAATCCTCATGCTGCTCCCTTCGGCTGCGACCGCGGCGAAGATAGCGTTTCGTTCGGCGCAGATGGTCAAGCCGTAAGAGGCGTTCTCCACGTTGCACCCCGAATAGAGAACACCGCGCTCGGTGAGGATGGTGGCTCCCACCTTGAATTTCGAATAGGGAGCGTGGGCGTTCTGGAAAGCCGCACGGGCTCCGGAGAGCATTTTTTCCTGCTGGTCGGGGGCGATGGCTTTGGGCATTGCGTGTAGTCCTTATGCTGAGAATGTGTGGGGCGGGCAGGCGCCGCGCTTTATGAACTCACCCTGTCCGGCGCGGCCGAAAAACTTTTCGCCTTCAACCAAAACCCGGCCGCGCGAGAGCACAACGTCCGGCATGCCAGTTACTTTGATGCCCTCGAACATCGAATAGTCCACCCGCATGTGATGGGTCTTCGCGCTGATCGTGTGCTCCCGTTTGGGATCGAAAATTACCAGGTCGGCGTCGCTGCCTACCGCGACCGTGCCTTTGCGGGGATAGAGGCCGAAGAGTTTGGCCGGAGTGGTGGCGACCAGCTCGACGAAGCGGTTTACGCTGAAACGTCCCTGCGCGACGCCCCCCGAGTACACCAGGCTCATGCGGTGTTCGATGCCGGGACCGCCGTTCGGAATCTTGGTGAAGTCGCCAATCCCCATTTCCTTCTGCTCCTTGAAGCAGAATGGGCAATGGTCGGTTGAGACCACCTGCAGATGGTCGTGCGTCAGCCCCGTCCACAGTTTCTCCTGATGCCACTTTTCCCGCAGCGGGGGAGTGAAGACATACTTCGCTCCTTCGAAGCCGGGCGCGTCCATATTCTCAAGCGAAAGGTAAAGATACTGGGGACAGGTTTCGGCATACACCGGCAAACCGCGATCCCGGGCTTCGCGGACTTTCTCCAGAGCATCGTTGCAGCTGAGATGCACGATGTAAACCGGCGAGCCGGCCATCTCCGCCAGAGCGATGGCGCGAGACGTGGCTTCTGCTTCCGCTGTAGTCGGGCGGGTGAGCGCGTGATACTTGGGGGCAGTCTTGCCCTCGGCCAGCGCCTGCTTGACGATCACGTCGATGGCTCCGCCGTTCTCCGCGTGCATGCAGACCATGGCCCCGGCCTTGGCGGATGTTCGCATCGCCTTGAAGATGCTGGCATCGTCGAGCATGAAGACGCCGGGGTATGCCATGAAGAGCTTGAAGCTGGTGATGCCTTCGCGCACCAGTTGCGGCATTTCGGCCAGCTGGGCATCGGGCAGGTCGGTGATGATGCAGTGGAACCCGTAGTCAGCCACGGCTTTCGAGGACGCCTTCTGCATCCAGGCATCGAAGGCGGTGCGCAGGGATTGGCCCTTGTACTGGATGGCAAAGTCGATCAGCGTGGTGGTGCCGCCGAAGGCGGCGGCGCGAGTGCCGGTTTCGAAATCATCGGCGCTGGTGGTGCCTCCGAAGGGCATATCGAGGTGGGTGTGAACGTCAATTCCGCCGGGGAACACATACTTGCCGGCAGCGTCGATCAGGCGCCGGGCGTTTTCGCGAGGCAGGCTGCTGCCCAGAGCGACCACCCGGCCGCTCTCGATGGCGACATCGGCCTGGCAAGTATCCGCCGCCGTAACCACGGTGCCGCCCGTGATGATGATGTCGAACCCCATTTGCTAATCCCTTGTGTTGCGAGTGTCCAATCTGCGCGTGCAGAAGCGTGATGTATTCTATTCTACAAACTGGCGGTCCTGCTTCCCGCAGAAGAGCGAAAGAGAACGAACATGAAGTTCGGCATCACCCTCAAACCCGATATTTCCGTGGAACGGATTGTCGCCCTGACCCGGCAGGCCGAAGCGGCTGGCTTTGAGTACGGATGGATTTTCGACTCGCACGTGTTATGGAAAGAGCCCTACCCGCTGCTTACGCTCATGGCGAATGCGACCAGGAAGATGCGGCTGGGGCCTTGTGTGACAAATCCCGCGGTGCGCGACCTCACCGTGACGGCCAGCCTCTTTGCCACCCTGAATCTGATTTCAGGCGGGCGCATGGAGTTGGGAATCGGGCGCGGCGACAGCTCGCGGCGGGTCTTGGGCAAGAAGCCGGTTACGCCGGCGGAGCTGGAGCGCGCCGTGGTCACCTTTCGCGAGCTGACCTCGGGGAAAGAGGTGCAATACGACGGTCAGCCCGCCCGACTTTCCTGGGCAACCGGCTCCCCGCCGGTATGGATTGCCGGTTACGGGCCAAAGGTTTTGAGCCTGGCGGGGCGGATCGCAGATGGCGTGATTCTGCAATTCGCCGATCCCGACCTGATCGCCTGGTGCCTGGGATTTGTGCGGCAGGGTGCCCGCGAGGCCGGTCGCGATCCCAAATCGGTCGAAGTCATGGCCGCGGCCCCGGTGTGGGTGTCCGACGATCTCGCGCTGGCGCGGCAGCGAGTGCGCTGGTTTCCCGCGCTGGTTTCGAATCATGTGGTCGACCTGATCTCGCGCTACAAGCCTGAGGAACTGCCGGCGGCACTGACTTCCTACGTGCAGGACCGCGCCGGCTACGACTACCAGCATCATGCCGAGGTGGGCAGCGACAATGCGAGCTTCGTCAGCGATGAGGTCGTGGATCGATTCTGCCTGGTCGGGCCGGTTGAAGCCCACCGCCAGAAACTGCGAAAGCTGGCGGAAGCGGGCGTCACCCAGTTCAATATCTATCTGATGTGCGGTGAGGAAGAACAGACTTTGGAGAATTACAAAAGGGAAGTGCTGCCCCGGTTTGCTTGAGTTGAATACGACATCGGGCCCGGGAGTTTCAAGTCCCGGTTTTCAGTTTTTTGGTTCTCGGTTCTCAGCACAGACGCGGCTCTGCTCTATCCGGTAACATGTGCGGTTGGGTGCGCACACTTTGGATCCGAACTCCGCGCCGATCGAAGCCGGTTCCGTTCAAACCACACCTCCGGCGTGGTTTCGATTTCTCGCTCCGTCCACGACTGATTTAGTTTTCATCATCCTGCTGCTGGCCATGAGCGGCGGAGGGTTGTCGGGCCGCCTATTGGGGGACGCCACTATCGGTTGGCATATTCGTAATGGCCAGCAGATGCTGCACAGCCACGCGATCACGCGGACTGATCCGTTCTCCGTGACCAGGGGCGGGCAAACCTGGTACGCCTGGGAGTGGCTGTACGACATCGTCATTGCCGGCATGCATCACTGGCTCGGACTCAACGGCGTTGTCTTCTTCACCGCGGTAGTCGTTGCCCTGACCTTCGCTCTCACCCTGCGCATGTGTTTGCGGAGAGGAGCCGACTTGCCGGTGGCGGCGTTTCTGCTCGTCCTGTCGCTGGGCGCTTCCATGATCCACCTGTTGGCGCGGCCGCACGTGCTGAGCTGGCTGTTCGCGGTGATCTGGTTCCAGGTCCTGGACAGCACGGAAAGCGGGGGCAGCCGCCGGTTATGGTATCTGCCGGTTCTGATGCTCCTCTGGGCGAACCTGCACGGAGGTTTTGTGCTGGGCTTTGTGCTGCTCGGACTCTACCTGCTGAGTGGCGCAGTCCGTTACTTCCGAAGTCGCGACCTGGAGATACGCGAGCGCACGACGAGGCGGTTGCGGGCGTTGGGGATGGTGACTGCGGCCTCGCTGCTGGCGAGTCTCGTCAACCCGTACGGCTACGAACTCCACGTTCACGTCTACCGCTACCTTTCCAGCCGCTGGCTGATGAATCATATCGACGAATTTCTCTCGCCTAATTTTCACGGCGTCGCCCAGCAATGCTTTGTGGCGATTCTGTTGATCACGATCCTGGAGTTGGCGGTGGCCCGCAGCAAGCCATCGCTCTCGCGAGTGCTGGTCCTGCTGTTTGCGACGTACAGCGGCCTGTATGCTTCGCGCAATCTCCCGGTTTCATCTCTTCTCATTACCTTGATTGTGGCGCCGCTGGGGACGCAAGCTCTGGCCGAGGCCCGCGACAACCCGAAGCTATCGCTTCGTCTCCGGGACTTGCTTTCCCGATGGTTGTCGTTTGCTTCTCGCGTGGGACGGGTGGAACTGCATTTCCGCGCCCACATCTGGCCACTGGCCGCCGTGGTCCTGGGATTGTTGTTGTGCACCCAAGGTGGCAAGCCCGGATCGCAGCCGTGGATGGACGCGCGTTTCGACGCCCGGCGCTTTCCGGTGCAGGCCGTTGACCTGATCGCCCAACGCGGCATTGACGAGCCTATCTTCGCTCCCGACTCCTGGGGCGGATACCTGATCTACCGTCTCTATCCGCAAAATAGAGTTTTTGTCGACGACCGCCACGACTTCTACGGGGAAGCGTTCATGCGCGAGTATTTGAAGACGGTGCGGCTTACGCCCGACTGGGACGTGTTTCTGAAAGAGGAGAAAGTAAACTGGGCGCTGCTGCCGGCAAAGTCCTCGCTGGCGAACATGCTGGAAGAGACGTCGCGGTGGAATCTGGTTTATCAGGATGGGACTGCAGTCTTGCTGGAACGAAAAGACAAGCTATGACAAGGAGGAGTGGATCCTAGAATTGGTCGTTGGTGTCGATATTGAATCCGAGGATGGCGTTGACCTCGATCGGTTCGCTTCCCCGCAGGACGGGACGAAACTTCCAACTGTTGAGCGCAGTCAGAACTTTGCTGGTCATGACCGCGGAGGCGGGCTCGAGCACTTGAGGCCGGCGCAGCAAGCCGGTGCGGTCGAGGACGCAGGCGATCACCAGCCGCGATTTCGGCAGTCCCGAAGGCAACTCGGAACGCATGGCCTGGGGCGCGGTAAGGTCCTCGGCGTACGCGTGGGCCGCGGAAGCCGGGTCGGCGAACTGCATCACCGCCGTGCCCAGCGCAGTCGTAATGTAGATGGTGTAAACCTTGTCGCCCTTCAGAGCGCCATAGAAATTGAATGCTCCGCCCGAACGCGAGCTCGCCACCACGGTGATGTCTGGCCCGTGATTTCCAGGCGCGGTATTGGAACGTCCCGGGCTGGCCGCTCGCTTGGCGCCAGATCCGAAGCTGGGCAGGGTCACAATGTTGCTGTTGCCCCCTTTCACCGAGACTCCGGGCATGGCCGGAGTGCCACTGGTACCGGTGCCGGCTCCGCCCGGGCCGGGATAAGGGGAAATTCCACCGCGGGCCATGGGATCAGATCCCGGGCCGGCGCCTTCTTTGCCCGCGCCCGGGCCGGGACCGGAGAATCCGCTGCCCGGCCCATCCCCGCGGCCGATGCCGTTCCCACCGCCTGATCCGCCCAGGCCGGCCTTGTCGCCTCCAGCCGGAGACATGGCCAGGGCTCCGCTTCCACCGCTGCCCGGCAGCCCCAGTTTCGATCCGGGTTGGCTGGAGACCACCACGCCGGAGGCGCTTCCACCGCCATTGCTGCTGGGTGGGGCCGTCGCCAAGCCGGCGTCCAGCGCCCCGCCTAACCCGACGCCTCGATTTCCCGTCCCTCTGCCGGTCAGCGACCCGCCGGCCGATACCGAGGGTGGCGGCGGCACGACCGCGGTGCCGCTGCCCATTCCTCCGGCGACAGAACGCTGTGCGGCGCCTGCGCCCAATTGGACCGTTGGCGGCACCACCGACGTAGCGCCCAGTCCGCTGATATTCCGCCGCAGATCCGAAGCATCAGCCACCTGCACCGCCGGCGGAACCACCTGATTCCGCAACTCGCCTGGCCCGTAGCCCGGCCCCAGTTTCGCCACCTCCGGAGCCATGGTGGGCGGCGGGGCCACCACCCGCGGCGCCGGCATGGCCAGCCTGGGATTCAAACTGGTAAGTTGTTCCGGGGCCGAAACCGGCGGCGGCACCACTTGCACCGCATTCGATCCGGGCAGCCGGAGGGTAGAGACTTCGCGCTGCGGCACGGCAGCCCTGGGCGGAACCGCGCCGACCGCGAGTTCAGGCCCGGCGCGCAACCGGTCGGGAACCTGGGGCGCGGGAGCCACGGCGGTCTGGGTCAACATCGGAGGTCGCGCCGACGAACGCATCCCTTCGGCCGGGGCCGGGCCGGGAAGCGCTTTCAGCGCCAGCAGGTTGGCCACCGCGGAATTGGATTTCGGCAGGTCGAGCTTGGGCGCGTCCGCCACAGTTTCCCGCAGCATGCTGCCGCGCGCCACCCGAATCGTCTGGGTGGGATGATGCGCCTCGCGGCCGCCGGACCGCCCCGAACGGCCGGCTTCCGCGCCGCCTACGTCTTCCGTCCGCGGCAATTCGTTGCTGGAATAGTAAATAATGTCGTACTTGGGCTTGGGAGGCGGTTCATAGGGCTGCATGCTGGCCAGTTTCGCCGGCACCACGATGACCGCGACCAGCAACAGCAACTCCAGTGCCCACGAAAGAAGTATCCCCCACCAGGGAAACAGGCCAGCCTGGGCCTCCCCCGCCAGGCGCTTGGGCGACTTGCCCAGAGCCGGGCCGATGGCGGTGAAGAACTCGTCCCATCGCGACGGCCATTCGATCAGAAAGTTGGGAGCGTCGTTCACTCTTGGCCCGCCTGTCCCATAGAAATCTCAATCTCGTCTCCGATAGCCGTATGAGTCGCACTCAAAGTGCTGCCCGGCAGCTCGAGAACGGAAGCGGCGCGCAGCCGGACCGGAGCCATCCGCCACGGCTTCAGATTCTCTTCCATGTGCACCACGACCTTGTCGCCATCCAGATAAATCACGTCAATCGGGAAGCGCATGGCGAATGTGTGTACCCCGCGCGAGGGCACGATCCACAGGCCTTGTCCCGCGGGGAAGCTTGCGGAGTCGGTGCCCATCAATCCGCAAAAGCGGGACCAGTGAGTGTCGGCGACGCGCAGATGCCGGGCCAGGTAAGCCTGGCGCGTTCGGTTCAGGGCGTATCCCGTGGAAAGCGGTGCCGACATCACAACTCCTGGGCTGGGCCGTGCAGCAAAAGCATTTTTAGTGTCCTGCCTCTGGCGCCAGGATGCGGACCAGCTGGATGATGGCAGGTCCCAGAGTCACGAAGATGATGGAGGGGAGAACAAACAAGACCAGTGGAACGATCATCTTGATGGTGGTTTTTGCGGCCTGCTCTTCGGCGCGTTGCCGTCGTTCGGTGCGCAGCGAATCGGAATGGATGCGCAGGGCCTGGCTGACGCTGGTTCCGAACCGGTCGGTCTGCACCAGCGTGGCCACCAGCGCCCGCACGTCGTCGACCCCGGTCCGCTCAACCAGATTGCGCAGTGCCTCTGCGCGCGGTTTGCCTGCCCGCATCTCAAGATTGATCAGGTGGAACTCATCGCTCAGGTCAGGATGGGCATGCTTCAAGTCTTCGCCGACCCGCATCAGGGCCTGATCCAGCGCCAGTCCGACCTCGACGCAGATTACGGTAAGGTCGAGCGCATCCGGCAAGGCCAGGGTGATGCGCCGCTGCCGGCTGCGGATCAAGCGCTTCAGAATAAAGCGCGGGATGAAGAAGCCGATCCCACCCACTCCGACCATCCACAACAGATCGAAATTGCCCTTGACCGCGATCACCGCCAGGATGCCGACCAATCCCAGCAGCACCCGGGCGCCCACGTAGATCGTTAAATGGCGGGGCTCGCGATAGCCCGCCTGAATCAGCCATTTTCGGGTTCGGGAAACTTCACTGGGCGAGAGCGGGAGAGCCTTGCTGAGGGGATCGAGCGCCTGTTCCAGGCGATCCTTGAAAGCGGGCTTTTCCTTGGCCTCGGTTTTCTGCCAGCCCAGGGCACGCAGGCGCGAGCCCAGCACCGAGAAAGGCGCGTAGGCCGCCGCCCCGAACGAGAACACCACCAGGGCGATGGTGAGAAACAATATGATTGCCAGTGCCAGAGCCATGCTTTAAACCTGAATCTGAATAATCTTCCGAATCACGAAATAGCCCAGCGTCTGCAGGGTGATGCCGACCACGATCAGAGCGTGACCAATGGGATCGTCAAACAGCGGCCGGATGAAACTGGGGTTCATGGCCTGCATGGTCACCACGATGACGGGCGGCAGCCCCATCAGCAGCATCATGGTCATGCGACCCTGCGCGGTGTGCACCCGCACCTGGCGCATGATCTTGAACCGTTCCCGGATCACATAAGACAGGTTGTCGAGGATTTCCGCCAGGTTGCCGCCGGTTTCGCGCTGCAACATGACCGCGGTGACGAAAAACTTTACGTCAACCAGGGGCACGCGTTCGGTGAGGTTGATCAGGGCATCGCGCACCGGCAGGCCGAATTTCTGCTCTTCGTACAGCTTGCGGAATTCCGACGCCACCGGCTCCGAAATTTCGCTGGCGATCAACTCCAGGGCGGTGGTGAAAGCATGACCGGCGCGCACCGCCCGGGCCAGGGTGTCGATGGCTTCGGGGAATATCTCCTCAAATTTCTGGAAGCGCTTGGTCCGCTTGTAGTTGGCGTAGGCGTAGGGCAGAAATGCCCCGAGGAGCAGGCCCAGCCAGGCAAACTGGGGAAAGCCGGTGAACAGCAGGACGATGAGCCCCAGTCCGACTCCGCTGAGCACGCACAGCAGCAGCACGTTGCCGGCGCGGCTCTTGACGTCGGCCTGTTCGAGCATGGTCTGGAAATTCGAGATACTGGCGGAGCGGCGCAGCAGGTTATCGAGCGCCGGGATCTTGCTCATCACTTCGTCGCGCAGCAGCGCCAGTTCCTGGCTGGGATCGCGCTCTGCCGTCTTCTGCACGGTGGAAAGACGTTCGCGCAGCAGGCGCGCTTTCGAGCTGCGTTCGTCCAGCAGGGACGCAATGACAAACACCGCCAGCGCCACCACCACGAAGACCGCAATTGCAATCAGGATGAACATACGATGTCGGGAACCGCATACCGGTTCCGGAAGAGCTCAATGTACCTCAGGCTGAAGCCGCCCGGCTATGCCGGACTCTTGCCGCAGCGCTGATGCGCTGCTCCACTCAAAAAGCGCTAGACCTCCATGCGCGATTCAAACAACGCGGGACGCAAGCGGGATCCCGCGGTAGCCAGGCGGTCGGCGAACTTCGGCCGGATCCCGGTGGCGCGAAACGCCCCACGCACTTTGCCCGCCTCGTCGATGCCCTGGCGATCGAACACAAAAATGTCCTGCATGCAGATGACTTCGCCTTCCATGCCCGTGACCTCGGCCACGGTGACCACTTTGCGGGTGCCGTCAGAGAGGCGTGAAACCTGGACCACGGCGTGGATCGCAGCCGCGATCTGATGCCGCATGGCCCGCTCCGGAATGTTGAGATTGGCCATGGAGCACATGTTTTCGATGCGGGCCAGCGCGTCTCGCGGTGTGTTGGCGTGCACCGTGGTCAGCGAGCCCTCGTGACCGGTATTCATGGCCTGCAACATGTCAAAGGCTTCTTCGCCGCGAACCTCGCCCACCACGATGCGGTCGGGACGCATACGCAGACTGTTGATGACCAGTTGCCGCTGCCGCACCGCGCCCTTGCCTTCGATGTTGGGTGGCCGGGTCTCCAGACGGACCACGTGTTCCTGCTTCAACTGCAATTCCGCCGCATCTTCAATGGTAACGATGCGGTCTGAGTTCGGAATATATCCCGAAAGGACATTCAGTAACGTGGTTTTGCCGGCGCCGGTTCCGCCCGAGATCAGGAAGTTGAGCCGCCCTTTTACCATGGCGGACAAAAGTTCCAGCATGGGCTCGGTCAGGCTCTTGTTCTCGATCATGTTGCGGGCCGTGACCGGGTCGCGGCCAAATCGCCGGATCGAAAGACAGGGGCCGTCGATGGCCAGGGGCGGAATGATGGCGTTCACACGCGAGCCGTCGGCCAGGCGCGCATCCACCATGGGCGAGGACTCATCGACCCGCCTTCCAATACGGGAGACGATGCGGTCGATAATCTGCATCAGGTGGGCGTCATCTTTGAAGCTCAGGCCCGTGGCCTCGAGTTTGCCCGCCCGCTCGACATAGACCCGGTTATAACGATTCACCAGGATGTCGGAAATGGTCGGGTCCTTGAGCAGGGGCTCGAGCGGGCCCAGGCCGAAGATCTCATCCAGAATCTCCCGCGCCAGGCGTTCGCGTTCGGCGAAGCTCAGCGGCACAGCCTCGCTGTTCACCGTGTTCCGGATCAGCAGCAGAACTTCTTCGCGGGCGGTATCGCTGGGAGTGCGCCCCAGCTTTTCCAGGTCCAGGCGGTCCAGGATCTTGCGATGCAGGTCGGCCTTGACCTGCTGGTACTCGGTTCTCTCGAAGGTCTGCAAATTCGCCATACGTTCTACCCTAACACCAGCTCAGCCTGCTGCGGCGTTTACTAAACTGTCTTGAACAGCGACCACGCCTTGCGCTTCACGTCAATGTCGTTCTCGGTCAGGACTGCCGCCAGCCCGGCAAAATTCTTGCCCATTTCGCTGAAGGCCTGTTGCATGAGCGGGACGCCGCGGTCAATGGCGCCCGACACCGCGAAATAATGATTGGGAATCTTCCACAGCAGCTTGGCTCCGGCGGCGGCCTCGGCATCGGCTTCACTGAAACCCGCGATCTTGCGGAAACGGTTCAGCACCAGGCGCACCCGCTCCCGGCTTCCGGTTTCTCCCAGATACTGCTGAATCCGGGTGGCGCTCCACAGCGATGCTACATCGGCATGGGCCACCAGCAGCACGGTTTCTGAAAGGTTACAGACCAGCCGCGTGGTCGCGTCCACCCGCGACGAGGCATCGACCACCACGTAACGGAAATGACCCACCAGTAAGTCGAACAACCGGGCAAACTCGGACGTTGCCGGCTCCACAACCACTGGAACACTAGCGCCCGCCAGCAACTGCAGTCCGCCGGTGTGGCGGGTCATAAAGCTTTCCAGCAGGGAACTGTCCAGCCGGTGCAGATTGCGAATCGCGTCGCCCAGGCTGAACTGGGGCTTCAGGTTCAAGTGCAGGGAGGTGTGTCCCAGGGGCGCGATGTCCACCAGCGCCACGTTGCCGTGGGCCGATTGCAGCGCCAGGGCCAGGTTGACCGCCGTGGTGGTGGCTCCGCTGCCGCCCTTGGCATTGACCACGGTAAAAACTTTTCCCCGCGGTCCTTCCTGCACCACTTTCCGCTGCGCCGTGGTCAGCCGGACGAAAGCTTCCAGCAGATCGGTGGTGGTAGTGGGCCGCTCGATGAATTCCCGCGCGCCGGACCGCATGGCGCTCACGATCACCTGGGGCTGGGCCATGCTGCCCACCGCAAATATGGCGGCGTCCCTCACTTCCTGATGGATCAGTTCAATGGATCGCAACGCCAGGGTAGGATTTTCCGCGGGCACGTCGATCAGCACCACCTGCGGACTGGCGCTCTGCACTCGGCGCAGAACCGGGTCGGTCACCACGGCCGGATAACTGGTGCAGGTGTGCACCACGCGCGCCACGCTGGTGCCGTCCACCAGCACCTGCAGCACAGCGCGCTGCTCGCTGTCCTGGGCGATGACTACGACGGAAAGTTCGGGCATCGTATTTCTGGCCCCCTACTGGTCCTCATCCCACATTCTACGTGCCGGAACTAGAGCGTGCAGATTACGCAGGTCATCCTTTCACTTCTTGTCCCCGGAGGGCTTGTGACCGTCAAATTTGTCTTTGTCCATATAGGGCTGAGGGGTGGCCGGCAGCGGAGGCGCCTGGGCGCTGGCGGAAATGCGATGCGCCGTGCACAGAACCATGAGCTCAGAGTTGGTCCGTTGCGCAC